>DASWTM010000001.1:0-4612 GCA_036402115.1 Chryseosolibacter sp.
GTATTGAATCGTTACTTGTGTGATGGTTTTTGTTCCAACGTTCTGGCCCAATACAAGTGGTGAGGGATTCGATTCGCATGTAATGAAGGAGGGCGAATCAATTCCAAGTAATGAGACATCTTCAAGCTCAGAAGTAATGACAGATACATTATCGAGGTAGAGATTATTGCCCCAGTCACTGATAGCGATGAAAGCGATTTGAATATTGGCTCGCCCTGCGAACGCGGTCAGGTTAATGAACTCGCGTTGCCAATCTTGTATTCCTGAAGGCACGAATGACCCGGCTACTGAATTGGCTGTCCGCAGGGCACTGCCGGCCGAGTCAAAAACAACAGTTCCGTCTTCGATTGGCTCACAATCTTCCAGTACTACAATTTTCAGGCGATCGTTGCTGGAAACATAGCGCACATAGGACCGGTCAAACACCAGCGATGCTACCGGAGCATCGGTCAGGTCCAGCACCGGAGTCAGGAGGATATCCACTTCTCCGTAGCTTTCTTCATAATCAAAAAAATTTAGAAGCATCGCTTTATTCTGCGGTGTCTCGCGCGGTGCAGTAGCGTGCTCCCACGTTACTTTCCCGTCAGGATTATGTAACACCCATTTTGACGGAAAGCTGTTGAAGTTTTCAGAAAACGGTGTTGTTTCCCGCGTTGCTACTGTGAATGAATTGCTTATACTATTGTTAGCAGTGTTCTGATCGGCCGCACCATTCACCTCGGTAATGGAAAATGAAATTGTATTAACGCCCGTTGGAACGATGACCGGGCTAAAGCTTACCTGTGCTACAGCAAGGTTTGCGAGTGTGTTGTCGAATGTACGGGTCTCTGTCACAATGCCGTTCACGGTAAGTTGGACCGTTGTGGCTGTCACCGTTGCAGTGCCATAATTCCGGATTTCAATTGACGGAGAAATGGTGTTTGAGCATTCAAATTCTTTCGGGCTAATCACATGCCTGATGCCGATATCACGTTGAACGACCAGCGGTTCGTTCAAGCCTGGAGACGTTAGCAGCGATGCCCTTCTCGGACTATTTTCCAACACGGTGGTAACACGAGCTATTTGTTCTTTCGTAAACAAATTCATGCATCCATCCTGTGTGTAATCCATGAAGTTTTGAAACATGTTCACACTGCCACACGAGTTGCGTGGGTGTGTCGGGCAGCCGCTTGAAGCGGTGGCTTGATTTGGAGTATCGTCTACGTAATCGGTGCCCGTGCACGCACCGGAATCGTCACCCCAGATATGTCGCAGCCCCAAAAAGTGTCCAAGCTCGTGGGTGAGTGTTCGGCCTTTATTAAAGGTGGAGCTAAGATCAAAATTACCGTCATCAATTGAGCCAAATGCGCGATACCAGACTGCAACCCCATCGGTCAGGCGATTCGCGGATGAGTTATCGATGCCTGGAAGCGTAGATTCTGGGTACTGGCCGTAACCTACCAGGTTATCCACCATGTCGCAAACCCAAAGGTTGAGGTAATCTTCTGCGGGCCAATAACTCTGCGACTTCAATTCATATTGATCGGCAAGTACCCAACCATCCTTCGACCCCTGTACACGGACTATTCCGGTAGTTGGAAGTCCCTCGGGGTCGCTCTTCGCGAGTACAAATTCAATGTCAAGGCTTCCCGCCACGGGAAGAAATTGCGATGGTGTGTTACCAGCATCCGGATTCATCCTGCGGAAGTCTTCATTCAGAACGGAAATCTGCGAAAGAATCTGCGCGTCCGAAATATTCGAACCGACCCCAACCTGTTCTCCTTTGTGAATGACATGCACTACAACGGGAATCTTATACGGAGGACCTTTCAGCCTTTTGGTGCTGGAAGAGCGCAGCACGCTCATCCTTGACTTAAGCCAATCTTCAAACACGCGGTCATCTACCGGAACCAGTCCACGTTTCTTAAGCTGGTTGTTGTATTCTACAGTTCCACAGCGATCCTGTGCGCCCACGCAAAAGCTAAACAGCAGAAATACGTTAAACAGGAATAGCAGGCGGAAAGTCATCAGAAGGGGATGTCAGGATTTAACGTTGAAGCAGCTCTGAAAGTATCTTAAAAAGTAAGGTGTATCAAACACCTAAAAATATCAAAAATGCGCTGACTAACGAAACGGAAGGTTAAAAGCCCAGACGAGCAATGCTGAGCAAAAAAGTAACTAAACCAACTTTACGTGCGCTATGGCTTAGGGGTGTATAGGAGTGAGATTGACAACCTCAATTGACTTTACTTCGGGTACATCACGCTTAATGGCAGCCTCTACTCCGGCCTTGAAGGTCATGGTCGACATGCTGCAGTTGCCGCATGCACCTTCGAACTCCAGACGCACGATATTGTCTGACGTGACTTCGTTGATTCGCACATTTCCTCCGTCTGCTTTGAGGTACGGACGAATGGAATCAAGCGAGGCTTCGATCTTCCGGGTGATTTCGTCTAATGTGGTATTCATCGTTACAAAGTTATCAATAAAGCCAGCATTTGCCAGCGGTTTTATTTCTTATCTCACCGATGTGACCAGGGTAGGTTGCTGCGCATTGCGAATAGCAATCTTCCGGGCAACGGTCTTCGCCAGGTCCTGGAAAGCGTTGGCCACAATTCCCTCTTTCATCGCTGCGGGCAATCCGCTGTCTCCGCTTTCGCGAATTCCCTGCACTAATGGAATCTGACCCAGCAACGGGACATCATACTTCTCCGCAAGTTTCTGTCCACCATCTTTTCCAAAGATATAGTACTTGTTATTCGGCAATTCTTCGGGCGTGAACCAGGCCATGTTTTCTACTATACCGAGCACCGGTACGTTGATCTGTGGCTGACGAAACATCGAAAGTCCTTTGTTCGCATCTGCAAGCGCAACCTTTTGTGGTGTTGTGACTATCACCGCACCTGTTACCGGAACGGTTTGGACCATCGTCAGGTGAATGTCACTTGTTCCAGGGGGTAAATCGATCAGCAAGTAATCGAGTTCACCCCAATCCGCGTCAGCGAAAAACTGCTTCAGCGCTGAGCTCGCCATCGGTCCGCGCCAAACTACCGCGCTGTCCGGAGGCGTTAAGAAACCAATCGACAAAAGTTTAACGCCATATTGCTCGATTGGAATAATGATATTCTTTCCGTTCACCTGCTTCACGTGCGGCTGTTCATGCTCGCAATTGAACATCGTTGGAATGGAGGGACCATAAATATCGGCATCGATCAACCCAACTTTTGCACCCGTCTGGGCGAGCGCAACAGCAAGATTCGATGTGACAGTAGATTTGCCTACGCCACCTTTACCCGAAGCAATGGCGATGATGTTTTTTACACCCGGCAGGAGTGGAGCGTTGTCACGCAACGTTGTAACCGATGAGGTCATTAAAATGTCGATATCCACATCCGGCCCAACCACTTTTTCAACCGCATCTTCGCAATCCTGCCTGATCTTTTCCTTCAGAGGACAGGCGGGAGTGGTTAGCACTACGGTAAAGCTCACTTTCCTGGAATCGACCTTTACATCTTTGATCATGTTCAGGCTAACCAGGTCACGCTTCAAATCCGGGTCTTCGACAGTTGAAAGGGCCTTCAGGATATCGGTTTGGGAAAAACTCATGCTAGACAAACAACAAAGTGAGGTAAAATCGTTTAAAAGCCCGCAAGTTATAATCGGAATTGTGAATTACCCCGTTGTGAACGATACTTCTTTTATCTTTGAACCCTGAACCACTAAGTTTTTACCCGCTGGCTGGCCAATTAGCTGATTTCCAATGATTACCCGTGAAACCATTGATGAAATTAAGAACCGCGTTGACATCGTTGACGTGATTGGCGACTTCGTTTCGCTAAAGCGGTCAGGGCAGAATTATAAGGCACTCAGTCCATTCACCAACGAAAAAACCGCTTCCTTTTACGTGGTGCCATCCAAGGGCATATTCAAAGATTTTAGCAGCGGCAAGGGTGGCGATGGGATAACCTTCGTGATGGAACACGAGGGAATGAGCTACCTTGAAGCGATTCGTTACCTCGCCAAAAAATATGGCGTTGAGATAAAGGAAGAGGAGCAGCGAAGCGATGCGGAACGGGCCTCTCAAAGTGAACGCGACAGCCTTTATATCCTGATGAATTTTGCCAAGGATCACTACAAGGATCTTTTGCTCAATAATGATGAAGGGAAAAGCATTGGACTAAGCTACTTCCGTGAACGCGGTTTCAATGATCGCACGATCGAAAAATTCGAGCTCGGCTATGCGTTGAACGAATGGGACAATCTAACGCGCACGGCTACTGGCAAAGGATACACGGAAGAGATGCTTGAGAAAGCAGGCCTTCTCATCCGAAAAGACGAAGGAAAAAAATACGATCGCTTTCGCGGAAGGGTGATCTTTCCGGTGCACAACCTTTCCGGGAAGGTGATTGCCTTTGGCGCCCGCATCCTCACGAAGGAAAAGGATCAGCCGAAGTACATCAATTCTCCTGAGACAGAAATCTATCACAAGAGCAACGTGCTCTACGGATTGTATCAGGCAAAGAACGAAATCCGTAAGCATGAGTTCTGTTACCTGGTAGAAGGCTACACGGATGTCATCTCGATGCATCAGGCGGATGTGGAAAATGTCGTAGCGTCTTCGGGAACAGCGTTG
>DASWTM010000002.1:0-20343 GCA_036402115.1 Chryseosolibacter sp.
GCTTTGCGCTGAGGGTCAAGGACGATCCCCGATTTTCCCTGGTAAAGGGAGTCGCGAACCTCATCAAGGTTTTTGCCTATGCAGGAATAAATTCCTAAACCGGTGATAACAACCCGATTCATTGATCAATTGCTAGTTACAGTAAAACAAGGGGTTAGAAATGCCAGGGGCAATGCGCTGCATGCATACCATTTCAAGTACAGCAAAAATAAAGAAATTAATGAAGTTTCCGGCTTATTGATGCACTGTCTAACAACACGGAAGTAATTTTCAATGTGATTTAGCAGGATAAGAAGCAGCCGTGTTCATCCTTTAGGAGTACAGACCCCCGTTAATGTTAACCACCTCACCGGTGATGTAGGATGCTTTCTTGGACGCAAGGAAAACTACCGTGTCGGCAACTTCATCCGCTTCTCCGAACCGCTGCATTGGGATCAGGGATTTGAGATCGGCCTCTTTAAGGTCTTGCGTCATGTCAGTTTTGATGAAGCCGGGGGCCACTGCATTGACCGTTACGCCCCTCCGAGCAACTTCCTGCGCCAGCGCTTTTGTGGCACCGATGACGCCAGCTTTTGCAGCGGAATAATTTGTCTGGCCCGGCATTCCTTTGAGACCGGAAAGTGACACAATATTGACCACTCGCCCAAAGCGCTTTACGAGCATCCCGTTGATTACGAGTCGAGTGACGTGGTAAAATCCGTCCAGGCTTGATCCCAGGACGCTTTTCCATTGTTCGTCAGTCATCCACATCAGCAGGCCGTCCTGGCGGATCCCCGCGTTGTTCACGAGCACTTCGATGGTCTTGTCTTTGTTCGAATCGATCCATCCTCCGAGCACTTCATCCACTTGCTTTTTGTCAGACACGTCAAATTTCAGCAGGATTCCATCAGTTCCTTTTTGCCGGACGAGTTCTAATGTCTTCTGTGCTTCGGCCTCATTGCTCTTATAGTTCACAAGCAAGGTGTATCCTTCTTCAGCCAGTTTTACACAAACTGCTCTTCCTATTCCTCGTGATCCTCCGGTAACTAATGCGTACTTCATTTTGATTTGATTCGATTACATGATCAACGTGCTCTGGTGCTGAACCAGGTATTCCTTCACTTTTTTTAGGATGTGATATTTTGGCTCATCTTCAATAAAAGTCGGGATGATTGCACGGATCTCATCATACAGCTTATGCGTAGCGCCAGACAAACGTGCATGACACTTCAGATAATCAATTGCCTGCATTAACGAGATCGCCTGAATAGCCAGCACATCGAAGGTGTTGTCGATCACTTTGCGGGTGATCAAAGCGGCATTACATCCCATGCTAACGATATCCTGGTTATCGTTGTTATTTGAAATGCTGTGGAGATACATTGGGTATGACAACGTCTGGTTCTCCGCTGTGGTTGATGTAGCTGTGAACTGCATTCCCTGCATTCCGAAATTCAATCCGAGTTTGCCGAGATTGATAAATGGCGTGAGCTTCTGATTCAACTTATCGTTGAGAAGGTAGTTCAGCTGACGCTCGGACAGCATGCACAATTTCGTGATCACCGTTTTCAACTTATCCATTTCCAATGCAACGTAGTCGCCATGGAAATTCCCTCCGTGATACACCATCTCGCGACCATGATCGATTATCGGATTATCGTTGACGGAATTTACTTCATCGGTGAGAATTTTTTCCGCGAAAGCGATGGTATCGTAAACAGGTCCGAGAATCTGCGGTACACAACGGAGCGAGTAGTATTCCTGAACCTTATCGGTGAAAACCGCTTCTTCGATCTTTCTATGATATAAGTGTTCAGGTCTTTTGCGGATGAGCTTGCTGTCGCCCAGAAAGCTTTGCATCGCCTGCGCAACTTTCTGCTGACCGATATGATGCTTGACGCTGTTGAGTTCGATGGAAAAATGGTCATCGAAAGACTTCATCAGTTCATTCGTGATTGATGACAACATCACCGCCACATTCAACACTTTCTTCGCGTGGATGATGTTGACCAGCCCAACGCCTGTCATGGCTGACGTGCCGTTCATCAGCGCAAGACCTTCGCGAAGATGAATCTGCAACGGCTTGATGTTCTCAGCAGCAAAAACTTCCTTCGTTGAGGTCAGTTTTCCTTTGTACCATACTTCTCCTTCACCAATCAGATTAAGGGCAAGGTGTGCAAGCTGAACCAGGTCGCCACTCGCTCCTACGCCACCACGCTGAAAGATGCAAGCACTGATATTTTTATTTAGCAGTGTCACGATAAGCTCGGCAGCTTCCTGGTGGATGCCGGATGACCCCTGCATCAGACCGTTAAGTCGTGCGAGCATGGTGGCACGAGCAATATCTTCCGGGAACGGATCACCTGACCCGGAGCTGTGACTGCGAATTAAATTGTATTGTAACTGACGCTGATCGTCTTCACTGATCTTGTATTGCGCCATTGGACCGAGACCGGTATTGATGCCGTAGATGATCTTATCTTTTGAGTAAGCTAGAAGGAAATCAAAGTTTTTCCTCACCTTCTGCAGCGCGCCTGCATCCAGGCTCACCTTATCTCCATCATATAAAAGTCGCTTGAAATCTCCTGCCGACAGTCTGTCTTTTCCGACTGTAATCATAATTACCCGTAAGCTGTTTAATGAGCCGTGAAAATAGTAAAAAAATAGGAGCTGGGAGCAGGGAGTCGGGAGTCAGGAACTGGGAGCCGGGAGTCAGGAATCGGGAGCTAGGAGCTGGGAGTCAGGGCGCGGGAGCGGGGAGTCATGGAGCACAAGTGGAGTTGGGCAACAAGTAAAGGGGAAAGAGAACTGAATGTTGCAGAACAAGAATAGGATTACACTCGATACATCAACAAAAAAGCGAAGAGTCTTCTTCGCTTTTCTTAAACAAAATGAGTTTAGGAATCTAACACTTTCGATTGAGACACTGCTACAGTAACCGCTCTCCGACTCGCACCTCCTGGCTCCTGACTTCAAGCTCCCGGTTCCCGGCCTCTACTTCGTTCCCGACTGCAACAACTTTACTCCAGATTCACCCAGGTGCTTGATCAAAATCGTCTTGTATTCCTTGGTGTTGGTGTATCCACCATTCGCTTTGAAGAACTCGTCAAAGACTGGACCCCAGTCGCTGTTGAGTGGCATTACAATGCCAAATTGTTCCGCAGCTTTGTCCCCCACAGGGTGACGTTTCACAGGTTTCTTTAACTGCACTGCTTCGATGTAGAATGCCAGGTCAAGGTAGGCTACGCCTGTAGGATCAGCAAAAACTTTTTCAAGTGTCTCCTGGCTTGTAGTGGTAGGTGTAATCTTCATGCCAGGATAGTACTTTGACTTGAGGTCGGCAGTACGTTTTTCGTTGAGTGTGCCTTTTGCGCTGTACGCTGTGAAGTTTGCAAAGGTTTTGGGAATGTCTTCAAGTTTTGCGAGCGTAGGAACACTGGGCTGCGTTACGAGGATAGCGAAGTTTGTAATGATCGGAGGACTGAACTTGACTTCTTTTTTGCGCTCATCTGTAATCGTGACGTTGCCAAGTCCAAATACTCCACCGGATGAAGCTTTAGTTTTATCATACATTCCGCGAAAGCTTGAGCCATCTCCTACAAATTTGGAAGAGAGCTTCACCCCCTTGTTTGCGTTTACCCACACAACAAAGTCATGCATAATGTCAACACAGATGCCCGTAAGTTCTCCATTTTTATCTTTATAAACGAAGCTCGGTGTTTCAACATACGCCAGGGAGATGGTTCCGCTTTTTGCTGACTTCGTTGCACTCCATGTATCACCGGTAAATGGTTGGGCTGACGCAACGCTCGTGACGAACAGCGCTGCAAAAAATAATTTAAAATTCATTGGGGTTATGGGTTGGGTTAATTTCTTACACCTGATATTATCAGTTTCCCATAACAAAACCAGCAACAAAGTAATATTCACGTACTATTTAGCGTGATATTCCAATTTTTACCAAGAAATTTTTTCTTTGTTCACAAAAGCGGACACTCCTCGTTTGCAATCTTCGCTTTCACGAGCCTTCGCATTCATTTCGGCTGCAAACGTTAATGCATCTTCTAAGGGAAGCGTCTGGACCTTTGCCATCATTTGTTTGGTGACTCCCATGCTATAACCGGAGTTCGACACGATCAGTTGTGCCGCAAAATGGATGACTTCTTCATCGAGTTCCTCCTTCGCTACGATTTCGTTTATGATGCCCATCTTCTTTGCCTGATCTGCGCTGATCAACGCACCACTGAGCAGAAGCTGGCGTGATCGCGCCTCTCCTATCTTACGAATAAGAAATACCATGACGATGGCTGGGATAAATCCAATCTTCACTTCGGTGTAGCCAAACTTTGATTCCGGTGTTGCAAAGCTAAAGTCACATACTGCTGCGAGACCGCAACCGCCTGCGATGGCGTGACCCTGAATCTGCGCAATAACGACTTTCTTCAGGCTGTATATCTGAAGGAATAATTCCTTTAAGTGATTGGAGTCATTGAAGTTTTGCTCATATGAGAAGGACTGAAGCTGTTGGAGATATTCCAGGTCTGCTCCGGCTGAGAATGCTTCGCCATTGGCTTTCAGTACGATCACTTTAACTGCGTTATCATTTTCAGCTTCTGCGAATGCCGCTTTCAACTCGGTGACGAGGTCGTAGCTGAGCGCGTTTCGCTTTTCTGGTCGATCTAATGTGATGAAGGCGATGCGATCCAGAACCGAATATTTGATGTACTTCATAAAGCTTGATCTTACGTGGAGGTCTCAATAAATTCCTGATAAGCGCCATGGTGCCTGACCGAATGAATCTTCAGTCCCAGGCGAATAGCATCTTTAAGGAACCGTTCGGTGTAAAAATAGGAATTACTACTATCTAAAATAATCAAACGCGGATAAGTCTTTACTTTTTGTAGATCGTCTATCTTCCATGCATTATTTCCAACGATGAGAATATCAATTTGAATACTACCGCTCAACTTCGCTTCCGCGGATTGCATCAACGCGATGGTCTTATCCTTCCAGGTTAACATCTGTACTCCAGCCCAGCCCTGAATTCCCAAAGCTTGAGGATTTTTGACCGTTTGTATTCCGGCAAACAAGCGGTTCGGATGGATGTGGAAACGGATTCGATCCTTATCATTTATCAAAATGGAATCCGTAAAGAAAAATGTTTGCCCATTTTCCATCAGGTCGAATGCTGTATGGCCTTGCACGTTGTACACGGTGAATTTTGCTTTTGAAAACGCGTGTATGTGGTGCGTCCACTGCTCGATGGCAAACAAGACCATACTTGCAGTTGCAAGCGGGATGAACTGAAACTTCCGAAACTGAAAAAGCAAGACCATCATAACAATGGCGATCATAATCAGCCAGCTCTGATAGGTGTTGATGTAGATATTTTCGACAAGGCTGAAAGGAAAAGCTTCCACTACAAAAACAACATAGTTTATAAATTTAATCGACCAAGTCAAGAGAAAACCCACGGCAACACCGGCAACACCGACAACACAAACCGCCAAGAGAAGGATTCCCAAGACAAGCACGACAAACGAACCAGGGATAACAAGCAGGTTCGACAACAGGAAATAGTTTGGAAACTGATGGAAGTATAGCAGACCGAGCGAAAACGTTGCGAGTTGTGCAGCTATTGACACGCAGGTGATCTTCCAAATCTCGTCCAGCAGGTAGTTCGTTGGCGTCCAGAGCTGATACAATCCGGGTTGAAGGTAAACGATCCCAAAGACGGCCAGGTAAGAAAGCTGGAATCCTACCGACATGATCAGGTGTGGATCGAACAGTAACAAGCAGAAGGCAGAAGCACCTAACGTATTGAAAATGTTGGTTGTGTGGCCCATCGGTCGTGACAAGGCAACGAACGTAAACATCGTAACAGCCCGCAATACGGAAGGAGAAATTCCCGTGATGAAGGCATACAACCAAAGAAGAATCAAGCTGATTATGGCCAGCAGCCACGGACCCGACCGCAACTTTGAAAGTGGTTTGAGCACCCACATTATAATCATGTACAGGATGCTGATGTGCAATCCCGATACGGCCAGCACGTGCATAGCACCTGTGGCCGAATATGCATTGAGCAAGTCATTGTCAAGTCCATCGGTGACGCCCAGAACCAACGCAGAGGCTACTGCCCGCTCCCGGCCACCCGTGACGTACGTTTCAAGCTGGTGCTGACACCATGCCCTGGATAGAAAAGCATATTTAATAAATTGAGAAGGAGGATCGTGACCAATTTGTTTTACGTTTCCTTTTCGCAGGAAATGTTGGTGATAAATGTTACGGAAGGAAAGGTATCGTTTGTAATCAAACTCACCGGGATTAGAAGGAGGCGTCATCAAGGCAGGTTTACCCTTGATCAGCAATACATCCCCATAGGCGAATGATTTTTCAAAATCCGCTTTGGGGAAATAGAAAAGCAGCTTTGCGTTGCGCGCAATCCATTGTCCGTTGGAATAGATCTGCGTCAGCCGTGCTTCCGTCTTCCACGACTTCAGTTTTTCCTGCGTAAACGTTGTAATTACCGCGCGATAATATTGAACAGAGTCCTGATTGAAAGTGAGATGGTCGGATTGATTGGTATGCTTCTGTAAATGAACATGGATGTAGCCTGCGATGAATACAGCGGGCAATCCCAGCATACCAAAATACCCCCGCGGCAAATTCCTCGTGAGAAAAAACAGAAGGAAGTACAGAACAACGAAAACCACCAGCACTCCGACAGAAAAACGGAGAGGAATTATTCCCGGATTATAAACTCCGAGAAGAATTCCTCCTATAAAAAATGCTGCTATCCTCAGGAATGTGTAGGGTGTCCAGCGGAACATGAAGGGAAGATAGGGAGTATACCATCGATCTCCATCCGCGGTGGGAGAATTTAAGATTTAAGATTTAAAATTTAAGATTTTTGGTGGGCTGCTACCCGTGAAGCAGTGTCGCGGAAATCGGGTAAATTGCAAGATGTGTCTATATCAGTCGCAATGCCCAATCCATCGCGTCAATTTGCAAACTACGCTTCACCAAATGTTAAATCTAAAATCTTAAATTTTTTAAACCTTCGGTATATCCGGGTTCGACTCTTTATTATACGCGTCAATAATATCCCTGACGAGCCTGTGACGAACCACATCTTTTTCCGAAAGTTCAACGAATCCGATTCCCTTGACGTCTGTGAGAATGCGAACTGCTTCTTTCAAACCGGATTTTTGATTTCGCGGTAAGTCGATCTGCGAAGTATCACCAGTGACAATCATTTTAGAATCCGGCCCCATACGCGTCAGGAACATTTTCATCTGCATCGGTGTGGTGTTCTGAGCCTCATCAAGCAAGATGAACGCATTGTTCAACGTACGTCCACGCATATAGGCCAGTGGCGCGATCTCGATGATCTCGCGCTCCATATAGTACTGGAGTTTTTCGTACGGAATCATATCGCCCAGCGCATCGTAGATCGGACGCAAGTACGGATCAATTTTTTCTTTCAAATCGCCTGGAAGAAAGCCAAGATTTTCACCGGCTTCCACCGCAGGGCGCGTGATAATGATCTTCTTTACACTCTTGTTCTTCAACGCACGAACCGCCATCGCCACCGAGATGTAAGTCTTACCTGTACCTGCCGGACCAAGTGCAAAAACCAGATCATTTCCCTGAACCTGCTCCACAAGCTTAGCCTGGTTCACAGTCTTGGGTTTAATAGACGTCCCTTTTGTGCCATACAAAATTATATCTTCTGGCGAAGAGCCATCGCCATTCGCTGGAAGCATGGGTTCGGCATCCCGTGCAATGTAATTTTGAACGTTTTCTTCCGTCACGCGTCCGTATTTGTGGTAATGATCAATAAGCGAATTGAGGATGTCACCGATCTCACCGATTTCGGCTGTTGAGCCCTTCAAGACAATTTCGTTTCCGCGTGAGACAATACGGCTCTTCGGAAAAGCTGCCGCCAGCGAATCGATGTTCTTGTTTGCCACCCCGAGGAAATCGATCAACGAGATGTTATCTAATGTTACTACTTTCTCTATCAATGATATAATTGTGTTTAAATCGAGTTAATCTTTATTTTTAGCACAACAAAATTAATGAAATAAAAAGCACACGTGAGGTGCCATTATTTTCACAAAAAGCCTAAAAATAGCGAGCCAGGATGCCTATTGTCACTCTTTTAACGGATTCCGGAGAAAGCGATCATTATGTAGCGGCTATTAAGGCTAAGATCATCAGCACCAATCCAGGTATTGGAATCATTGATATCACACACGCCATCGCATCGTGTGATATAGGTCACGCTGCGTTCGTGCTGAAGTCTGTATTCCGTGACTTTCCCAAAGGAACCGTTCACCTGGTCGGGGTTAATGCAGTCGGAAGCAAGGGCGATTCACCCATCGCAATTCAATTAGAAGACCATTTCTTTATTGGTTCCGATAACGGCCTTTTCAGCCTGATCAGTGACAAAAACTTTCAGTATGCGGTTCAACTAAACAGCATCAACCAGGTCTCTTCAACTTTCCCAGAGCGCGATATCTTTGCTCCGGCCGCGGCTAAACTGGCAAGCGGGGTTTCGATTACGGATCTGGGCAAGCCGCTGCCAGTTACTAAACGGATGATCGATCGTCAGGTTAAGGCTACGCGGAAACAAATTTCCGGGCAAGTAGTCCGTGTGGACAATGCGGGCAACCTGATCACCAATATTCCCAAAGAAGCATTCGACATACTTAGCAAAGACAAAGCGTTCACGGTTCAGTTCGGTGGCGAAAAATTCAGACGCATCCAAACGCAGTACAGCCAGGCAGAAGAAGGCGAATGTTTTTTGATTTTCAACAGCCTTGGACTTTTGGAAATTGGTATCTACAAAGGAAATGCTTCCGAGTTGCTGGGGTTGACATATGATAGTATGGTAAATATCGTCTTTGAAGAATAAGGCTAAGGCTATTGGCTATAGCAATGGCCAAATACACCGTACGATTAAATTCCTCCTATGCATTTAGCCATAGCCATTGCCAAAAGCCATAGCTTTACAGAAGCTTTATAATACAACTCATCAATGATTATCCGTATTGTCCGTATGCACTTCACCGAGCCTGGTGTTTCCGAGTTCCTGGAGATCTTTAACAAGAATAAAGTCGCCATCCGGAATTTTCCGGGATGCACGCATTTGCAATTATTGAAAGATGCGGAAGATGAAACAGTGTTTACTACGCTTAGTCATTGGGATAATGAGGCGAGTCTTGAGGCGTATCGGAAGTCAGAATTATTCGGTTCAGTGTGGGGTCGAGTGAAAACGCTTTTTGCAGAACGAACGGTGGCTTTTTCGTTAACGAAGTTTATTGAGGTTAATTAGCCAACGAGCCGATGTGCCGATGTCGTACGTTTACTATTTAGATTTGCCAATGGCTTACTTTTAAAATATGGATAGCAGAACCACGGTATTCTCTACCAGGTGAGTTTCCATCATTGGCTAATTGGGACATTGGCAGATTGGCACATTATAACTTGAGGAGCTTCCTCACCTTCTTCGCCAGCAGATCCGGGTTCACCGGCTTGACCATGTACTCATTCACACCGGATTTCAATGCCAGGTTAATCGCCTCCTCCGCATCATCAGAGGAGATCATGATGATGGGCGTGTTTTTCTTTTGCTCATCGCGAACGAGACTCAGTATTTGGTCACCTTTGTAGTGCGGCATATGGATGTCCGTGATGATCAGGTCGTAATCGTTCTGAGCTTTTAGTAATCGGAATGCTTTGTCGCCATCCTTTACCCAATAGGCATGGACATTCAGGGGCTCGAGTGCAACTTGAATTACTTTGGCAACGATAACATCGTCTTCACAGACAAGGATTTTCATTAGAATGGGATTCAACGGGAAAGATAGATAAATTTTCCCTCGTTGAATTGAAGTTGGTCAGTCAAAAAAAGAATCCACCAGATACCCGATGGATTCATGACTGACGCTGGTTCCTAATTCGATCCAGCAGATGGCGCTGGCGCATAGCTTACCTCCGCCAGTCTCCTTCCGCGCTTCGTGTCAAATTTTTTGGTTAAGGTCATTGTCTGACTCATCATTTTTTTCATGTCCTCTCCCATTAGTTCCCTGGTCTTACTTCTTTCGGTTGCCATATCAAGTTCATCTTTTGCCCATCCTACTATTGCATAGACTGGCTCTCCCCCAAAAGTAACCTTATAAGTCTCGAACCCAGTCGGAACTTTCTTTGCTTCGTAAACTTTCGCCCATTGTTTCAAAAGCGCCTCCGCCTCAGCCTCTTTACCTTCAATCACAGTCCAGAAAAAAACGTCTCTGAAATTCTCTTCACGTGTCGCTCTCAAATACGACAGTGCAGGGTAAAACGTCACGACATAACTTGTTGTCGATTCCATGCAAGGTGAAAAATCAGCCCACATCGCATCATGCGCAGCTTTCCCCATTTTAGTCTCCAGATCGGCAAATGGATTTTTGTCTAGCTCGGCAAAATTCTTGATTGGCATGAAATGGATAAACGTGTTGTCATCAAATTCAAAAGATGCCCAGGCAGCTCCGATTTTATGCTGGGCTGAATTGCTCTTGACTCTGCGCATGCATTCCCAGTACTTCTCCGTCATGGAAGGCTTCACACGGTGTTCATACGCAGCAAAATGAACGGGAGTACTTTCTTGTGCCAACGTCTGTACAACAAACGCACTCGATAAAATGAAATAACAAATAAGTTTTTTCATAATTGGTGGGTTTAAGTGGAGAGATAAACAGAAGAGTAATCAAGTTACCAATGGATCAGGCCAAATTCAAGAAAAAGCCGCTCTACTTTTATGAAGGTTTATGAAGGGTCTCACATGAGCGTAAATAGTCTTCGTTGAGCTCCATAAACCAATATTTGTTACCTTGTAAAAAAAATCCCATGTACGGCTTATACACTCCTGTCCTCCTCCTCCAGGCTTTCTGCATTTACCATGCTTATCGCAATGGCGTAGAGTATCGGTGGTACTGGTTCATCATTTTATTTCCGTTGTTTGGCTGCGTATTTTACCTGATCCATCACTTCAACAACCGCGCGAGTATCAACAACATTACGGAAGCCGTTAAGGGAGTAGTGAATAGTAATTACAAGATCGAGCAGCTTGAGGATGCGTATCGTTTCAGCGATACACTCAACAATCGCGTGAAACTTGCCGATGCCTATGTCGAGGTTGGGCGGGCTGAAGAAGCAGTAAAACTTTATCGCGAATCGCTTTCGGGATTCATGTCTGATGACCTTGGACTCCAAATGAAACTGTTACACGCGTTTTACGTGAACACGGAATATCAGGAAGCGGTTGATCTTGGCGCATCGCTTGAACAAAATCCTCAGTTTAAAAAATCCATCACGCGTATAGCCTATGCGTGGGCGCTGCACCATAGCGGAAGAACAGACTCAGCCGAACAGATCTTCCAGGATATGGATAAGTCAAATACGAACTACGAACATCGACTGGAGTACTGTAAGTTCCTTCAACGGTTAGGTCGCACGGATGACATGAAGCTGAAAGTGCAGGAATTGCTTGCAGAGTTCGAGTTTATGCGCGGCCCGGAACGTAAAATCAATCGGGAGATGATCAATGAGGTGAGAGATTTGCAGAAGGTGGGCGCGTAGATCAATTTAAGATTTAAGATTTTAGATTTAAGATTTAAGGGTTTCGTTTCAAGCGGTTTCAGCACCCTTGGGCCGCACGTTTTGTCTAATTTTTTTTTATGGAATAAGGACTTGGTTTGAATCCTGTATAGGTCCAAACCCGTCATTAACAAACACGACTATGAAAAAAACACTCTCCCTCCTGTTATTTTCCTTTATTATCTCAAGCTTAGGATACAGTTGCCAGCAAGCCGAGACGACAAGTATTCCCAATAGTGTTGAAGAACGAATTGAACGAGTTGAAAACGGCATCGATGCGGAAGGAAAAAAATGGACGATCGAAGACCGTATGGAGGCATTAAAAACTCCAGGGGTCAGCATCGCTGTGATTCAGGACTTCAAGCTTGACTGGGCAAAAGGTTATGGCTACGCCAATATTGAAAACAAAACTAGAGTTACTCCATCCACCCTGTTCCAAGCAGCATCGATCAGCAAATCACTTGCAGGTGTTGGCGTTTTGAAACTGGCACAGGATAAGAAGGTTAAGCTACATGAAGACATCAACACTTACCTCAAGTCCTGGAAATTCCCCTATGATGAAAACTCGGGAGGAAAAATCATTACACTTTACAATTTATTAAGTCACACAGCGGGCACTAGCGTGCACGGATTCCGTGGCTATCGAAACGGCACTTCAATCCCTACCATAGTTCAGATTCTTAATGGAGAACAATCCGCGAATAATGAAGCAGTACGATCACACTTTCCAGCTGGGGAAAAAGTGCAATACTCCGGTGGCGGAACTACAATCGCGCAACTTATAGTGATGGATGTTACCGCAAAAAGTTTTAGCACATACATGGATGATGAAGTGCTCCAACCACTCGGCATGACGTCAAGCTTCTATCACCAACCCAGTGCAAGTCAGGCAAATCTTGCCACTGCTTACCTGGCCGACATGACTGAAGTTACCGGGAAATACCACATCTACCCTGAACAAGCTGCCGCAAGCTTATGGACGAATCCAACGGATCTATCCAAATACATAATAGAGACGCAACTGGCGTTAAAGGGCGCATCCTCAAAAGTTCTCACGCAGGAAAACACGCGGTTGCGGCTTACGCCTTATAAGAACGATGCGGGTCTTGGCGTTTTTATTACGAGCATGGGGAATGCGAAGTACTTCCAGCACGGAGGAGCCAACGAAGGATTCCGCGCGCTTTACGTAGGGGATTTCGAAAAAGGAAATGGAGTTGCCATTATGGTCAATTCGGAAAACAACACGATCATCCGCGAATTACTCCTCACGGTCGCTAACGTTTACCGGTGGGATGGTTATGAGGATTCAGGCATTAAGTTGTCGCAGGCACAGCTTAAATCATTCGAAGGCTATTATCAGGCTGCATTTGATGCTGGCAAATATATCGAGATTCGCACCAAGGACAGCAAACTAATGTTGCGCCAGCACTGGGATGGCGAAGAGATTTTGTTTGATGCCCAATCTGAGTTGGAGTTCTTAAATAGAGACATCAATTTCCCTTTGAAGTTCTCGAAAAATTCAAACGGTCAAATATCAGAAGTGCTCGCATTCAACCGAGATGTCTGGAAACGAGATGATTCGTTTGTCCCACAAATTCGAAAACCTATTGAGCTATCCCCGGCACAGTTAAAAGTTTTTGAAGGAAAATTCCGGCATCGGGCCGACAAAAATATTGAGGTAAAGATTGTGGCGAACAAAAATCATTTGTCGATCACGCAGCTTTGGGATGGTAAAGAAATGATATTCGTTCCGGAAACAACTTCAAACTTTTTTATGAAGGACAATCCGTACAGGGCAATCCGTTTTAATAAGGATAGTGCTGGTGAATTCACCGAGCTAATTGCTTTTGGCCGAGAGCATTTAGATAAGGTGAAATAAAAGGGGATAAACGGCTGAACCGAAAAAACGAAAAAACCTCCTATCACAAATCGATCGCTCCACCTCATCCTTTTTGGTAACCTTACTTACCCGAGTCGCTGACTCACACCATGTGGTATTCGCCTTTAACTTACCTACGGCACACTATGTCTCTACGTTTCTGCTTCCCATACTTCATTTGCGCGTGTTTAGGCATTCCTGCTTTTGCGCAGGGCACCTTTGCCATACAAAACGTCTCCGTCATCACAATGGCAAACGAAACCGTTCTGAACAATCACACCGTTATCGTAGAGGATGGTGTGATTGTTAAAGTGGCTCCGACAAGCAAGGCAAAACTGCCAAAAAAGACTAAGGTTATTGACGGAAGCGGGAAGTTCCTTATCCCCGGCCTGTTTGACATGCACGCACATTTTTTCATGGAGCAAGGTGAGCATATCAACACCAACAAGGCAGAACTAAAGCTGATGTTAGCTAATGGTATAACAACTGCTCGTATCATGGCCGGGCATCCTGCATTTCTCGAAGCAAAGTTCAATGTCAAAAGTGGCAAGTGGATCGGGCCGGAGCTTAGTGTGGCCAGTCCGCAGTTCGTAGGAAGATGGCCTTTCGCACCCGAGTTCAAAAATTATGAGGTTGTTGCATCAGAAGCGAAAGCAAATGAAGCAGTAAAGAAATTTAAAGCAGACGGATACGATGCAATTAAGCTTACGTTTATGATGGCGAAACCGATATACAAGGCAGTAAATGAGGCAGCAGCACGCGAAAACATAAAAGTGGTTGGCCACGTTGGGCCGATTGTAATGTTACCTGCCGCACTTGAAGCAAAACAACAGATCGAACACATGGATATGTTTATCGAAACGCTGCTGCCAGATACATCCTACAATCACGGACAGAGCGTATCGGATTACAACATTTACAGCAAAGCAGCATGGGAAACTGTCCCGCACCTTATGGAATCTAAAATTTCCCCGCTGGCGAAAATGGTAAAGGACGCTGGTGTATACGTAACGCCCACAAACTACTTTTTTATTTCAAGCTTTGGTTTTCCGCTTTCCGATGAGGAGGTCAAGTCAAAACCCGACTATGACTATTTGCCTTCAACATTGAAACAGGAGAAGTGGAAGTATCGCGAGAATTATCTGAAAAAAATGGCTTCATTGGAAAGCCGTGAGAAGTATGTGAAGATCCGACAGCAGATGGTCTTTGAGCTTTGGCAGGCCGGGGTTCCCTTGATGGCCGGATCGGATGCCCCCGAGTTTTTCCAGGTAACAGGATTCGCCCTGCATGATGAACTAAAGACCATGGTTGATGCAGGACTAACCCCTTATGCAGCGCTGCAAACCGCTACGATAAATCCTGCAACATTTCTTGGTATGATTGATAGAACCGGTACAATTGAAGTTGGCAAAGAAGCGGATCTGGTCTTGTTGGATAAAAATCCGTTGGAGGACATCACGAACACACGGACCATTGTTGGTGTGGGTGAAGGTCAAGAATGGGTTGGCCACGCTGCGTTGAAATCATTGCTGGCTGAAAGTAAGTTGGTGTTAAGCAAGTAGTATAGCGTGTACTTCTTTGGTGGTAAGTCAAAGCCTTGAATACTTTAAGAAATTAATCGGCAATGATGTGCTTTCTCGCTCCGCTAACTCCGCCAGCACCTCTCCTACCACCGGCACAAACTTAAACCCATGCCCGCTAAATCCGGCTGCCACAACCACACGGTTATGGGTATCGGGGAGAATGTCAATGATAAAGTTCTCGTCAGGTGAATAGGTGTAGAGACATGTCTTCAGCGAAATAATTTCATCCCCTGCACCGTGGAAATATTTTGAGAGAATGGCTTTAATATTGTGCTCCTCCTGTGGCAGCGTGACGCGTTCAACATTATCTGCCTCTACGATCGTCCCGGGCCTATGACTTGCAATCTTCAATCCGATCGGTCCACCAAATTTTTCGAAAGGAAGAATGGGAAATCCATAATACATCCCCAGATGCGGATCTTCAATAAACCAGCATGGAAAATTCCCCAGCGCAAACGTATCGGGGTCTTTCGGATTAATCCATGCAAGTGTCTGCCGGGTCACTTTCAAATGTTGCTGGAGGGAAGGAACCAGGTTCTTCATCCAGCTACCACCGCAGAGAATCAACTTCGATGCATGATAAGTCTGCTTGTCGGTTGTAACGGAAACGCCCTGAGCACCGGAGCCCCAGCGCAGCACTTTTTCATTCCGATGGATGTGCGCACCGTGACGTTCGGCTTCGCTCAGATAATTCTCGATTGCAAATTCCGGTCTAACAAAGCCTGCCTCCGGTTCAATTAAGGTTTGAAAAGCTTCCGGAATTTTGAAAGCAGGAAATTGTTCTGCCGATTTTTTTTTGTCATAAACCTCAACGTTCACATCGTAGAGAGCTGCTGAATTTCGAACACCGGATAAGGTTGGATGATCAGCATCCCCGAAATAAACGATGCCAGTCTCGTAATAAAATTGTTTTCCGGTCTCGTGTTCAAACGCTTTCCATAAATCGTAGGCTCGTTGCAGCAATGGCACATAGTCGGGATGTTCAAAATAAGCTTTGCGGATAATTCTGCTCTGCCCCGCGTGCGATCCCAGCTCATGGGGTGGATCGAATTGATCGATGCCTAAAACGGAATATCCGTGCTTGGCAAGAAAATACGCAGCTGCCGATCCCATCGATCCCACACCAACAACTATGAAATCAAAATGAAGCTTCATCAATCACTTAATTCGATTATACTTCTTCAACATGGCAACTAACCGATCATGCGGAATGGCGTAAATTTTATTTCCATTGATGCCTTCCATCGTTTCAGCAGCGATCAGGGAGTTAATGATTGCTTCTTCTGTGGCCTCAGCAGTGGCTGAGAAAAAACGATCGGTAAGTTCGTTCGGAAGCATTTTTATTTCGGCTATCGTGGTGTCCGAATTGATTTGAGAATTAGCTGTCGAAAAGGCAATAAAAATATCTCCGGATGAATTTCCACCGCGACCACCTACGATACCGATCCCGAGTGGAATTCTTTTCGCGAGTCGCTCGAGTTGGTGCGGAAGCAAGGGTGCATCCGTAGCAAGCACTACAATGATAGACCCGTCTTTATCTTCTTTGTTGAACAATGGACGCAGATCCTGAATCTCTTTCCCTACCGGGACCCCGGCAATTGTAAGTTGATCGCGACTACCATAATTTGTCTGAACAAGAACGCCAACGGTGTATTCAGTTTCTGCAACGACTATCTTTCTGGACGATGTACCCGTCCCTCCCTTAAAATAATGGCAGATCATCCCAGTTCCCCCTCCTACATTCCCCTCCTTAACCGCCCCTGATGCCGCAGATTCCAGGGCTGCAAAGACGTGTTCTTTCTTAACGTGAAAGCCGTTGATGTCATTTAAGAAACCATCATAGGTTTCGGCCACTACAGGAAGGCTGACATCACCGGAATAGATAGTGGAGGGGTATTTCTTTACATACCATTCGATGACGGCATCACGCACAACGCCAACGCTATGCGTGTTGGTTATCATGACAGGCGACCCCAGGCAACCCGATTCTTTCACCCATGTTGTTCCGGTCATCTCGCCATTACCATTGAGCGTATGCCATGCTGCGAAGACACGGCCCTGGTAAGTTTTCCCTTTCGGGAATATTGCCGTGACGCCTGTTCTTACTGGTCCTCTTCCCTCAGTCAACTTGCCGTGACCTTCAATCAACGTTGTAAAACCGACCTCAACACCGGCTACATCAGTGATTGCATTAAATGCTCCTGGCGTTCCGGAAAATGGTATTCCGAGGTCGCGCGCTCTGGCCTTTTTAACTGTTGACTGCGCGAACGCGAACTGAAGTCCGGAAAGGAGAACCAGGGAGAAAATTATTTTCTTCATACAAGGGTATTTGAATCTTGAAGAACAGTCGGTTAATGAACTATCAAATTAACCCCAATTTGCCTACTGCCCATTGCCTACTGCCTATTTTTCCCGCATCTCTTGTCTAAAAATCAAACTTTAGCCATATTTGCACCCTCCTTCGCTAGAGGTTTGAGGGGATGGCAAAACAGAGCCTTGTTCGCCAGGCTTTTCGGACCTTTAGCGAAGCCAAGCCTGAGTGGCGGAACTGGTAGACGCGCACGACTCAAAATCGTGTACCGCAAGGTGTGCCGGTTCGATTCCGGCCTTAGGTACTGAAGCGGAAAATTCAATGTGCTCCTTTGATTTTCCGCTTTTTTTATTGCCAAAAGAAGCTGGTAATGAATGGATTAGAGTGAGCATTGCATTCACTCTCGTGGTTCGATAATCATCATTTTTTTTGTCGTAATGAATACCTTCTGGAAAGAGGATTTCTTGCAGCTTTATCTTGTCATTAAAATCACCAGAAACCCAGAAATCAGAAAGATTTGAGCATAAATTGAGCGAGCGCGTAACGAAATCAACAGGGTTCGATAATTTTTTTTGGGCCGCTTCTGATTCGTCTTCGATCTTGCGCCGCTCCTGCTTAAGCTTGCCTCCGATTCTTTCATACAACTCGCGTTCAATTTCACCGAGTACAAACCTTTCCTCCACTTTGTCAAGTTTGGCAGATACATCAGCAAGCTGTTGTTTCAACTGCCGGCGATGTTCTGAGTCTGCCTTAGTGAATTCATGATAAGTCAGCACCAGCTGATCTTTCAAAGGTTCAATCAGTTTTTTGTCGATCTCGTACTTTTTCAGCAGCTCAGCAAAACGCGCGTGCATATGCTTCACGCTTCTGTTGCACCGGCAGCCTATCTTATTACACTTATAATAGTACAGTCCTTTCTTTTTCACAATGTATGCTGTCAACGGAGTTTCACACTCGCTGCATCGTACAAAGTTTTTTAATGGAATGTTTATATTCTTTTCTACTCCGTAGCCATACGTCCGATTTCTGGAAACTTCGTTAGCAAGCAGAAACATTTCTTCGGTGATGAGCGGGACATGCTTTCCTTTGACAATTTTGCCTTCCAGCATTGCATGGGAGATGTATCCGCAATAAAAGGGGTTCCGCAAAATTTCTGTGAGTCTCTTTTTACTGATCTTCAACTCCGTGGTGGAAATCCGCGCGGCTATCTCAGTATTTGTAACACCTTGCACTTTAAGCTGAAAAGCCTGTTTGATCAAGTGAGCTTTTTCATTCAAGACGATGCGTTGAAGTTTTCTGTCTCCTGAATGTTGGTATGAGTAACCGGCTGGTGTACACCCGATCCATTCGCCCCGAAGTAATTTCTCTTTCATTCCAACCATACACTTCTCTTTTCGCAAGTCGTTATCATATTTGCTAAAGATGAACTGTATGTTTTGTTGCAGTATCCCGGCATGTGTGGAGACGTCTATTGGCTGGGTAACCGAAATAATTGAAATGCCCTGGCGTTTCAATTCGCCGGATATGAAAATTGCATTGTCCCCGGTGCGGCTGAAGCGGTCAAGGCTGTAAACGAGGATGTACGACACACCTTCCTTTTGATTTCGAACGAATTTTATCATTCGGTTAAATTCGTTGCGCTCATCGGTTTTGGCGCTTTCATAAGTACCTCCAAAAAAGCCGAGTACATTGTAGTTGCCCTTCAGAGCGAACTCAAGACAATATTTTTTTTGTGTCTCAAGACTTTGATTTGTAACAGCTTGCTCGCGAGTTGATACACGGGTATAGATAACTGCATTATTATTTTTCCTTTGGCTGGTGGTATTCTCTTTACCTCTTGCAAACCTTTCAAAAGCGTTGTCATTTTTCATGCTTCACAATATCGGAACTTTTGAAGTGGTGGAAAAGTAACAATGATAGACGCTCAAGCGCAACGATAACCTCGGCTGCTCGCTGGTCGCTCACCTGTTCGAGGCCGCGGTAACGTCGGAGTGTCGGCACATCGAGCCGTATGCTTTTCTTGTATTGATTATCCACGTCTTTTGGAGATAACTCAACCTACACACATTCAGATTGGCATTCTCCCAACATGGGTACAACGCGTGATTAAAAAAAATATTTTTTTATTAATGATTAACGACATCAGGCAGAGCATCAATGGTTATGCCTCCTAGTTGACAAAAGAGTACCCAGTGACGAACTGATATCTTCGAAGGGATGGTTTACATCAGTGAACAGAGGAAAAAGAGTAAATTTCCGGGGGTACTCTCTCGCCCTTTACTTTCCGAAACTCTCAAAAGAGAAGGCCTACAGCAGGCCTTCATCAGCAAATGAATAATATGATTCACTTGTAATAATGATATGATCCAGGACAGGAACGTGTAGAAATTTTCCAGCTTCTTTCAAATCTTTCGTTAACTGCTTATCTGCTTCGCTTGGCGTCAAATTACCAGACGGATGGTTATGAGTAACGATAACTGCGACAGCATTAGACTTCAACGCAGCCACAAAAACGGATCTGGGATCGGCTACCGTGTTGACGGTGGTACCTGTCGATACCTCATAAATCCCGATTACTTTGTTAGCCCTGTTGAGCAGAAGGACTTTGAACTGTTCAACAAAATCTATTTTTCCTTCATCCCAATACCTATTAAGGATTTCATAAGCGTCGCGGGATGATGTGATCTTGGGACGCAAAGAGGCCTTGACTTTCGATTTGTAGGTTAGCTGGATCTCTGCAACTTCGAACAATGTTTTTTCATTTGTGCTTTTCATAACGTTGTGATTTAAATTATGGTGCATGTCACAATGAAAGATGGCGGGTTGTCAAAAGGAAACGGAATAATTGGAAGGAAGGCCGAAGGCAGGTGCCGCTTATGCCGTAGTCTTTTGACAAACTCTCAGCATTGCCATCTGAAATACATTGGCGCCAGAATTTAAAACGC
>DASWTM010000003.1:0-21570 GCA_036402115.1 Chryseosolibacter sp.
TGTTGTTGAAAATCTCGAGATCAAAAAGCAGGTTTATACGGAAGTAGAAAAACATAGGAAGCCAGGTACGCTGATTACGTCTAACACATCAGGCATTCCAATTCACTTGATGGCGGAAGGCAGAAGCGAAGATTTCCAAAAACATTTCTGCGGAACACACTTCTTCAATCCTCCGAGATACCTGAAACTTCTTGAAATTATACCGACCCAAAAAACGGATCCGGAGATCGTCAAGTTCTTAATGCATTATGGTGACCTCTACCTCGGAAAAACGACCGTGCTGTGTAAGGACACTCCGGCATTCATCGCCAACCGTGTTGGAATTTACGGGATAATGAAAGCCGTTGACTCGATGCGCAAGCTCGATCTCAACATTGATGAAGTAGATAAGTTAACCGGACCTGTCATTGGACGACCAAAATCCGCTACGTTCAGAACATCCGATGTTGTCGGTCTGGACACACTCATCAAAGTAGCGAACAACTTGTATGCGGGGCTTCCAAATGATGAAGGCCGCGAGATGTTTAAGATGCCAGCGGAAATTACCAAGCTTGAACAAAATAAATGGCTGGGTGATAAAACCGGCCAGGGCTTTTACAAGAAAGCAAAAAACGCAAAAGGCGAAAGCGAAATTCTCACCCTGGACTTAAAGACGTTCGAATATAAGCCGAAGGCAAAGGCCAAATTTGCAGCGCTCGAGACAACCAAGACAATCGATAATTTAAGAGAGCGCTTCAAAGTTCTCTTTGCCGGAAAAGATAAAGCAGGAGAGTTTTATCGCGATTCATTTTATGGGTTGTTTCAATACGTGAGCAATCGCATCCCGGAAATTTCAGATGAACTCTACAAAATAGATGATGCAGTGTGCGCTGGCTTCGGTTGGGAGATAGGGCCGTTCGACACCTGGGATGCTGTCGGTGTTGAGCCTGCAGTGAAGAACATGGAAGCTGCCGGATACAAACCGAAGCAGTGGGTTTACGACATGCTCGCAGCAGGAAACAAATCCTTCTATAAAGTTGAAAACGGAGAACGTAAATATTACGACATCCCATCAAAGTCGTATAAGAGCATTCCAGGGAAAAGCGAATTTATCATCCTTGAAAATCTTTCCGACAACGTTGTCTGGAAGAATGCCGAATCCAAGGTGCTCGATCTTGGCGATGGTGTAATCAACTTCAGCTGGCATAGCAAGAGCTACACACTTGGAAGTGCGGTGATCGAAGGTCTTAACAAAGCGGTAGATCTTGCAGAAAAAGATTATCGCGGTCTTGTCGTTGGGCATCAGGGTCCTGATTTTTCGCTGGGCGCGAATCTCGGTCTCGTGTTCATGTACGCGATCGAACAAGACTATGATGAAATTGATTTCATGGTCCGTGCATTCCAGAATTCCACCATGCGTCTGAGATACTCGTCAATTCCTGTGGTGGTGTGTCCGCAAGGAAGGACACTGGGAGGAGGCTGCGAGATGACGCTTCACGCGGATCTTGTTCAGGCAGCTGCTGAAACGTATGTAGGGTTGGTTGAAGTAGGTGTTGGTCTTATCCCGGGCGGTGGCGGAACGAAAGAGTTTACAAAGCGAGTTTCAGATTCATTGGAGGAAGGCGATGTAGAATTGAACGCACTTCAAAACGCATTCATGAACATTGCTACCGCGAAGGTTGCGTTGTCTGCTGAGGAGGCCCGCGACATGAAGATCATTCGCACTCAAGATCGGGTTTCCATCAATCGTGATCGTCAAATCGCGGATGCAAAACAAGCTGTGATCGAACTGGCGGAGGCCGGATACACCATGCCACAGCAGGCAAAAAACATCAAAGTACAGGGCCGGGCAGGACAAGCCTTATTCATGGCTGGAGTGAACGGAATGAAGATGGGAAAATACATCTCCGAACACGATGCAAAGATCGCGTTGAAAATTGCAAACATCATGTGCGGTGGAGACCTAACAGCACCGCAGGAAGTAAGTGAGCAATATCTTCTCGACCTGGAGCGCGAAGCTTTCGTGTCGCTCTGTGGAGAGAAGAAGACGCTGGAGAGAATTCAGTCTATTTTGACAGGAGGGAAACCCCTTCGAAATTGAGAAGTAGGCAGTAGGCAACTTGCAATAGGCAAAATACCAAAGGCAAAAAAGCAACATGGCAAATCAGAGTTTCAAAAATCTGACTGTGTATAAAAAAGCTTTCGAGCTTGCGATGGCTATTTTTAATACTTCGAAGAGGTTTCCAAAGGAGGAAAAATATTCGTTGACCGATCAGATTCGAAGATCATCGAGATCGGTTGCTGTGTGTATTGCCGAAGCTTACAGGAAAAGAAACTACGAAGCTTACTTCGTCAGTAAATCTTCAGACGGAGATATGGAAAATAGCGAAACGCAAGTTTGGTTGAACTTCGCCCTTGCGTGCGAATACATAACAACGGAGGAATTCGATGGCTTGTTAGGGGCATCAGAAGAAGTCGGAAAACTCCTCAACCACATGATTGAAAACCCAGAAAAATATTTAACAACAAAACAAAAGGCGGAAGCAGGCTGATTGCCTACTGCCTGCTTTTAAGCGTAACGAAAAATTTTAACATTAAACAAAACGGTGGAATCGCGACAATTGCCTACTGCAATTTTGCCTACTGCCTACTTTACAAATATGGATGCTTACATAGTTGCCGCAAAACGCACCGCGAATACCCGCGCGAAAAAAGGCGGGTTTCGCTTTACTCGTCCTGATGATTTCGCAACGGAAGTTATCAAGGGCCTTGTGAAATCAATTCCAGGTTTGGAAAACAAAATGGTCGATGACCTCATTGTTGGAAATGCTGTTCAGGAAGCTGAGCAGGGAATGCAGATGGGCAGAATGATTGCCCTCATGGCGCTGGGGATCGACAACGCAGGGATGGTGATCAACCGCTACTGCGGATCAGGTGTGGAGGCGATTCACATCGCGTCTGCAAAAATTCAGGCTGGCATGGCTGACTGTATCATTGCAGGAGGAACCGAGTCGATGTCGCTTGTTCCGGTAATGGGATGGAAAACAGTGTTAAATTATAGCATCGCGAAAGAAACTCCCACCTACTACACCAGCATGGGATTGACTGCCGAGCAGATTGCAGCGCAGTGGAAGATTTCTCGTGAAGAGCAAGATAAGTTTTCCTATGAATCGCACATGAAAGCGGTGAAAGCGCAGGCGGATGGAAAATTCAAAGAAGAAATTCATCCAATCACCGTCAAGGAAATCTATGTTGATGAAAGCAACAAAAAGAAAACACGCGAATTCGTAGTGGATACGGATGAAAGTCCAAGGGCAGACACAAACATGGATGCGCTCGCAAAGTTGAAACCCGTGTTTGCGCAAGGCGGATCTGTTACCGCTGGAAATTCTTCCCCAACTACTGACGGTGCAGCTTTTGCTGTGGTGATGTCGGAAAAACTTGTAAAGCAACTTAATCTGAAACCGATCGCGCGTATGATGAGCTATGCCGTTGCGGGAGTGGATCCACGCATCATGGGAATCGGGCCAGTAGCTGCGGTGCCAAAAGCGCTTGAAAGAGCCGGGTTGAAGATGAACGATATCGATCTCATTGAATTGAACGAGGCATTTGCCGCGCAGTCACTCGCGGTGATTCGCGACTTGAATATCGATCCGTCAAAACTGAACGTGAACGGAGGCGCGATTGCGATGGGTCATCCGCTCGGAAGCTCGGGCGCAAGACTTTCGTTGACGTTGTTCAATGAACTTCGAAGACAAAAGAAAAAATACGGACTTGTTACTGCGTGTGTCGGAGGGGGCCAGGGCGTGGCAGGTGTATATGAATTGTTGAACTAAGAATATCCAATACTCAAATCTATTTATCGATATGGCGACAGCAACAGAAACAAAAAATGCGATCAGGGGAGGAGAGTTCCTGATCCGCGAGACGGAAGCGCACGAGATCTTCATTCCGGAAGATTTTAACGAAGAGCAGAAAATGATTGAACAGCAGTGTAAAGATTTCCTGGCGAAGGAAGTGTTTAACCGCCTGGACGAAATCGACTCGATGAAAGATCCGAAGCTGATGCCATCGCTTCTCGATAAAGCAGGTGAGCTCGGATTACTTGGCACATCGGTGCCTACGGAGTACGGTGGTTTCGGAATGGACTTCAATACTACCATGCTTGTTGCAGAGGTAATTGGCGCGGGTCACTCTGTTGCTGTTGCGCTTTCCGCTCACACCGGCATCGGTACATTACCAATCGTATACTATGGAAATGAGGAGCAGAAGAAAAAGTATCTTCCAAAGTTAGCTACGGGGGAGTACAAGGCTGCATACTGTCTAACTGAACCAGATTCTGGTTCTGATGCCAACTCAGGAAAGACCAAAGCAAAACTTTCTGCCGATGGAAAACACTACATCATCAACGGACAAAAAATGTGGATCACCAATGGTGGATTCGCGGATATCTACATTGTGTTTGCCAAAATCGATAACGACAAAAATTTGAGTGCCTTCATTGTCGAGCGCGCCTTCGGTGGCATCACAATGAACGAAGAGGAGCACAAGATGGGTATCAAAGGATCTTCCACGCGGCAGATCTTCTTCAACGACTGCAAAGTTCCTGTCGAGAACATGCTCTCGGAAAGAGAAAACGGTTTCAAGATCGCGGTAAACATTCTGAACGTTGGCCGTATTAAGCTCGCTGTTGCTGCAGTCGGAGGAAGTAAAAAGACAATTTCCACCGCTGTCAATTATGCGAAGGAAAGAAAGCAATTCAACACAGCGATTGCAAACTTCGGAGCGATCAAACACAAGATCGCAGAGATGACAACACGCGTATATGCAAGTGAATCGGCTTGCTATCGCGCAGGACAAAATATTGACGATGCCGCTAACGCACTTACCGCAGGAGGTATGGATTCTGCAAAAGCGAAATTGAAATCGCTCGAAGAATTCGCCATCGAATGTGCGATCATGAAAGTGCATGGATCGGAAGTGTTAGATTTTGTGGTTGACGAAGGCGTTCAGATTTACGGAGGAATGGGCTTCTCCGCTGAAGGCCCAATGGATCGCGCTTATCGCGATGCCCGTATCAACCGGATCTTCGAAGGAACAAACGAAATTAACCGGATGCTTACCATTGACATGTTGTTGAAACGTGCAATGAAGGGCCAGCTCGATCTGATGAATCCTGCCATGGCTGTTCAGAAAGAGTTAATGGCGGTGCCGGATTTCAGCTCCTCAGATGACACGGGAATTTTCGCAAAAGAGAAAAAAGCTTTGCTGAATTTGAAGAAGGCTGGTCTCATGGTTGCCGGAGCTGCGGTACAAAAATTCATGATGAAACTCTCTGACGAGCAGGAAGTGCTCATGAATCTGGCGGACATGCTGATCGAAGGCTACGTTGCTGAATCAACGTTGCTACGGGTTGAGAAATTAATCAACGCACGTGGCGAGGCGGCATGCCAGATTGAAAAAGAGATGGCGATCGTATACTTGCACCAGGCGATTGAAACGGCTGCATCGGCCGGTAAACAGGCGATCTATGCTTTTGCTGACGGTGATGAATTGCGTTTGATGCTCCTGGGCCTAAAACGCTTTACGAAGATTGATCCGTACAATTTGAAGGAAGCGCGTAGAAAGATTGCAAACTATGTGATTGAAAAGGGCGAATACCCTTTTTAAACTGAACAGCTGACTGTACAGATATGAACAAGCCACGTACCATGCGTGGCTTTTTCCTTTTGTTTTCGCTCAAAAACAAAGATTGTTTCTTTGGAATACCCTTTGTTCAGAAGAAGTTCTAAACCAAATATTATGTCCAAGACTGCAAGCGCTATCCTCATTGTCCTTGTTTGTATTTTGTTTTTCCCGTTTGTAATCGGAATTGTCGGAGGTGTTTTTGGCGCTGTGTTCGGTGTGATTGGCGGCTTGTTTGGAGCAGTATTTGGTATTCTTGGCGGCCTGCTTGGGGCGATCTTCGGATTTATCGGCTGGATTTTCGAAGGTCTTTTCGACTGGGACTTCGATGGACCATTTCACACAGACTGGAATTTCTTCACAGTTCTGATCATCGTCATCGTTGTTGCCCTCGTAGCAAAGAACGCACAGCGTAACTCGTCTAAGCGATAGGATTCTTATTATATAGCTTGGGATTCAGGAAGTACTTCGTGTATACCGGATATCTCCTGATTTCCTGAATGCGAGGCTTCTGACCTTTTACTAAGATCATTTTGTAGAAATACTCAAATCCCTTCTCAACCTTTACATCTTTCTTCACGACATACCAGGTATGATCGTAAGGGTTCAGGACCTTTACCTGCACGTGGAACAGTCCAGGTTTACTCTTAATTCTTACAAACTTCCCTGGCGTTTTGTTGTAGAGCTTCCCATTCACGTAAACCTGCATGTTAGAAGACTTCTCCGTTTGAATAGCGATGCCACCGATGTAGGCACTTGCAGACGTGCTGACTATGGCCAGCATTAGAATGACCAATAACTTTTTCATAATTCGCAACCCTCAGATCATTTGTTAGTAAGGTAACGAAAACAAGCTCCGTGCCATTTATGAATGTATGAAAATAGTGCTTTTGATAGTTTTAGAAGCGCTGGTATCTAAAGTTGGATCTGGATCACGCAACTGAAATCCATTCTTTGGTTTTTTTCCGTAGATCAAATTCGCGAAAATGAAAGACGTATGTTTTTGCGAAATTGTGTCTCCAAACCACGTGTGTTTTAACGAAATGCAGCGAACGGCAATCAGGTTAAAGACCATTAGGTGAGATGGTCGGCAGTTTATGACGTGAATCTTTTGGGTGAGCTATTCTTTTGTCAATTCGTATATATTTGCGTAATCCATTCAATTATGAACATTTCGAAAGCCTGCGTGCAGATACTTGATCAGCTTGCCGATGTTGTGCACCAGCTTACTGCATCCGACTTCGCTAAGGCTTCGCCTGCCCTGAGCAACTCAACGGTAGGCCAGCACCTTCGCCATACGTTAGAATTTTTTATATGCTTTGAAGAAGGATATAATAAAGGCGTTGTCAATTACGACAAGCGTGCACATGACAAACTTATTGAAACCGATAAGTCGTTCGCGCTGGCGACCATCAAACGAATTGCCGAGTTTATTCAGGGCGTAGGTGAAAACAGGTCATTGAAACTTGAAGTCAGCTACGATTTGCATAAGAACGACTTTGTAATCATTGAGACCAATACCACGCGCGAACTTGTATACAACGTTGAACACGCTGTTCATCACATGGCGATAATGAAAATCGGAATTCGTGAGATCGCTCCCTATGTCACGCTCCCTTCCAACTTCGGAGTTGCGGCATCAACCGTCCGTTATAAGGAATCGGTAGGCTCAGAACGTTAGTCCTCTTCGCGCCAATGAGATTCCTGAAAAGGATTACCCGAAGCAATTTTTATATCAAGCTTACAAATTGGGAGTACTGGCCGTTCGGAATTCTCCAGTTCCCGATCTTCTTTTACTACGGATGGCTATCACTTCGCTCGAGATCACTCTTGTTCTTTACAGCATCGAACCCAGGCATCACTATGGGTGGAATGTTTGGCGAGAGCAAGTATGAAATCCTTGAAAAGATCCCTGCGCACCTTAAGCCGAGAACAATCCTCTTTGAAAAAAACACACCCGCGGAGATTGTCGCCCAGCGGATGAAGGACTATGGATTCACCTTTCCCGTAATCTTCAAACCAGATCTTGGAGAGCGTGGCTTTATGGTTAAGCGGATTTCAAGCGATGAAGACATCCGTCAATATGTTCAGAAGGTAAGGGTTCGCTTTCTTATCCAGGAGCTGGTCGACCTTCCTTTAGAATTTGGAGTTTTCTATTGCCGCAAACCGTCAGAGTCCACGGGTCAGGTTGTTTCGATAGTGATGAAAGAGATGCTCTCCATAACGGGTGATGGCAAGTCAACACTTCAAGAACTTATCCTGGATAAACCCCGGGCAAAACTTCAGTTCGAAAAACTTAAGCTTGCGTATCGCGATCAGCTAAACTCGGTGATAAAGGCCGGAAAGAGAATTGAACTCGTCTCCATAGGCAACCATGCGCTTGGAACGAAATTTCTCAACGGAAATCACCTGATCAATGACACTCTTTCCTCTTCGTTTGATCACATCAGTAAGTCAATTGAAGGTTTCTATTTTGGAAGATTTGACCTGCGTTGTGCAAGCGTTGCAGATCTGGAGAAGGGAAACATAAAAATTGTGGAGCTCAATGGATGTGGTGCAGAGCCAGCGCATATCTATGATCCGGACTTCAGATTGTTTGATGCAGTCATTGTCTTGTTTCGGCACTGGCGTACGATCTTCGAAATTTCTAGTGAAAATCGCGCACGAGGAGTACCAGTTCCCTCCTTTAAGGAAGGAAAAGAACATTACCGCAAGTTTAAAGAAGCAACTCGAGAGTGATTACCTTTTATACTTATGCATCTGCTAACTAGGTGATCGTGTGGGTGAGAACCGAAGTTCTGAAGAATCTGCCGATACCGATAGTGTTGCGTGTCCGCCCTGCACCCAGGCAAGATTCGGATTTTCATGACCGGTGGGGAAATTAAATGCTACGGGGAAATGGTACTCGGCAACCGCATTGAGTACAACCTCTTCAACCCTGCTGGCAAAAGTGAGTTCTCCGTTCTTGACATCCGTCATGTGCCCGACCACCAAGCCATGCAGCCTTGATAGTTTGCCGGCACGCTTTAACTGCGTCAGCATCCGATCAATCTTATAAAAGTATTCATCAACCTCCTCAATAATAAGGATACGGTTGTCCGTTGTGATTTCGGTCTGTGTGCCTAACGAATCAGCGATCAACGACAAATTTCCACCAACTACAATTCCTTCTGCTTGCCCCGGACGGTTGAACTGAGAACTGGCTGCCGAGAGATTTGCTACGCCATTAAACAAAAGTTTGTAGAGACTTTCGACTGAGACGACAGATTCAGATCGCGAAAACAAGACGGGCATCGTGGCGTGAATCGATTTGATTCGCTCCGATAAAAATAAGAGTTGGATTGAGGTTATATCACTAAACCCGATCAACCACTTTGGTTTTCGAATAACGTTAGAAAGATCGAGCGAGTCGATGATGCGGGTACTGCCATATCCGCCTCGGGCGCAAAGAATGGCGCGAATTGAATCATCATTGAGTGCCCGTTGAAAATCAGCTAGCCGTTGTGCATCTGTGCCGGAAAGGTAGCTGTGACTTGCGGAAGAAAGATTTTCCGAGAGCAAAACTTGTAAACCCCACTCCTGCAGAATGGCAACTGACCGATCCACTAGGGCCATGTCGATCTTTCGAGCAGGTGCCACAATCGCGATTTTGTCGCCCGGCAGTAATAGCGGAGGTGTGATGAAGGTTTCCACGCTCAAAAATAGAAAATAAAAAAGCCCCCAGTGATCTGCCGGGGGCTTGGAAATATTCTTGGCCGGTTATTTCGGCTGCTGAGCTGCTGGCGCTGCTGGCTTTGGAGTTACACCCATTTTCTTCAACACGAGATCAGACACATCTGCATTATCATCTGCATAGAGGATTACATCGAGTCCACCGATCTGTGAAGTTAGAATGAATGTGTACTGATTCTCTTTCGCAACATCTTCAATCGCCTTAGAAACTTTCTTGTACACAGGCTCCATGAGTTGGGCTTGTTTATTCTGGATGGTAGTTTGCGCATCTTGCTGTAGCTTCTGCAGGTTCTCTTGCAACTGGCTGAGCTCCCTTTCGGTATTTGCGCGAACAGCGTCAAGCATGTTTGGAAGATTATCGTTGTACTCCTTCACCTTGCGTTGAAACTCCTGCTGTTTGTTTGTGATTTGATTTTGAAGCATGGTTTGTGTGGACTTTAATTCAGTCTCCACTTGTTTTGCCTCTGGCATTTGTGTGAATATATAATCAACGTCTGCAAAGCCGATTTTCGTAGCCGGTGCCGTTTGTGCCTGAGCAGCGAAGAAAGCCAGACTCAACACAAAAAGGGTAACTAATTTTCTCATTGGAGTTTTTTAATAGTGTTAATTTTTAATCTTATCGTTTGGATCACCTAATCCAAGTTCATCAAGCACAAAATCCGTATAGTCAAACCTCGGATCCGTATAAATCATAACGAGCTCTCCGGCCTTGTCAAAAACAATCGCAAGATTATTCTGCTTCGCCACTTTATCAACCGCATCCCAAACCTTGTCCTGGATTGGCTTTATCAGTTCCTGTTTCTTGAGGAAGAACAATCCGCCAAATCCAAAAACCTTTTTCTGGTACTCTTTTAACTCAGCTTCTTTCTTTTGTATTGCCGAAGTCCGCTCACCCTTCATCTCTTCCGTTAGCAACACTTGTTCTGCCTGGTAGGCACTATACATGGCTTCAATTTTCTTTGCCATGTCCTGAACCTCCTTCTCCCAGGCGGCTGACAGCTCATCGATCTCACTCTGTGCCTTTTTGTATTCAGGCATTTTATTCAAAATGAAATCGGTGTCAATGTATCCGAACCTTTGAGCTTCGACAAAATTCAGGCCGAAAATGAGAAAAAAAATTGTAATTAGATAAACCCGCATAATTATCTGATTTGCTGGCCGATAGTAAAGTGGAATTGTGAGCCACTTCGTTGTGTCGCATTTGGCAGCGTATCGAAACCATATGCCCAATTTAAGCCGATCAGACCAAAGGCAGGCATAAAGATTCGGGCACCAAACCCGGCCGATTTATACAATACAAACGGGTTAAAGTCTTCATAATTGTTCCAGTTGTTTCCTGCCTCGGTAAAAGCGAAACCATAAATAGTAGCTGCGCTTCCTGTCGTGACAGGGTACCTCAACTCGAGTCCAAGCTTGTCGTATACAATGCCGCCTTGAATGGTATTGCCCGCATTTACGCTGCCATAGTTATTGTAGAATGGCGGAGTCACACGATTGTTTTCATAACCGCGAAGGCCGATGATGTCCTGGCCGAGAAGGAACGAGTTGAATCCACCGGCAAGACCATCGCCACCCAGGAAGAAACGTTCGAATGGACCAACTCCGGCTTGCTGATTATAGGCACCGATGAAACCGAAGTGTGCCTTCGCCTCAAGAACTAGCTTTTTCTTGTTGTCAAGCGGAAGGTAATAGCGCGCATCAAACATCCACTTATGGAATTCGATCCACTTAAATTTTTCTTCCGCGGGTGCAGTTGCGTAATCAAGACCGCTCCAGGATGAATGCGGAGGTGTGAGCGTCAAGCTTAATGATATGCTTGATCCCTGCGAAGGATACATGATCTCGTTGATGCTGTTTCTTGCGAGTGTGGTGTTGAATGTTACACTGTTAGCCACACCGTTAGAAAAGCCAAGACCGGAATTCCAGTTGTCAAGGATATATCGCAGGTAGGAAACTGAGTTCGTCAGCGTAAAGTAATTATCTGGCCATTCCAGTCTTCGACCAAGTCCCACGGTGATGCTGTGTACTTTCAGCATTGGCCTCACGTTCGTTGTGTCCGTAGCCGTTGGCATTTGATATCCAAACAGCGATCGTTGGATGGAGCTGTTCAAGCTCACACTCAGCGAATGCGGTTTGCGACCTCCCAGCCAGGGTTCGGTAAACGAGAAACTATAGCTTTGATATTGACGACCATTCGCCTGCAAACGAACTGACAAACGCTGGCCATCTCCAACCGGAAGCGGTTTCCATTCGCGTAGCTTCGGAACATTTCGAAGGGAGAAGTTATTAAACGTAACTCCCAGCGTCCCCACAAAGCCGTAGTAACCACCCCATCCCCCAGACAATTCAATCTGGTCATTAGACTGTTCTTCAACTTCCCAGTTAATATCTACCGTTCCTTTGGCTGGATTCGGAACCAGATTCGGGTTGACTTTATCAGGCGCAAAGTAGCCAAGCTGACTTAAGCTTTGCTGCGTTCGGATAATATCGGACCTTCTGAACTTAACTCCAGGTACAGTGCTGAGTTCTCTTCGGATAACATGATCGCTTGTGCGTGTATTTCCCGTTATTGTTACTTCGTTGATTGTTGCCTGTTCACCTTCGTTGATACGCATCTCTACGTCAATTGAATCGCCTACCACTGCAACTTCAACCGGATCAATCTTGAAGAAGAGGTAACCATCGTCCATGTATAGACCACTAATGTCAAGTCCTTTTGGATTGAAGGTAAGCTTGCGCTGGATCAGTTCGTTATTGTATACATCGCCTTTCGAAATGCCAAGCACAGCGTCAAGCTGCTTTGAAGTGTAAATGTAATTTCCTGTCCAAATAATGTTGCGGAAGTAATACTTCGGTCCCTCGTCAATCTTAAAGTCGATATTGATCGTTCGGTCGTTAAATGCGTAGACAGAGTCCGAAATGATCTCCGCATCTCGATAACCTTTTGAGTTCATGAAGGCGATGACTTTTTCTTTGTCGTCTTCATAATCGCTGCGGATGAATTTTGAGGCTGTGAACAGATTTAATTTGATGTTGTCATTAATGAAAGCCTTAACATCTTTCCAGCTCTTCTTTTCTCCCTCCCGGAAGTACTTACCTGGAGATCCAAAAACCTCTGAGAGAATAGTTCTGTGAAGGATGACGCGCGGATGTTCTTTCGTCTTCTTCATTCTGCGCTTGAGAGTTGCATCATCAAGATTCTCATTGCCATAGAAAGTAATGGCGTTGATTTTCACTTTTGATTTAGGATTGATATTGATTCGAAGGCGAATACCGTCTTGATTGACGGTGTCTTTTTCCTGAACGATTTTAACTTCGGTGTTCAAAAACCCCTTTTTAACAAAGTATTTTTTGACCGCCTGTTCAGTATTCCGAATCATGGCATCATTGACAATTTTACCGCGGATAAGGTTTAGATCTTCTTTCAGCCCTGACTCCTGTGTTTTGCTGATCCCTTCAAAATAAAAGGCAGTGAGGCGTGAGCGCTCGCTGAGAATGATGCTTAAATAGACGTTGGAACCTTCGATGCGGGCAACCTGAATCGACACATCGCCCACCAACCCATACTTCCAAATCTTGCGGATTGCTCCCGAAATTGCATCTCCCGGGATCTTTATCTTATCACCGACCTTCAATCCGGAGATTGAAATCATTGCATTCTTGTCGAGGATGTTGAGCCCACTTACTTCGATTCCAGCAATTGTGTATTCAGCCGGGTTGGCGTAATTGAGGTTCCCACTCTCGGTAGATTGTGCGTTGTTTGCGCCTCTTCTGTTGCGGATCTGGGCAGCGGAATCGAAAGCAATGAAGAAAATTAAGCCAATGATTAAAAAATGTCTCATCCTGTTACAGGGTTCAATTGCTCACTTGTTTTTCCGAACCTCCGTTCGCGTTGCTGGTACGACCATATGGCTTCATACAAATGTTCCTTTCTGAAGTCCGGCCAAAGGGTTGGCGTGATAAACAGCTCGGTGTAAGCAATCTGCCAAAGCAGGAAGTTGCTAACCCGTAATTCTCCACTCGTACGAATCAAAAGCTCCGGATCAGGGATGCCGGAAGTCTTTAAATAGTTTTCGAAAACCTTCTCATTTATCTCTTCCGGAGCAATTTTTCCAACCTTCACCTCTGCAGCGAGCGATTTGACAGCCTCAATTATTTCCCATCGGCCGCTATAGCTTAGGGCAAGGATCAGCGTAAGCCCACCGTTGTTTTTGGTTTGATCAACTGCCCACCGCAGATTAGCCTGACAGTCGGCCGGCAAATGAGAGGTGTCACCGATGGTTATTAGCTTAACCTGATTTTCCATCAGGGTGCCGATCTCTTGCTTAAGTGTGTTCACAAGAAGCTCCATGAGCCCATCAACTTCCTCCTTCGGACGGTTCCAGTTTTCCGTTGAAAATGCGTATAACGTGAGGTATTTGACACCTAACTCGCCACAGCACTCGGTTACATCTTTTACAGCCTGTACCGCATTACGGTGCCCAAAAATTCGCATGGCACCTTTCTTCTTCGCCCAGCGTCCATTGCCGTCCATAATAACGGCTATATGTCTGGGCAAATTATTGAAGTCAATATGTTCTTTAAATGAGGCCACGGGGGTGCAAAATTAAATTAAAAAAGCATATAGTGAACGTTCTCCAGCAGATAGTATCCACAGGTGAAAGAAGTTTTGGTTTATCTATTTATAAGGATTGGTAGGACACGGGATGTCATAAAATGTCCTGGTGATGCTAAGTCCTAAAAAATAATAAGCATCGTTATCGAAAGGGTTACCGTATTGATAATTTTTATTGTTCTCGCGACCGATCGAGACGTTATCGAGATAGTCAAAAAATGTCTTACGGGCACCAAACTCCAACGCAACATACCACTTCGGATTTACCACATACTTCACCCCTGCACCGAAAGGAATTGCTCCCTGCACGTTGCTGTATTCCTCCGGCTTATTGCCATTACCGGACATGCCAAAGAGGGCGAGGCCGCCAAACATATAAGGAGAAAAACGGATAAATCGCTTCTTTGTATCTCTCCAGTTGAGAAAGTGGTATTCGAAAACGGTAGAAGCTTCAAGAAGGAAAATGTTGAATGAAGCCCCGCGCTCTACCGCGAAAGGATCGATTGGCCGGTTGTCGCTTGCCGCAAGTTTTCCGGCAGTCATAGCCGCGCGAAAGCTTACAACATTGCTGAGGTTTGATCGATAAAAGACGGTGCCGGCCGGCCGGGAATTTAAAAAATTATAGGTGCGTGAAAGATCTCCGGTGTACGTAAGTGTGCCAAGCCCAAACCCGACTTCGGATCGCTGAGCAGACACCGTTAGCGAGAGAAAGCATAGTAGGGTGATACAAATTGCTTTCTTGTAAATCATCATCTGAATTTAGCCCGGTGAAATGTTTTTCCTAAAATGTAAGTAAGCTTGAATGTTGTGACCATGTAAATGTCACGATCGTTTTTGTTGCCGCGTATATTTTCGGGGTGTTCTTGCCCGTATCCATTTAAAAGATTATAACCATTAACCGGCTTGAGCCGGTCAGGCGATACTACCTCGTTGGTACGATACGACATTGCCTTTGCTAATTCATTATTTCCGAAAACGGATAGATTTACATAATTCTGACTCACATCATCAATGTAATCGGTGAAGAGGTAACGGAAACCAAGCTCAGCCGAAAAATCCATCACTTCATTTAATCTGAAACGCGCGCCCAGGCCAAAAGGTATAGCAATCTGAATTAATTTATAAGGCTTGATACCGGCATTCGCATCGGTTGGCGCAAGCCCTCCGTTCTGACCTTCCGTTCCAAGCGGCTTCAGATTAACCCACTCACCGGCTTGCGGCAACGGGTTTCCGAGCAGATCAGTTGCCGGAGCTTGAGCCTGCGGATTATGATGAAATCCGGCCAGACCAAGATAGACATAGGGCGTCCACTTTACGCGGCTGATGTAAGTTGCCTGGTTTTGAAACAAATCGAAATTCGCTACGACCGACAGTTCTTTGATTCGGTTGCGGAATGACAGGTTTCGCTGGTAACGGTACACACCGTTAGCATTGTCTCCCTTATCGGCCGAAGCGTCAGAACCGCGCAGGGTTCCATACATGAATGATCCAACCAACGAGTAGCGGGGACCGAAGCGATGCGAGAATGAAATGCCAAGCGCAGGCCGGGTAAAAGAGATATCCGTGCTAAAACGTGACGGGGCAGGTGCTAAGTCACCATAGTAATTCAGCGCACTAAGCGAGAAGCCTATAGTATTGTATATTTTTTCCTTTCCGAAGTGATATTTCTTCCCTCGAAAATTAGAAATGCGTCTGTTGTTCTTCTTGATAGCTTTCCGGTTCATTTGTCCTAGAGCATCTTCAGCGGACATTACCAAACAGACTACCATGATCAGGTAAAAAAGTCTTCTCATCACCTCTCGATTAAGCCATTAGAAATCAGTGAACTACAAAAATAACAAAAATTAGTTACGGATGTCTAAACCCCAGTTAAGCTTTTGCCGCAGGGTTTTGAAGTAATGCTGGCCTTCAAGTTGTACCAAAACAACTTTAAAGTCAGCCTTTTTCACCGTTAATACTACAGAGCTATCAATGGTAGCCATGCGGGAATCGAGTGAAACGAGGAATCTCTTGCTACGACCTTCGATCCTGAAAGTAATCTCAGAGCTGTCGGATACGATTATGGGTCGGACCGTCAGTGTGTGCGGGCTCACGGGCGTAATAACGAAGTTCCCCGAGCGCGGAAAGATCAACGGACCGCCACAGCTCAAGGAGTAGCCGGTTGAGCCAGTAGGTGTAGCGACAATGATGCCGTCTGCCCAATATGAGTTTAGAAATTCACCATCGATCGTAGTATGGATAGTGATCATCGAGGATGTATCTTTCTTCACAATGGTAAAATCGTTCAGCGCGAAGTTGAGCTTGCCGAAAACATCACCATTCGTTTCCAGTCGGAGAACCGCTCGCTTGTCAAGATTGTATTGCCCTTTCAATACTTGCTGAAGCGCAGCGTCAATATCTGTTTTGGAAGTGGTTGCCAAAAAACCCAATCGGCCGGTATTGATCCCTAGCACGGGTAGTTCAAGTTTTCCAATGTGCGAGATGGTTTCAAGCAGAGTTCCGTCTCCACCAACACTAAGAAAGAGATCAATTTTCTTCTTCGAAAGCTCTTCCGGAACGTAAGTCTTCCAGGTGTATTTGCGGAACACAGGTGCCTTTAAAAACCCTGCAAACTTTTCGGAGATGTAAAGGTCCTGGCTTGACAAGTTTTCGAAAATGCGCTGTATGACAGGCACGGTTTGCCTGTTAAATTCCTTCCCGTGGATTCCAATTCTCATCAGTGTCCCGACCTCGTTTATGGTTTAAGCAATCCGCCCAAGATGCGGAGATTAAAGATACAAAGCGAAATCAGGATGGGAAAGGATTGCGGAGCAGATTAAATATCAAGGTAACGAAGAAGCATATCGATACGCTCTTTTTCATTTTCGATCGGCTTCAGTTCCTGGTAGCGGCCGATGACTTTGTAGCCAAAACGTTCAAGGGTGGCCACAATCCTCGACATGTCTGACTGATTGATTTTTAAGGTTAAACGGATCTTTCCGGCATCAAGCGGATCTTCTTTGATGATACTGCTCAGAATTTTTGCGTGATTTTCTTCAACCAGTCTGCTGATCTCCGCGAGCGAATAATCGATGAAGTTCATGCAAAGCACCAAAATTGCTCCAGGCATTTGGACGGCTGCGGTTTGCGCGAAGGATGTCAGCGTGTCCTGAACGGTAATCACGCCAGTATATTGCTGGTCGTCATTTAGAACAGCCACCATCTGAAGCTTGTTATCAGTTGCTATTTTTAAGATGTCGTAGAAGTGGGTGTCCAGGTGAACGAAGCTGGTTTGACCAACCAGATTAAAATCACCCACCTGCTTTTCAATATCGTTGGTCTCCAGGATTATTTCCTCGGAGATGAATCCAAGCAGATGGCCGGACTCAACAACCGGCAGGTAGTTGCAGCGGAATTCCTCCATCCACACGATTGCTTTGTGCGCATCATCAGTTCCCTTCAAGGGAGGAATCATGTGGTTGATAAGATCTTCGGCTATCATATATACATCTCTATAGAATAAAAGAATACCTAGGTAACCAGGAACTCTTCCACCAGTTCATTAAACTTCTCCGGGTGCTCCATCATGGGTGCGTGACAACATTTATCAATGAATTTCAAATCGGAGTTGGGAATAAGACGGTTGAATTCGTGTGCTACGATCGGTGGCGTGATTGTGTCATTTAAGCCCCACACTAATAACGTTGGCGCAGTAATGTTCGGTATGTCATCTGCCATATTATGTCGTTGCGCAGATTTTGCGATGGCTACAATACGCATACATTTTGGAATGCTTCGCGTGGTTTCAAACACTTCGTCCACCAGATCTTTTGTCGCTACATTCGGATCATAAAAGGTGTAAGCGACACGTTCCCTGATATACTCGTAATTTCCCCGCTTAGGGTACGACCCGCCCATGGAGTCTTCAAACAGACCCGAGCTTCCCGTCAAAATTAACTTCCTAACTTTGTCAGAATTCTTGAGCGTATAAAGAAGTGCAATGTGCCCACCAAGGCTATTTCCCATAATGATGAGATTGTCGAGCTTTTTATAAGACACAAAGTCTTCCACAAATTTTCGAAGACCTTCGAGCCCAGCTTCTTTGATCGGCATCTCGTAAATCGGCAGCATTGGAATCACCACTCTAAAATTTTTCGAGAATCGATTAACAACACCTTCCCAGTTGCTCAACGCACCGAAGAGTCCATGCAGCAACAAGAGCACGGGACCTCGTCCTTCGTCTACAAATTTGAACCCGTTCTCTTCTTTAACTTCAATAGCCATACAGGGCAAAAATAATACGGATAAGTAAGGAAAAAATTAATCAGAAAAAAAGTCTCAGCGCTGTTGTGTACTTAGAACACATCGCGGAAAACGGGAAACCATTCTCCTATCCAGGCAGTTACAGACGGTGCGAACGTAGCAACTTTTGGAAACAACCACGATTCTGCTGTCCATCGATCAGGGAAATTGAAACGCAGGGAGTCAAATAACCAGATCAGAACGCTAAGAATGAATGCTGTCTTGAGCACGCCTAGAAATCCTCCGGCAACCTGATCTACACGACCCAAAAATGATTTATCGAGTGACAGTTTAATCATATTGCCCAGCAACCTGACCAAAATTACGATCGCAATAAACACAACCGCAAACGCTACGTATGGTAACACCTTTTTATCGACATTGAAATGATCGGTCAGGTAGAGCATGGCCCAGCCCATCAGCTTGAATCCTCCCAATACGCCAAGTAACAAGGCGAGAAAGGAAAACAGTTCCATCAGAAAACCTTCTTTATAACCTGCGTAAGCCCCTACAATGATGAGGACGCAGATTGCAATGTCGGCTGCGCTCACGGGGCCAGTAATTTTTTTACAAGTTCTGAAATCGTTTTTCCCTCTGCCTGACCTGCGAGTCTTTTGGTTGCAATGCCCATCACCTTACCCATGTCTTGCGGACCTTTGGCGCCTACTTCGGCAATGATCGCTTGAAGCGCTTGCTTCACCTGATCCTCCGACAGCTGTTTCGGCAGGTAACGACTGATCACCTCGTATTGAAACATCTCGCGATCGGCAAGATCTTTTCGGCTTTGTGCCAAGAAAATGTCAGCCGATTCTTTACGCTGTTTTGCCGCCTTCATCAACAATTTGTTTTCGGTGTCAGACGATAAGTCATCACTGCCGGCTTTTTCAGTCTCCGCCAGAAGAATCATCGACTTGATGCTTCTCAGCGCTTCAAGTTCTTCTTTGTTTTTGGCGAGCATGGCTTTCTTTATATCGCCATCTATTTGTTGTTTGAGACTCATATATTGTTGACGTTATTGTACTTTTGACCTTCATTAAACCGGCACTACAGTGACCAGACTTAGCGTCAATATTAATAAAATTGCTACACTCAGAAATGCACGGGGAGGAAATAATCCAAACGTAGTGAAAGTTGCACTCGACTGCGAGCGATTCGGTGCGCAAGGTATTACGGTTCACCCGCGCCCGGACGAGCGGCATATTCGATACCAGGATGTCCTCGACCTTAAGAAAGTAGTAACAACTGAATTTAACATCGAAGGATATCCTGACGAACGGTACCTGAAACTTGTTCACGAAACCCGCCCTGCGCAGGCAACTTTGGTTCCCGATGCGCCCGATGCGATCACGTCCAACGCAGGATGGGACACGGTAAAGAATGAAGTGTTGTTACGAAAGATTGTAACTGAAATTAAAGCCCTGGGTGTTCGTGTTTCAATTTTTGTTGATCCATCACCGCGCATGGTGGAAGGTGCCGCGAACGTTGGCGCAGACCGTATCGAACTATACACTGAACCCTACGCTCATGACTTTCCCGTCAAAAAAGAAGTGGCGGTCAAGCCGTATATTGAATGCGCGCGACTGGCGCACACACTCGGCCTGGGCATCAATGCCGGTCACGATCTGGACTTGAATAACCTCAAGTACTTGCACGAGAATATTGAACATCTCGATGAAGTTTCCATCGGCCATGCGCTCATCTCCGATGCATTGTACTATGGGTTGGAAAACACTATCCAGCTGTACCTTCGCCAACTCCGGTGATGCGAATTCAAAACATTTTATATTTGGAAGCAAAACAACCCCATGAAGCTAAAAGATAAATTCAGCGAATCGGATCTGCAGCGCATCAAGCAGGCAGTGAAAGATGCCGAAGACAAAATTTCAGGAGAGATAGTTCCGGTTATCGTTGAACGCAGCGGCCACTATTCCATCGCTTTGTATAAAAGCGCCCTTGTGTTCGCCACCATTGGATTCATCTTCATGATTGTTTTCGATCGGTATCTTATTGAGGACGCCAGTAATACACTCTATTATGATCCGGTGTTCATCTTCTTCGTGGTCCTTTCATCTGGCCTTCTCGGAGTGTTGTTAGGGATGGTGTCAGATTCATTCAAACGCCTGTTTATCAGCAGACGCCATTTTGATGAATGGACTCGTATCGGTGCCGAAGCCGCGTTCCTCGAAGAAGAAGTTTTTAACACACGCCATCGCACGGGCATCATGATCTTCATTTCGTTTTTTGAACATAAGGTGATCGTGATGGCCGATCGTGGAATCAGTAAAGTGGTTGAACAGCGTGAGTGGGATGCTTTAGTTGCGAGCCTGGTCGGTTTTATCAGACAAGGCAAACCTGCCGAAGGAATTGAAGCCGGCATCAGGCGCTGCGGAGAAATTCTTCTCGAAAAAGGTTTTCACAAAACGGCAGATGACATCAACGAGCTGCGTGACGACTTACGAATCAATTAGGAACACCACCCACTGCTACCCATGAAAAAGTTTTTATTCGTTGTTATATTTTTTGTTCCCCTTTTCCTTCAGGCACAGCTTCCTATTCCGGAGTTGTGGGGAGTGCGCGTTCATGATGAAGCCAAAGTATTGTCCGGCCCGTTCGTGTCGCAGCTGGAACAAATTCTCAAAGCACACGAGGATTCAACATCAAACCAGATTGCTGTTCTTATCGTGCGCTCACTGCAAGGTGAAGTCATCGAAGACTATACGTTGCGTGTAGCCGAGAAGTGGAAACTCGGGCAGGAGAAAACGGATAACGGTGTTCTATTATTTATCGCCATCGATGACCGCAAGGCTCGCATCGAAGTGGGTGAAGGATTGGAAGGTCCATTGCCGGATGCACTCTGCAACCAGATTATCCGTAACGAACTGGCTCCATACTTCCGCCAGGATAATTATGAAGCTGGAGTGATGGCTTCCATTACCTCGATTACGAAAGCGATTGCGGGCGAGTATCACCAGGTTAGCACCCCCGTCCAGAAAAGAAGGACGCGCGGTGGTTCGTTGATGAGTACGATCGTTATTCTCATCATTATTATCGTCATCAGCAGCCTGCGAAACCGTGGTGGCCGTGGAGGCGGATTCTATGGCGGAGGTTGGTATGGTGGTGGATTCGGCCGGAGCGGTGGTGGAGGCTGGTCTGGCGGAGGCGGATTTTCCGGTGGAGGAGGAGGATTCAGCGGAGGCGGCAGCAGCGGAGACTGGTAAACCCATTGATTTCTTGTTTTTTAACCGAAAACTGTCATTAGAAAATAAGGCGGACCTACG
>DASWTM010000004.1:0-2670 GCA_036402115.1 Chryseosolibacter sp.
CATTGATATGTCCATGATCAGCAGGTCTGGCTGCAGTTTATCAAACAGTTCAAGTGTTTCTTTTCCGGAAGAGGCTTCACCGATCACCGTAAGATCTTTGTTTTGGCTCACGAGATTTTTAACTCCATCGCGAACCATAGCGTGGTCATCGGCTATCAGAATCTTGTGCTTGTGCATGATTATATTCGTTAAACTTCATGGGTACTTCAACGATGATCAAAGTACCTCGATTTTCATCTGATTCAATGGTCAGACTACCGCCCATAATTTCGGCCCTTTCGCGCATGTTAGCAAGTCCGTGGTGAACGGATTGATCGATCGCCACTCCTGTGCTAAATCCCCTTCCATCGTCCTCGATCGTCAGCTGTATAAAATCTTCATCCTCATTGAGCTGCACGCTGATCTGTTCTGCGCCAGAATGTTTAATCGCATTGTTCACCGCCTCTTGTGTGATGCGATATAAATTTATTTTTTGATTCTGTTCAATGGAAGCGGGTTGACCCAACGATTCGAATGACACCGGAATCTCGGAGGCAGCGTTGATGCCGTTGCACAATGACCGCAGGCAAGTGGCCAGGTCAAAGTCGCGAAGTTTTGCCGGAAGAATATTCTCCGAAATCCGAATTGATTCCTGGATCGCTTCATCGATCTGGCGGTAAAGATTTTTTACATGCCTTTCATCCATCTGCGTGAGGCGTATGTTCATTTTCAAAGCAGTCAGCATCTGTCCAAGTCCATCATGCAGATCTTTCGCAATTCGACTCCGCTCCTGCTCCTGTCCTTCGAGAATTGCCGCCATGTGTCGTTTTTCCAGTTCTTTCAAAAGTTTTTCATGTGCCAGTCGCTGCGAAACGTCTTTTAAAATGATCAAAAGGCCTGTAATGTTTCCTTTAGAGTCAATGACAGGGCTGATGCTTCCTTCGATGGGGATCTCGCGGCCATCGGTTGCCACGAGCGCAAGATTCTGTGGCAGTGAGTTGTTGCGCCCATTCGCATACGACACCTGGAAGGGGTTTACGGGAAAGTCATTCGTCAGCAGATCTTTCAGGCGAATGCTTTCAAAAACATTTTTGTTCTGAACGTGTTCAAGTCGTGTCCCAAGCAGTGCCAATGCGCTGGGATTGCTGTAGGAGATAACAAAGTTCTGATCGACTGTTACAACGGCATCGCTGATGGCCTGCACAGTCGACATGTACTTTTCTTCGCTTTGCCTAAGCTTCATTTCAATACCGTGTTTATACAACGCCATCTCGATGACGGTAAATATTTCGCGGTCTTCAAATGGCTTGGTAACATAGCCGAAAGGTTCGGTGATCTTGGCGCGTTGGATTGTATCGCCATCGCTTAATGCGGTAAGGAACACAACAGGAATGTGATGCCGGGCGCGTACTTGCATCGCAGCTTCCACGCCATCCATTTTCCCTGCGAGCATAATATCCATCATCACCAAGTCAGGCTTGTGGCGCGTAATAAACTGAAGGGCTGTTTCCCCGGTTGATTCGATTCCCAGTACGCTGTAGCCTTCTACTTCGAGCGTCTTCTTCAAATGATACGCTACGATTAAGGAATCTTCTACAATAAGAATTCGAGCTTTTGCCATAGGTCTAACTGAATTCAAGATTAAACGTAGTCCCGTCCGTTCGGTCGATTTGAAGTTTGCCGTTCAGCTGTTTTACAAACACATCGATCAATTGCATACCAAACGAGGGCGAAGTACCCGGTTCTATACTTGCCGGGAGGCCAACACCGTTGTCTTTAACGACAAGACTATACGCGGGTGAATTGGCAAATGCCACCATTATCTTACCAGGCCTATTATCAGGGAATGCATGCTTAATGGCATTCGTCAGCAATTCATTGACGATTAGTCCACAGATAATGGCCGTATCGAGCGTCATCATTTGCTTGTCAAGGCTGGTTGCAATCTCCAGCGGATGGCCATCGCGGAAGTACGTTACTTTCAAGTCCTGTATTAATTTTCCGAGGTAGTCAGAAATCTCAACCTGATCAAGATTCTCGGTTTGCAGCAAGCGCTCGTGGATAAGAGCAATCGACCGGATTTTCTGGCGCGTATCCTCCAAAAAACTGCGAATGTCATTGTCCCCCACCGAAGTCAATTTCAGGTAGATGATGGATGAAATAAGCTGGAGATTATTTTTGACGCGATGGTGAATCTCTTTGATCAAGGTTTCCTTCTCATGAATGGTATGCAACAATTTTTTCTCCGTCACAAGCTTGTCTGTTATGTCACTTATAATCAGAACAAAGGACTGATCTTTCTCTAACACCTGGATCAATACCTCGCCATCAAAAAATTCACCATTCTTACGGTTAAACCTGAGCTGCAGTTCAAGGCGATCGGTCTGATTTCTGCGAAGCGTATTCAGCAATGCCTGGGTGGCCATGGCATCCGGAAAGGCGAAGAGGTCAGTGAGCTTTAGCCGTTGCAGCTCTGCACTGGAGTAGCCTAACGCAGTTGCTGCGGATGTGTTCGCATATTCGATCGCGAGCGACTTATCTGCGACAACGAGGATCTGGTTATGACTAACCATAACGATTTTCTCCAATCGCGACACACGCGCATTCTGCTTTTCTTCTTCAACCATGTACTAAAATGCGTCTGATTTTTGGGTCTCACAAATAAAACAACCAAATCTTAACCAGACTAAA
>DASWTM010000005.1:0-3243 GCA_036402115.1 Chryseosolibacter sp.
GATCTTCACGGTCCGTGATACCCTTTCAAAACTCAGCAACAAACAATACCTGTTGATCAATCTGTTGGAAGGTCCATTGCTGGCGATCATCCTGGCGTTCATCATCAAATACAAGAGTGCACCGGGCGGTCATGATTACTACTTCCGCTTCAACGACAACTTCCCTGCCTTTATCATGATGAGTATCATCGTGGCGTTGTTCATGGGATTAACCGTAAGTGCCGAAGAAATCATTCGAGACCGGAAAATCCTGAAACGTGAATCGTTCCTCAATTTGAGCTGGAATAGTTACCTGCAATCGAAGGTGATAATTCTGTTTACGCTTTCGGCAATCCAAACGTTCTCATTTGTATTGTTGGGCAACCTGATTCTGGAAATTGAATGGGGCATGCTTCTTCCGTTCTGGTTTGTGTTATTCAGTGTATCATGCCTTGCCAATGTATTGGGATTGAATATTTCTTCAGCGTTTAACTCAGCTGTCACGGTCTATGTATTGATTCCGCTGTTGCTAATTCCGCAGATGATTCTCAGCGGTTTGCTCTTCAGCTTCGACAAACTGAACGATCTTATCAGCACGAAAGGAAAGGTTCCGGTCGTTGCGGATATGATGGCGTCACGCTGGGCATACGAAGCAATTGCTGTACATCAGTTTAAGAACAATTCCTATGCGAAGCCTTACTACGATCTCGAGCGCATTGAAGCCCAGTCTGACTTTAGAGCTTCATTCCTGGTGGATGAGATGGATAAGCGAAGAAGGCTCATTGCAGATAATCTGGACGAAAAATCGGATTCTGCCAGGCAGGTTTTGGAATACAAATTCAACGTTATCCGCAATACGCTTAAAAATGACTTTTACAAGAAAGGTCTTGAAGATGTGGATCTCAATACGGCATGGAAACTGGAGCAATTCACGCCAGCATTTAACAAGAGACTTGAAGATTTTTTCGCATCGTACAAAAAGTTCTATCAGGACATCTATAACAAAGCAGTAGCTGCACGGGAAAAGGCAATTGTCGTACGCGAGAACGAGGCGGATGATTACAACTACAACGCATACAAGGACCGTTATTTCAATGAAAGTCTTGCAGACCTTGTCACAAACATTGCAGAAAAAGACAGGGTGATTGAATATGAAGGAACGCTGGTGCAACAGATTAATCCGGTCTTCCTTGATCCCATTCCGGTTAATCCGGTTGACTACAGGGCTCATTTTTTCGCGCCCAAAAAGAACCTTTTCGGTGCTATGGTGAGTACGTATTGGTTCAATGTGATGATAATTTGGATTATGAGCATATTCCTGTACATCACGCTGTATTTCGAATTGCTGAAAAAACTTGTGAATTCCTTCGATAAAGTGCCTGGAAAAATGAATTTGCCGAAGGTTGCACTTCCAAAAACGAAATAGTGCATTGCAGATGTACCGTTTTGGTAGGGATTGTTGATTTTTTAACTTTGTGAACGTATAATTTTAATCCATTATGAGAATAATTATCGCGGGATTGGTTGTGGCTATTCTTTCCACTTCCTGTGGCTCTGGCAACAAGGAAGCTGAGTTTGTGGCCGGCCTCGACACAGCACAGTCTGTGGGTCCTACAATTGACGCACAGGTAATCGGGCAAATCCTGCAAGGAATTCCAGCCCCGCTTGAAATCTCCGTACTTCTGAAGGAATCCGGCAAGAAGTATAACGGTGCTTTCCTAAACTCCCCTGACAATCTTTCAAAGTACAATAGCAACTACAAGAGGGCTCTGAACCTCGGTATCTACGGTACTGACCTCGGCTACACTAATATTTATGAGCAAAATCAGGATGGCATCAAGTACATGGGCTCCATCAGCGAATTGGCAAACGGACTAAACATTGGCCAGTTTTTTGAAGGCGAAACAATCGCACGTCTTGCTACAAACAGCAAGAACCTGGATTCCCTCCTGCTTATTACGACCCAGAATTTTAACAGCATCAACCAATTTTTGCAGACACAGGACCGTGCTAACCTGAGCGTTTTGTTGCTAACCGGTGGATGGGTTGAGGCGCTGCATATCCTTTGCGAGGTTGCCAAATCGAATCCAACCAATAAAGAGCTTCAGGAAACAATAGGTGAACAAAAAATTATACTTGAGAACATCATGCTGTTGCTATCTTTCTATAAAGAAAGTGATCCGAATATGGCATCATTGTTGACAGACATGGAAGAGCTCAAAAAATCATACGATAAGGTGAATATTACCTATACGTATAAGGAGTCAACCTTTGAAGTAGTGGATGGCGTAATGGTGATTAAAGACAACAGCACCAGCACCATTGATATCACACCAAAAGACGTTGAAGATATCAGCTCAATAACCAAAAACATCAGATCAAAGATCATCAGCTAATACAGGATACTCTATGAAAAAGTTACTCATTTTTGTTTTCTCAGTTTTCGTTTTCAGCACCCTGGATGTTATTGCACAATGTAATGCCGAAAGCTTAAGCACAGCATGTATTCCAAAGCTGGCGACAGGATTTAACTTCCTGAAAAGTTATAAGATCGAAAAAGGCGGAAAAGAATTCGTTGAATATTCATACGTGTTCACAAAGGGAACTCAGTACATGATCAACATCTGTGCTGGCGGTGCAAACACCGATGGTATCGTGGTAAGCTTGTTTGATTCAAACCGGAACAAAGTGGCTAGCAGCAAGTACAATGGTCAGTTCCTCACTGCTATGACGTACCCTTGCAATACAACCGGTATCTATTACATTCAGTATACCTTCGATGGCTCCACAAGCTATTGCGGTGGAAGCGCACTCGGCTTCAAGCGTTAATTGAAAATCATTGTCTATAAAAGGCTTTCGAGAGAAGGCCTTTTTTTTATCCCTTTTTAGCCACTCCCGCGAAACGCGGGACCTTCGGCAAGACACTAAGAGCACTAAGAAGCACTAAGAAATTGCGCAAAGCTCTTGGTGCGTCTTGGTGTTCTTAGTGTCTTCGTGGCTATATTGATGTGCTATGCAACATCATCTATCATTCAATTTCAAGGCCCGTTATTACACCTCTGGCGAGATCACAAAAGATACAAAACACCTGCTCTTCGCCCTGCACGGATACGGCCAGCTTGCGCAATACTTCATCCGCAAGTTTTCCGCACTTGAAAGTAAAGACGTTGTTGTCATTGCTCCGGAAGGCCTTTCGCGATTCTATCTCGAACCCATCGAAGGTGCAGGGCGAAAAAGCAATCGCGTTGGCGCCACATGGATGAC
>DASWTM010000006.1:0-4450 GCA_036402115.1 Chryseosolibacter sp.
CATTGGCTTCACCGGATTTGGTGAATGCCTTCCATACGAAGACAATCGCATCACGCTTAACACCGATCAGAAGGATAAGTTCGGACGAAATACGGTGACGATCAACGCAACTTTCCGCGAGAATGAGAAAGCGATGCAAAAAGATATCGTAGCCGTTGCCGGAGAAATTATGGAAGCTGCGGGGTACAAGAACATTCGTCTCGAAGGAAACATGTCATTCCCGGGAAACGGAAATCATGAGATGGGCACAGCACGGATGGGGAAAGATCCAAAAACATCGGTGTTGAATGGATACAATCAAATGCATGAAGTTCCGAATGTGTTTATAACCGATGGGTCGTTTATGACATCCTCATCATCTGTGAATCCATCGCTAACGTATATGGCGATGACTGCGCGGGCTTGTGATTATGTGGTGAGGGAGATGAAAAAAGGGAATATTTGATCGATGTGCGTGCGACTTGCTTTTAGCCACCAAGGCACCAACAACACCAAGGTACACGAAGAGTTTGTTTTAACGTTCTTAGTGTTCCTTAGTGTTCTTAGAGTCTTCGTGGCTACAAAAAATTATCTTAGTTTGACTTCACAAACTTCCGAGTAACGAACCTGTTACCAACGACAGATCGCACATGGAATAGTCCGGCAGGAAAGTCATGCACATCAATGTGAACCTCGTCTTCATCTGCCTCGACTGAGAGGATTCGCTTTCCGGCAACATCAAAAATTTCAACCGCAGAGTTTTTAGTAGGCACTCGAACCGTAATATAATCTCTTGCAGGATTCGGATACACTTCTACCGACTCACCTGGCACATCGGGCACCGAAACAATATCTCCCTGAATGGCTAGATTATCAATTGCCCAGCCCCAGCCATTCGCAGCCTGGTCGGCAAAAAGTCTGAAACGAATTTTCACCGTATTACCCGCAGCGAAATTAGAACTGCTTAACATATTGATTTGACGCTCGCGGAAGAGCGATGGGATTCCCGTTGCAACGGAATTGTCTCCCTGGATATTGCTGTTGTATCGCGAAAGCCACGCAGAATTGTCACGCGAATCATAGCCATCTTCAAACGGAGTCCACGTCACACCATTGTTCTTCGAGCCCTCGACTACCACATAGTCGAAAAAGTCAGTGTCACCGAACTCAGATCCTGTCTCGCCAGGTTCCACTAACACAATTTCATCGAACTTAATGAATGGATTGCTTGCCGAAATGATGATGGGCACCTGCAATTGATAGGTGTAATTACTTTCATCGTTTGGCCCGGACCCGTTCTTGTAGGGATGCTCGGAGTGAATCGCCCCATCCGTGAAATTAGCTGGGGTCTGGATAGCAAAGCTGTTGCCGATGAAGTCAAACGTTTCGGTGTTGAAGGTATTGACATACGAGTTACGAGCAGGAATATCTCCCGTCACGAATACAGTATAAAAATCACTTGACGGTGACCGAGACTGATTCGAACTTGCGCTTCCATCTCTGGCTAGTATTCTATAATTAATGAGATCACCGATCGTCAAGGAAGCGGGAACCGGTATCGAAGACGAATACAGGTCACCTGTGCCTTTCGCCATGGATAGTGTTTGCGTTACACCTCCGTCAATTTGATACTCAAGCGTTACGGATGCCACACTAATGTTATCCACCACAGAAGCCTCGATGTCAATTTTCGTGTCAGTATCGAAAATGAAATCGATCGGAGTGTGCTCGATCTCTGGGCCCTCGGTATCAGGTGCAATAGTAATCACATTGAAATTTTGAGTCGGCTGCTGATTTTGAGCATAGATCATCCCGGGATTCCGGAAAGTTCTTGAAAGATCATCTTCAACGGTAATATAATAAGCGTACTGGATGTTGACGGTGGAGCCAGGAAGCAGACCTTGATACTCGTTAGCGATACCGGTGGGAGTCATTTGCACCGAAGTGTAATTCGCGTTTGCCGCAGTGCGGTAGTGTAGCGTCACCGTGTTGGCCTTAAATCCGTTGTCGGAGATAATTGTCGCCTTGACGGGATAAGGCGATCCGTCCTTGCGTTCCGAGTCTTTCAATGCGGTGTGGTTTATCTTCGTAGTGAGCCATCCCATGTCGTTAAGTATTCCCAACGTAATGGCACCCGGCTGATGAATCGCCTCCTGCTGCGCGATCTGCGGAGTCATTAAGTTATTGGCATCACCTGGTACGGAGAACAACGACTCGTCCAGGTGGGCGATACTTGAGCCTGCATCGTAGGGAGACGGAGCGAAAATCTTCGGCAGCGTTCCGGAAGCAGAGGCCAGCGGTGAGTTATAAAAAAGATTGTTACTCGTAAGCTGGGCGTTCATTGCAGAAGAGGGCGATGCAAATCCAGAAAAAAGGCTTTGTTTACTTGAGTTAACAACATAAAGATCGTAAACAAAGGGGACATCATCCATTCCTACCGAACCTTGTCCATTTGAAGAGCTGTACGTATCTGTGAAGCCGAGGCCATGACAAATTTCATGAAGCACTACCATGACGAGATCCATTTTTCCAGCGGGGGGTTTTCCATCGGTCCCAAAGTACCAGTTGACGCTGCTGTTGAACTGTGCCGAAATGTCGGGGTCATTCCCGTTCATGTTAGTTCCCGTGATTTTTTCAGCAAGCGCCACAGGGTAGTAGACATTTTGATGCTGCGCGCCATCAAAGTTCGCATACGCAGAGCCCCAAATTGCCTGACCTAATACGCCACTGCCAAGCGATCCCCACTGCGCTCGGATTCGAATGGGAACGTTCGTGCTCAACTGCGATTCCCATATCTCCACAGCAAACTGAAATGCATTTTTCGCTTGATTGTCAGCAGGAAAATTTATGTACTCGACTTCAATATTTGCCGTCTTAACTCTTCCAACGCGGTTTTCCAGCCCGACTCTAAAGTTCGCTGGAACATCAACATGATACGGTTCAGGAGAATCTTTTTGATAACAGATGATCGGATCGGCAGACTTCAGCACTTTCAACTCTGCCTTTTGAGCTTGCACAGCCCAGCTAAAAAGCATAATCACCAGGCTAAGCCCGAGGCAATTTTTATGACGTGTGGAATTTTTTCCCATTAGATTAATCCTCTTGCCTTTAATTCCAAATACTTGTTAATAGTATCCACCGAAAGATTTTGCGGTGTGGTCAATACTGCGTGAATCCCAAGCTTCGTCAATTCCTTTACAATTAATTTTTTCTCCAGCGCGAGTTTTTCCGCCATCGCCTTGTGGTAGACTTTCTGCAGGTCCGCGGCAGGCTGGTGGATCAATTGCCTAAGCTCCGTATTCTCAAAAAAGATAACTACAACCAAATGTGCCTGTGACAAACTCAGTAAATATGGCAGTTGTCTTTTCAGCCCGTAGACGCTCTCAAAATTCGTGTAGATAAGGAGTAGGCTTCGTTGCGTGATCTTCCTCCGAATGAAATTATGAACAACCGAAAAATCCGTTTCGCGATAGGCGGTTTTCTGGTTGTAAAGCACTTCGAGGATTCGACCCATCTGGTTGTTGGTTTTTCCCGCAGGCACCATCGTACCGATTTTGTCCTGGAAGGTAATCAACCCAGCCTTGTCCGATTTCTTGATAGCAATATTTGAAATAACCAGCGTTGCATTGATCGCATAATCGAGGAGACTCATCCCTTCGAATGGCATTTGCATCACACGACCTTTGTCGATGAGGCTATACACCTGTTGTGATTTCTCATCCTGGTAGTGATTTACCATCAGCTGATTTTTTCTCGCGGTAGCTTTCCAGTTGATCGTCCGTATATCATCGCCACTGACGTACTCCTTAATGAGTTCGAACTCCATGTTGTGGCCAATGCGTCTGATCTTTTTGATTCCGACATCCTGCAGGCGATTGGATATGGCGAGCAGTTCATACTTCCGCATTTGAATGTACGATGGATAGACGGGCACCATCTTGTCTGCTGAGAAGCGATATCGTCTCGTCAGAAATCCAACGGGAGAACTGGCGTATACATTCACTGCACCGAACGAGTACTCTCCTCGCTTGACAGGACGCAACGCATACCGAATTGTTTTTGACTCGCCCTGCGGAAGCGTGATGTAAAAACTGATATCACGCCTTTGGAATTGATGAGGGATCTCATCAATTATCCGAAGTGAAGCTGCAAAGGGATAGAAATTCTGAAGATGGATCCGGATTTCATTCTCATCACCGTTCGAAAGCCTGTCGGGAGCAAAGCGGTGGCCGTGCATTCCACGCTTAATGCGGAATAGCAGCATCAAATCGGTAAGCGTCACACCAAGAAAAATCGCGAACAGAACTTTTGGAATAACAATGAAATCGCCCAGAATAAAACAGACGATAAAGCATGCCACAATCACTCCAATGACCTGGAAGAATCGGTTGTTCAGGTATAATGATCGCAGCAGGTTCACTTATCTGGGGACTTCTATTTTATCAACGATGAGTTTAATTATTTCGTCTGC
>DASWTM010000007.1:0-2906 GCA_036402115.1 Chryseosolibacter sp.
GTATACCGGTGACGTTGTGCTCCCTACCGTCACCAATGGAGTGACCGGCACGCAAGGCTTCGAGTACAAGGATGACCGCGCAGCCGCATCACTTGTAGTCTACCCGCAGCCGTTCGGTCTCATGGCGGAATACAACATCGGAACTGGTCCCGAATACGATCCATACACAAATAATATTCAGCAGGAAAAACTGGAAGGCGGTTATGTGCAGGCAGAATACCTGAAGAATCTCAAATCGCAGGTGCTGATTCCATTTGTTCGTTATCAATATTACAATGGTGGCAAGAAGCATGAGCGTGATGCGCGAAGCTATTTTGTAAGGGAGTTGGAGATCGGAGCGGAGTGGCAACCGATGAAGAACTTTGAAGTGGTAGCGATGTATACGATGTCTGAGAGAAGATACCAGGATGGGCAGAACCCAGTAAATTTTCAGAAAGGAAATCTGTTGCGCCTCCAGTTCCAGGTAAATCTGTAACGATGGGATTTAACAATTCGGTAATCGATTCATACGCATAGTTGAGGCGTTAAAGAAATAACTTTGTGTCATCTTCAGGTGCCCGTTCACGAATAGCCAAATGGGAAAAAAGAAAAGGGAAGTAGAGATCGTCATTCTGTCTGACATCCACCTGGGCACCTATGGTTGCCACGCGGAGGAACTTCTGCGGTACCTGAAATCCATCAGGCCAAAAAAATTAATTCTCAATGGAGACATCATTGACATGTGGCAGTTCAGCAAACGCTACTGGCCGAAAGCGCACATGCAGGTGGTGAAGCACATCACCGGGCTTCTCACGAAAAATACGAAGATCATTTACCTCACCGGGAACCATGACGAAATGCTCCGCAAGTTTGCCGGGTTCAAGCTCGGTTCCTTTCGCATCGATAACAAAGTTGTCTTGAAGCTGAATGGCAAACGCGCCTGGATATTTCACGGTGACGTCTTTGACGTGACCATGCAACACTCGAAGTGGCTGGCCAAGCTTGGCGCGATCGGCTATGATACACTGATCATCATCAATGCTGTTACCAATTGGTTGCTGGAAAAATTCGGGCGCGAAAAAATTTCACTTTCTAAACGGGTTAAAGACAGCGTTAAGTCTGCGGTGAAATTCATCAATAACTTTGAAGTCACGGCTGCCGATATTGCGATTAGTAACCAGTACGACTATGTGATCTGCGGCCACATTCATCAGCCCGAACACCGTAAGATTGTAACCGATAAAGGTGAAGTAGTTTACCTTAACTCGGGTGACTGGGTTGAAAACCTGACAGCCCTTGAATATGACGGAACAGATTGGAAGATCTACCGGTATTTTGAAGACAAACATGCCCAAAGCATCAAGATTCCAAAACGCCTTCGGAATGATCTTGATAACGATTATATTTTTAAAGATCTTGTCAATCAGTTTCTAACGGTTAAGAAGTGAAAATTTTATATGCAATTCAAGGTACAGGCAATGGACACATCGCACGTGCCGAGGATGTAGTTCCTGTTCTGCAACAGCATGGCGATCTTGATTTGTTTGTCAGTGGGGCTCAGGCAGACATCAAGCTTTCATATCCACTCAAATACAAATCGAAGGGATTGAGCTTTTATTTTGGCAAAGACGGTGGCGTAGATCTGATCAAGACATTCAATCGCAACAGCTCGAAGGAAGTTTATAAAGAGATCAAACACTTTCCGGTTGAGAATTATGATGTTGTCATAAATGACTTCGAGCCGATTTCTGCCTGGGCGTGCAAGCGAAAAAATATTCCGTGCATTGGATTGAGCCATCAGGCTGCGTTGTTGTCATCGCTTGTTCCAAAGCCAAAAACTTTTGATCCTGCAGGCGATTGGATCCTTCACAACTACGCTCCGGTTTCAGAGGCTGTCGGATTTCATTTTGCCAGGTTCGATAAAAATATTTACACACCGGTTATCCGTGCACGTGTTCGCCAGGCAGATGTAGCGGATAAAGGTCACTTTACGGTATACCTTCCAGCGTATGACGACAAGAAGTTGCTTCCTCTTCTGACGAAATTCAAATCCGTGCGCTGGCATATTTTTTCAAAGCACACAAAAAAGGCCTACCACATTGGGAAACTTTCCGTGTTTCCGGTTAACAACGAGGAGTTCTCTATCAGCATGGCAACTTCCTCGGGAGTGTTGTGCGGTGCTGGCTTTGAGACGCCAGCAGAAGCTTTATACCTGAAAAAGAAGCTGCTGGTCATTCCAATGAAACGGCAGCAGGAGCAACACTACAACGCGGCTGCACTGAAGCAACTCGGTGTACCCGTGATCAAAAAGTTAAAAAAGAAACACTTTGATAAAATTACCGAGTGGATTGAAACTGATCAGCGAATCCCGGTCGATTATCCGGACACCACTGCCGAAGCGGTACAGACTGCACTTGATCTGGGTAAGAAGCGCAAGTAATCTGTAATAATTCTGTAATCCCCAATTAATTTTCTAATAATAACCTGGACGTACTTTCACATAAATCAAACCGATTATGGGAGAGGACAAGCCGCGCGTTCTGGTTGTGGACGATGATGAAGATATTCTTGACCTGCTGAAATACAATCTTGAAAAGGAAGGATTCAAGGTGAAGACTGTTGAGCGAAGCACGAAGGCGCTGCGTGTAGCCTGGGAGTTTTGCCCTGACCTGATCATCCTCGATATCATGATGCCGCATCCTAATGGCATTGAACTCTGCCGCGAATTCCGAAATAACAAACGATTCGACAGCACCTACATTTTCTTCCTGACAGCAAAATCGGAAAGCTATTATCAGCAGGCCGCGTTCAATACAGGCGGAGATGATTACATTGAAAAGATGATGGGCTTACGAACACTGACGTTTAAAATCAATTCCGTATTGAAAAAGCGATTTGTCATCCGCAAGCGTATCGATGACTTGAAA
>DASWTM010000008.1:0-5550 GCA_036402115.1 Chryseosolibacter sp.
TCTTCGATAAGGTCGACCTGATGATGGCAGGCTTTAGCCGCTAACCGGCCTATCCTCGCCCCTCTCTTACTTTCAAAATTTAAAACTACCTTTGAGCGTTGCTCATGCAAATATGCCATCGAAGGATCCGCTTCACGGAAAGACATTAGAGATGATTGTAACCGAACTCGTGGAGCATTTCGGGTGGGAAGACCTTGCGAGTATTATCAACATCAACTGCTTTAAATTCGATCCAAGCATCAAGTCCAGCCTCACGTTCCTGCGGAGAACGCCATGGGCTAGGAAAAAAGTGGAAGAACTCTATATCAGCATCCAACGATAATTTTTGATTTTTTTCGGTAACCATTGCTTTTATCGCGAGTATATTAACTACATTTAAGTATAATATATATGCCGTGAGCCGACATCAACTAGGAGAATTTGAAGAAATTGTAATGCTGACGGTGGGTATTCTTTATAAAGAAGCCTACGGTGTGGCCATTATTGACGAAATGGAAAAACGTCTCGAAAGGAAAGTTAGCATTGGCGCGTTGCAAACCGCGCTAAGGCGCCTCGAGCAAAAGGGCTACCTGACTTCCGAGTTTGGCGAAGCAACAAGTGTGCGTGGTGGCAAGCGCAAACGCTACTTCCGCCTGACATCACTCGGCTCACGCGTATTGCGCGAAACGCAGGAAAGTCGAAATGAGTTATTCAAAGCCATTCCCCGCCTGGCATTCCCGAAGCAATAATGGATCACTCAAACATTAAGCCTCCGAAATTCTTCCATCGATTCTTTCGATGGTTCTGCGATCCTGCCATCGCGGAAGATATTGAAGGCGATCTGATGGAAATGTTCCATCGCGATGCAGAAACCGCAAGTGCGGGAAAAGCGCGATTCCGATTTGCGCGCAACACAGTAAAGCTTTTTCGTCCAGGAATTATTAGAAGATTCAGTCAACCATCCTTTACACCATCATCACCTATGTTCCGAAATTATCTCATAACATCCGTGCGATCCCTCATGCGAAGCAAGGGCTTCTCTACGATCAACATCATTGGCCTGGCAGTGGGGCTCGCCACATTTTCCCTCATTTCACTGTATGTCTATCATGAGTTGAGCTTTGACCGCTACCACAAAAATGCGGACCGTATCGTACGCATCGTTGAAAACATTAAAACCGAGAACGAGACGTTATATCAATCGGTGAGCTCGCCTCCGATGGGACCTCGCCTGCTGAAGGATTTTCCTGAGATAGAAAGCTATGTGCGCTTTCAAAACTGGAGCTTACTGGGTCAACGAAACGGAGTTTCTTTCTATGAGAGGGACAGTTACATTGTGGACAGCACGGTCTTTGATGTGTTCAGCTTTGAACTGCTGAAGGGTGATAAAAAGACAGCCCTTCGCGATCCATTTTCCATAGTGCTAACTGAGACCATGGCGAAAAAATATTTCGGCAATGAAGAACCGCTGGGTCAATCCCTTAAAATGGATTATGACAACTACACGGTCACAGGTGTGATGGCAGATGTTCCCGCTAACTCCCATTTCCGATTTTCAAATTTAATTTCCTTCTCCACGTGGAGCCGTAATAACAAATACGCGGAAGATGACATGTGGTTCTGGAATGGCTTCCACACCTATCTCCTTCTTCGCGATGCAAAATCGGCAGACGCGGTGCGATCGAAGATGCAGGCATTCATTGAAAAGAACATCGGCAAAGGCAAAATGTATTATGAAGATCTTCCTCTTCAGCCACTGACCAGTATTTACATGGCAGAGCAACGCACGTGGGAGAATGGCACACGTGGCAGTATGGACAATATCTATATTCTATCGATCATCGCCATCTTCATTCTGTTAATTGCATGCTTTAACTACATCAACCTTGCGACAGCCCGGGCGTCAAGACGACTTAAAGAAGTCGGGATGCGTAAGTCGTTGGGTGCCTTGCGTAGAATGTTAGTGATGCAGTTTCTGGGTGAATCGACAATCGTAGCATTCATCGCTGGAGTTGTAGCGGTTGCGCTGGTTTGGCTAAGTCTTCCGGCATTCCGAACTCTGGTTGAGTCCGAATTAAGCTTCTCGGCATTGCCTGACCCGATGGTCATTATCACCGCGGCCATAATCCTTATCTTAACGATAGGCCTGGTGGCCGGCACTTATCCCGCTATCATCATCTCACGTTTCCAACCGGTTCAGATCTTCCGACCATCCTCAAAGGGCATTTATAGTCACAATACATTCCGGAAGATTCTCGTGACGACTCAGTTTGTTATCTCGATTGCCCTGGTAGCGGGAACGTTATTGATCTATGACCAGCTGGCTCTTGTTCGAAATCAAGACCTGGGTTTCAACAAGAACGCTATGCTGCTCTTGCCAACGAATGGAGATAGTGCGATTATAAGACACCTGGACGCTGTCAAGCAGGAATTGATGCAAGTGCCCGGGGTAAAATCTGTTACGGGTTCAGCGAGTGTGCCGGGACAATCGTTAAGTAATCTGTATACAGAGATCGAGATGCTCGATGGTAAGATGTCGCCAACGAACATCAACTATAATTTCGTTGACCATGATTTCCTTGTTGCTTACGACATTAAGATTATTGCGGGCCGCAACTTTCTTCGGGAGGCTCGGGCCGATGATACAACCGCGTACCTTATCAACGAAACTGCAGTGCGGGATTTTGGATGGACAAATGAACAGGCATTGGGCAAAAAAGTAAGAAGCCGGTACCAAGGAAGGATTGTCGGTGTAATAAAAGACTTCAACTACAGTTCATTGCATGCAAAGGTTGAACCGCTTATGATCGGATTTACCAATCATGCCGGACGTCTCTCGATTCGTATTGATGAAAATGATCTGCAAGGTTCGATCAATCGCGTACAGCGGAAATGGACTGAACTTTTGCCGCATCTGCCTTTCGACTATTCATTTCTCGATGTTGACTTTGACCGCCAATACAAAGCAGATCAGCAACTCGGCAAGACTGCAGGCGTGTTTACTGGTCTTGCAATTTTTATTGGATGTCTTGGACTGCTTGGGTTGACTTCATTTGTAGTTGAGCGAAGAACCAAAGAGATTGGCATACGGAAAGTGCTTGGCGCATCGGTCAGCAGCGTTGTGGTTCTTATTACAAAAGAATTCTTCTGGCTGATCATTATCGCCCTAGCGGTTGCAACTCCAGTCACGTGGTATCTCATTAGCCAATGGGAACAGAACTTCACACTTCAGGCCGTAATCAATCCCCTTCGATTTCTGATTGCCGGGTTGTCGGTGATGATTTTCGCCTCGTTGACAATCAGCATTCTTTCCCTACGGGCAGCTGCCGCGAATCCAACCAAGGCACTTCGAACGGAATAAAAAGTCCACGGTCCACTGTCAATAGTCCACGGAGGCGGCAAACTGCTGTGGACTATCGACTGTGGACTGTGGACTTTTCTTAGTAGGCGAATTGCTGTTCCTCAGCCACTTCGCTGATATGTCCCATTTTTCCCGCGCGGAAGTCAGCATATAATTGGCGAATGTCTTCCATCGAGTCGGCAATGAATGGTCCGTGGGAAACGATCTCGTGATGCTGCGGCTCTGCTGCGTAAAGCACGAGATAAGCACCGTTCTCGCCCGCACGTAAGCGAAGTTGTGTCTCCACGTCCGCTACCTGGTTGAGCCATCCGACCTGATCTTTCGCAATTTTTCGTTTTTCCTCTCCGACCTGTACGCTGCCATCCAACACATAAAGGAACGTACTGAAGTTGCCAGGAAGAGCTTCAGCAAGACAGGTACCGGGCTGAAGCTTAATCTTTGCAAGAATGAGTGACGTATGATTCTTCACCGGGGAAGTCATGCCAGCGAAACTTCCGCTATAAACTTTTATGTCGGCTCCATCCGAATTTTTCGCAGGCACGTGCTCCGCTGCAAGTCGCTGCAGGCGTGGAAGCGCATTGCGTTTTTCTTTCGGAAGGTTTAGCCACAGCTGAAGTATTCGCATCCGTGTAGGCTTTGAAATGATTTCCGTGTGGACGATTCCTCTTCCGGCTGTCATCATTTCGAAGTCACCGCTCTTCAGTGCGTGATCTCCATCCCCAATCTCACCTTCGAGCACAAGGGTAACGGTTTCAAATCCGGCATGCGGATGCGGACCACCTGCCGGCTTTGTGTCTTTTTTATCGAGCATGTCATCCATCAGCATGATGAAAGGATCACTCTTGGTAAAATCCACTTGTATCACTGGCCTCGCGGTATGACCACTGCCCAGAAAGCCTGGCTGATCTTCCGGGGTATAAACAGTTTCTAATTTTCGATCAATCATATTCATATAGTTGAGACTTTGTTTTCAAAACGATTTGTAATGGGAGCTTTGCGCCAGCGGCCCCATGCTACTACTGCGGCAATCACTCCAAGGACGACATTCGTTCCGAGAGCGGCATATTCACCGCGCAAAACATGAAATCCAAAAGCGAGGACCATGATCAGCGTAAAACCAATAGCTGAAACGATGGTCAGTTGTGGAAGGATTCGTAGCGCTGCAGGTAATAGAAGGCCCAGTCCACCTGCTACCTCCACGATTCCTATAAAGCGTATTAACGTTGGATTTTCGCCTGCGAAGGGCATTATTTTGGCGAGGTCATCGATTGGCGTAAACGTCTTCAGCGATCCGGCATACAAAAACATAAAGGCGAGCAAGATCTGTCCTACCCACAAAGCGATATTCCATACTTTTTGTGATGTTGTGCGTTTTATTGTCATAGTTGTGTTTGTTTTGTTTATAACAACAAAACTCCCTAATTTTACTTACCAAAAGTAACCACTTTACTAAAGGTAAGTAGTTACCTTTTTGTAAGCGCACTACAACATATGGCCAAGCAGAAATTTGAACCCATCCATGATGAAGCCAGCTGCAAGTCTCAGCTTGGCGCAATTGGTGACGCCCTATACGCGATCGGAGGCAAATGGAAATTGCGGATTATCATCGCCCTGATGCATGGAAAGAGCCGCTTTAATGAATTGCAGCGAACCATTGAAGGTATCTCTGCCAAAGTGCTTGCAGCCGAACTAAAGGAGCTCGAGCTTAATGGCTTTGTAAAACGAAATGTCTATGCGGAAACTCCAATTGTAATTGAATACGAACTTACCGACTATGCCGTTACGCTTCAGCCTGTTCTGGGATCGTTGAGCGAATGGGGTTCGCTTCATCGGAAAAAGATCCGCCAAAGCATGAAGCAGGAATTTGAGGAAAAGAAAGGAATGGCGAAGTAAGCTTCTCAATGCCGCTGTCTACGCGGCACGTTTATACTTTGAGCTGAAATTCTTCCGCGCCCATTTTCTGAAATCATGAGCTTCTTCTTGTGGAAGCATTCGAAGACATTTACGATACTCCTTTTTAAAAAGAAACTTATTGAAACTGATCTTCGTCAAAACGATCTTACAATATTCAAGCATGCTTCTCTTAAACTTCATATCATCCAACGGTTTGCCTATACAACGAATTTCGGCAACTTCTGTTCCACGAGCGCACGTTTACCATTAGAATTGAATTAAAAATCTCACCGACATTTTAAGCGCAATTTAATCAG
>DASWTM010000009.1:0-11518 GCA_036402115.1 Chryseosolibacter sp.
ACCTAAATAACCTCGCCTTTGCTTCCTGAATACCGAACCGATGGAAATTGAACAAGCCCCGAAAAAAAAGAGCAAACTCACTCTCTACATCATCATTGCTCTGTTTGCCGGAATTTTACTGGGTTATATTCTCAATAAGAATTACCTCAATACAGAGAATGAAACCCTGATCGTCCTTGATAAGCAGATTGAGCAACTTAATCACTCGATTGCTACATCTACGGATACAATCGCCATCAAAGGATTAGAAGCAAAGAAATCAACCCTGTCTAAAGAACGCAATGCACTTTTGATTTCGAGAGACAAAAAAGTGGAACCGTTTTCACTCATCGCAGACATCTTTCTCCGCCTGATCAAAATGATCGTTGCGCCACTCGTGTTAACGACACTTGTTGTGGGTGTGGCAAAGCTCGGTGACATCAATTCGGTTGGACGAATTGGCGGAAAAACGTTGCTATGGTTCCTTGGCGCATCCTTCATGAGTTTGTTGTTGGGACTTTTGATGGTGAATCTTTTTGAGCCAGGGATTGCGATGAAACTTCCGCTTCCGGAAGCCGAGGCCACCACGGGCCTAACGAAGGGCGCTGGGTTATCGCTCAAAGAATTCCTGTATCACATGTTCCCGGCCAGCGTAATTGACGCCATGGCAAAAAATGAAATTCTTCAGATCGTTGTATTTGCGATCTTCTTCGGTGTTGCGACTGCAGCCATCGGGAAGCCAGGCGAAATTATCGTTAAAGGATTCGATGCTGCCGCACACGTCATCCTTAAAGTCACTACCTATGTGATGAACTTTGCTCCGTTGGCAGTGTTCGGTGCCATGACGGCCATTATTGCCAAGCAAGGTTTGTCGATCTTAAAAACATACTCGCTTTTCATTGGCGAGTTTTATCTCTCACTCGCCATTCTGTGGGGACTTTTAATCCTAGCAGGGTTTGTAGTGATCGGTAAAAAAATTATCCGACTCATCCAGCGCATCAAGGAACCAACATTGCTTGCCTTCAGTACATCAAGTAGCGAGGCTGCATTCCCGAAAACCATGGAGGAACTTCAGCGCTTTGGTTGCAAAGATCGCATCGTGAGTTTCGTGCTCCCACTGGGCTATTCGTTTAACCTTGACGGAAGTATGATGTACATGACTTTTGCATCCTTGTTCATTGCGCAGTCCTACGGCATTGAACTAGCGCTCGGCACACAGTTGAGCATGCTTCTTGTCCTCATGGTGACGAGTAAAGGAATCGCTGGCGTGCCCCGCGCATCACTGGTAGTTATTGCGGGAACGCTTGTATCGTTTAATATTCCGGAGGCGGGTCTGGCGCTTCTCCTCGGCATTGATCCCCTTCTTGATATGGGCAGGAGCGCAACCAACGTAGTAGGTAACAGCGTGGCTACAGCAGTCATTAGTAAATGGGAAAACGCATTTGAAGGCGCCAGCGATACCTAGGTCTACTTTTGAAACCTTCGGCCGCTTTGTTGAACTTATTTTCCGTAATTTTGTTCCCAGTATAAACCAATAAGAACATGCTTCAGGCAGCGAAAAACATTCATATTTACCTGGAATCGAACCCGAACCCAAACTCCTTGAAGTTTGTGGTTAATGAGATGCTTATCCCGGAAGGTATGAGCTTCGATTTTCCGGATGCCGAAAGCGCTGAGAACGCACCGTTAGCGAAAGAACTGTTTTCCTATCCTTTCGTTGATCGTGTGTTTTACATGAGCAACTTTGTCACCGTCACAAAGACAGCTGATGTTGAATGGCTTGAGATCCAGAGCAAGCTTAAAGAACATATTAAAAGTTTTTTGGAATCAGGTCGATACATTATTGAAGTCAACGAACCTGAAAACCTTCCTGCCGAAGAAGAAACTGAAACTGTCAAAAAAATCAAGACTATCCTTGATGAATACATCCGGCCGGCTGTTGAACAGGACGGTGGCGCGATTACCTATCATTCCTTCACTGATGGAATCGTAAAGGTACGTCTGCAGGGCTCTTGCAGCGGCTGCCCGTCTTCTATGGTCACGCTAAAAGCGGGTATTGAAAATCTCTTCAAGCGAATGATGCCAACGGAAGTCTATGGCGTAGAGGCTTTAGCGTAGAAAAAACTTGAAACCGGTCGAGAGCCGGTTTTTTTCTGAGGTAGTTTTAGTATTTTTAATTGCTTTAATCTACCCCACATGAGCCCCCAAACGCAGACGGCTACCGTTGTTAGCGAAGAACAACTCAAGCCATTTATCACGCGAATCCATGAAAAGGCCGATCGAATCAATACCGGCTTCATGATCGGATTCTTCGGTGTTGGAATCCTGCTTTCATTTTTTTATCAGACGCTTGCCCTTGGAATTCTCATGGGTGGGTTGTCACTCGCAACATTCCTGGGCGTTCGATATTTCTATGCGGGTTCATTCGGACTGCGGCTGTTGACAAGTTTCCTTTACTGGAATTTTGGATTGCAGTTCCTGCTCCAGATGCATGGCATGTATGAGATGAAGTTCATCTTTTTCATCGCGCTCACAGTTCTTTTGTTTTATGAAGACTGGCGTGTAGTCCTTCCGGCAACAATCTATGCCATAGTAACATTGTCTTTCATCTTCCTTTTCAGAGATAATGTTATCGTGCAGACGTATTTTGCCGACAGCACCGATGTGTCCATGACGCATTTTCTAATTCATATTTTTTCGATTGCATTCTACTCCGGTCTTTGCATGTGGTGGGCCCTGCTTCAACATGAACAAACGCGCGAGTCTGCGCTGGCGGCTATCGAAAGCAGCAACCAGTTAAAGATGATGGACGTAAACATTTCTTTTGCTGATCATATCAGCCAGGGAAATCTGAAGGCAGAATATGGTTCAGATAAAGCTGACACGCTCGGACAGTCTCTTCTCAATATGCGTGAAAGCCTCATTCGAGCCAATGAGCGAGAAGAGCGTGAGAAGTTTACCGCACTTGGCCTTGCTAAAATCGGAGAAATTCTCAGGCAGAACGCAGACAACCTTGAAACGCTTTGCGACAAAGTGATCGAGGAAGTTGTGAAGTACATGAAAGCGAACCAGGGATCCATGTTCGTTCGCGAGTCACATGGAGACGATGAGAAGTTGGTGTTAATGGCAGCGCGTGCGTGGAATCGTAAAAAGTTTATTCAAAAAACCGTTGACATCGGTGAAGGACTCGTTGGCCAGGCTGCGATTGAAAAGCAGACGATCTTCATGACAAAGGTTCCCAACAATTACGTCACCATTTCATCTGGACTTGGAGAGGCAAACCCGCGTTGCATTCTAATTGTCCCATTAAAGGCCGAAGAAGAAGTTGTTGGTGTGATCGAACTCGCATCATTCTCGTGGTACGAAGAATTCGAGATTAAATTTCTTGAAAAGGTTGGCGAGAGCATTGCGGCCACCATTCTTACTACCCGAAACAATCAGCGCAATAAAGAATTGCTGGCGAAGTCAAATGAACTTGCAGAGCAGATGCGTTCACAAGAAGAAGAGATCCGCCAGAACATGGAAGAGATGCAGGCTACGCAGGAAGAGATGCATCGGAAGAACAGCGAGATTGAACGGCTTTTAAAAATCTCGAATGAGAAAGAGGCTGAATTGGAACAACAACTGAGCGAGATTCAAAAGGTGAAAAAAGAGAGCGATGTTCGCAATCAGGAGATGATTGCGTACATGGAGAATTACAAAAAGACATTGCTCAAGATCCTCGATGAACTCCCTCACAAGATTTTCCTGAAAGATGGTCAGGGTAAGATGGTCCTTGTGAACACCGTGGTAGCCAAAGCTCATAACATGACCATTGATGAGCTCATTGGCAAAAGTGATTTTGACTTCGTGGATGCGAAGACAGCACAAGACTGGCGTAACCAGGAACTTGAAATCATCCGCAAAGGATCCGAAACCTATATCTTCAACGAAACGCTTAGTGGCGAAACAAAACGCCTTAAGAGCACGAAGATGGCATTCTATATTCCGCATTTAAAAGAAACCGGCTTGCTCGGAATTCAGACCGATGTTACCGAGTTAGAGAAATTGAAAGAGTTGGTGAAAGAACCGGTGAAGGCGTAAAGAGCTCCAAGCTACAAGCTTCAAGCGAAGGTACTCAACTATCTATGTGGTACGCTGACTTGAAGCTCGAACCTTGTAGCCTGGAGCTCTTACTCATTGGGCGGCTTTCGCCAACACTTCCCCAGCCTGCTCTTCCGGAAGACCCTTCAGGTGGACATCCAAAAATTTCAGAATTGCCTGCGATGTCTTGATGTTGTTTTCCTTCTTCAGAAAGCCGTGGCCTTCGTCCGGGAATACCACATACTCAACCGGAACACCATTTGCTTTCGCGGCAGCAACAATCTCATCTGACTCCACTTGTAAGACGCGTGGATCATTACTTCCCTGCAACACAATGAAAGGCTTAGTAATATTCTTAGCATGAAAGAGCGGGCTCTTATTGTAGAGCGCTACTGAATCTTTAACAGGATCTCCCAGTTCGGTATACAATGCTTCACGGAAGGATGTCCACCATGGCGGAATGCTTTTTAAGGTACGAAGCCAGTTCGTCACGCCAAATATATTAACGCCTACATCGAACTCCTCCGGAGTGAATGCCAGCGCTGCCATCACCATGTAACCACCATAACTACCTCCCATGATTCCAATTTTCTCGGTGTCTACGTAAGGCAGTGTTGCCAGGTATTTCTTCGATTCAACACAATCCTTCAAATCTTCATTTCCATGTTTGCGGTCGTCAGCAGCAAAAAATGTTTTACCATATCCCGAGCTTCCGCGGTTATTCACCGCAAGAATGACATAATTGTGATTCACCAAATGCTGAATCACAGGTGAATAGTTAAGGCGTGTTTGTCCGCCCGGTCCCCCATGAATCCAAAGCATAGCCGGTACCTTTTCTCCAGGCTTCAATCCTTTCGGAGTGTACAGCAACGCAGGAATCTCCATTCCATCAAAAGATTTATATCGGATTGGAACACCGGCAACTAAATCATCCGAGTCAATCTCTTTTGTCATGGTGTTGGTTAGCTGCTTTACTTCTTTCGTTTCAAAATTGTACAGAAATAAGTTCGCTGGTGACTTCGAGCTGCTCACGTAAAACGTCATGAGCTTCTCACTTTCAGAAATGTTTACACCGGTGATATCTCCGTCAGGCAGTCCGTCAACTTTCAAAAGTTTGTTTCCATCTGACTGGTCGTAAATTTTGATTTCGGTACGCGCATCGTTGTTGATGGCAACAACGCGATACTTCTCGTTGCGTGACAAGTACGCATACATAATATCCCATGGGGCTTCCTCAACTTTAGTCTTTTCTCCGCTGGCGATATCATAGCTGGCGAGATACGTATACTCGCTGCCGTCATCGGTGAGATAGAAGAGTTTTTTGCCGTCACCGCTGAAGTATTGAGGGGCGAATTGAACATTCCCTTGATGTGGCGACAAGTGCTTAACTTTTTTCGATTGTGTATCCAGCAGATACATATCCGAGTTGTTTGTCGTGGTTGATTTTGACAGGGCCATGTACCGATCATCGCGCGATATAGCAGCGACATCCAATCCTTCCGTGTTTTGATAAACCATCGTTGATGGATACACATTTCCTTCTTTGGCTGAATTATCTACCTGCACCTTAAATAAATCGAAGTAGCGTTTATCGCGACTGTTCGAAGTGTAATACAAATTCTTTTTATCGAAGCTCCAGCCACCAAACTCCGCCTTTGCGGTCGAATCCTGGATGAGATCGATCACCGACCCATTGTTGTTGCGAACGTAAATATGCGTAATCTCATTTCCACCTTTGTCGCTGGTGTATATAACGCGGTCATCACCGGGGAAATAAGACTGAGCAAAGATTGCGTTATCGGTTGACGCGGTGAGTTGCTTTTGTTCACCGGTTGCCAAATTGATTTCATACGCGTTGAAGATACCCGTGGCTTTGGAGTTGATCATTACTTTTTTCTCGTCAGGAGAAAAGGAGCCGCCATTGATCTGCACAATATCCATGAACTGCGCGATGGAATATTGTTCTTAGGTTTTTCTTCCTGCTGCATAACGCTGCAGCCAGTAAGGACGAATGCAACGGCAAGAACCGAGAGCATTCCTTTGGTTAGGTGTTTCATGGGATTAAGGTTTAAGGAAAGGTAGGAAAAAGGCAGCGACCTTAGAAGCGGTGCTAGGTGAGTAATTTACCCCCGTTGGGTTAAGGCTTCAAGCTGCAAGCAATTACGTCCACTGACGGTGTATGTGGCACATTGATTTGAAGCTTGAAGCTCGAAGCCCGGCACAGAACACCAACCTGTACGATCACAATTTAATACACACGTTCCTCGTCTCGGTAAAAAACCGCAACGCATCCCACCCGCCTTCGCGACCGACTCCCGATTGTTTCATTCCACCGAATGGCGTACGCAGGTCGCGGAAGAGCCAGCAGTTTACCCAGATAATACCGCTTTTAATTTTTGCAGACACACGATGTGCGCGCTTTAGATTTTCAGTCCACAGCGTGGCAGAGAGGCCGTATGTTGTACTGTTCGCGTATTCGAGAACTTCTTCTTCTGTATCGAATGGCATGATCGTAACAACGGGGCCAAAAATTTCTTCCTGGTTTGTTCTGCAATTATAAGGCAATCCGGTGATGACGGTAGGCTGCACAAAATATCCGTTAGCGCATCTCCCCTCAACTTTCACCTGCCGGCCACCGGTTTCAATCTTGCCGCCCTCTTTCTGCGCCAACTCGATGTATGACAGGACCTTTTCCATGTGCGCTTGCGAAACCAATGCACCTACTTTCGTTTTTTCGTCAGACGGATCTCCGAGTGTTAAGGCCTTAGTCCGTTCAATAAATGCATCGACAAACTTTTGATAAAGAGTTCGTTCAACAAAGATCCTCGATCCGCAAAGACAGATTTCACCCTGATTAGAAAAAGATGATTGGATCGAAGTGGATAACGCTTTATCAAAATTACAATCCGCAAAAATGATGTTGGGATTTTTTCCACCGAGTTCAAGCGAAAGCTTTTTGAACATAGGTGCTGCCGTGGCTGCAATCTTTCTTCCCGTTACCGTTCCTCCGGTAAAGGAGATGGCCGTAATCTCCGGATGCTCGATGATTGATTGACCTGCTTTTGCGCCAAGGCCATGAATGATATTCAGCACTCCTGCAGGCAAGCCAGCTTCGATACAGAGTTTTGAAAACAGGAATGCAGTCATCGGAGTAAGCTCGGAAGGTTTCGCTACGACTGTGCAGCCTGCAGCGAGCGCAGGTGCAATTTTCCACGTAAAGAGATACAACGGAAGATTCCATGGTGAGATACATCCCACCACTCCAATCGGACTTCGTGCGGTATAGTTGATGGCTTCCTGATCTGTGATGTGTGCTTCACTTGCAAAGTGAATTGCGCCCGTTGCAAAGAACCGCATGTTGGCCGATGCGCGTGGAATGTCTACAACTCTCGCCAGACTTACTGGTTTGCCATTATCAACACTTTCTGCCACCGCTAATGCCTCAAGATCGCGATCGATGAGATCCGCAATTCTCAAAAGGATGGCAGAGCGTTTTTCCACCGGCATTGAAGACCATTGAGGAAAAGCCTTTTGTGCTGCTTGCGTTGCCTCAGCAACATCAGCCATGTCGGAATCCGGAATAAGACTGTAAACTTTTCCTTCCGCTGGATTAATGTTATCTAAAAACTTTTGAGATCGCGGATCAGCCAGTTTTCCGTTGATGTAGTTTTGAATTTTTTGCATCTAATGCCTGTTTAGCTGCTGCTTCTAGGGCATGCCTCTCTAGAAACCGAAAAATTTCTAACACGTTAGAAAGTTAATTTGTAAATTGGAATCTCAACTGAATAAAAATGTCAGTCGAAGAATTAAAATTACAAATCATCACCAAGATAACATCCATCGAAGATCAAATAATTCTTGAGGAGATTCTGCGTCTTATCACAAAGGAACAGGCAGTAACTGAGCTTTATGAACTAACGGACGATGAGAGACGAGCTGTGCAAGAAGGATTAGATGATGTTCGAGACGGTAGACTTCATTCCTCAATCGTAGCGGAGAATATGATTAAGGAATGGCTAAAAAAATAGAGTGGACAGAACGCTCGGTCATCGATCGGATCCAGATTTATGAGTACTGGTTGTTTCGAAACAAGTCTGACAGGTACAGCAGGCGTCTGGAGTTGATCTTTACAACAACAGCAAATTTACTATCTGAATTTCCTCTACTGGGGACAGGCACGACCGAACCCAACATTAGAGTTAAAGTCGTTAGATCATTTAAGATTTTCTATCTGGATTTGCCTGACAAGATTCAAATTTTGAGAATTATAGATACCCGGCAAGACTATTAGACTGGACGATTCATTTCTTCACAATCTTAAACTCCACCCTCCTGTTCCGCTGACGATTTTCCTCTGTATCGCTTGGCGCTATTGGTCTGGCGCCTCCGTATCCTTTGCCCGTGATTCGTTTTACCGAGACACCTTTTGCAATCAGGTACTGCCTCACCGCTTCCACCCGTTCTTCTGACAGCTGGAGATTTGCATTCGCAGCTCCACGATTGTCTGTATGACCACTCAGCTCAATTTCGATCGTAGGATTATCCTTCATAATCTTTACGAGTCGGTCGAGTTCCGGATAGGACTCCGGCATCAGCTGCGGCTTGCTTTGAACAAAAAAGACATTCTTGAGTTGGATCGATTCCCCGATCTCGATTGGAACGAGAACAAGATCTTTTGTTAACTCAGAGTACTCTTTAAGATTTTTCAGCTCCAGGTTTTCATTCACTGACAGGAATCCGGAGGCTGCCGCATGATACCCGTAATTTTTTCCAGCCGGCAATGCAATTTTATATTCGCCTGTCTTCGGATCGACACGCGCTTCACCAACTTCTTTTCCTGTTGACAAGTCATCGAAACGAATCATCGCCTGCAAAGGCCTATTGTTTTTAGAATTCAATACTCTTCCTTGAACTAGCACAACGGGATCGGGGCGAATCGCGGGAGGGAGCTCAAAACGAATGATGTCCGTCAGCCCAATCGTTTTCAAGTTGCTCACCATGTATCCATATTGGCCGGAAGCCGGGACCGTGTAATATGCATCGAACCCCACGGTATTGATGCCCAACCCGAGGTTCACCGGATTCGACCAGGAAGTCCAGTCGTCTCCCAGCCTGCGCGACATGAAAATATCGACATCCCCATACCCCGGGCGCCCATTGGTTGCAAAATACATGGTGCGGCCATCGTGTGACAAAAAGGGCGAATATTCGTCTCCTGCAGAGTTAAGAATTTTTCCTGTGTGAATCGGAGATCCCCACTTTCCGTTTTCATCCTTCAGGCAAACATAGATGTCACGCTCCGGGTCGTTCGGTCTGTAAAATGCATTCTGTCGCGTCTTCGCAACAAATACGATTGCTTTACCATCGGCAGAAAGACATCCTTCGAGAAAATTGGATTCGTTGTCAAACCGGATTCCGATGTCTTCCAGCGGAGACCACCCTGAAGCCGTACGGTGCGTGAAGGCAAATCCTTGAGCAACATGAAAAAGCAAACTATTATTATCCGTGCTGACTGCGATGAGGTTGTTTGATGTTGGTGTATTGATCGGAGGGCCAAGATTCACACTGCGAGACCAGTTCTTTCCATCGGCACTTCGTGTTTCCCAGATGTCCTCTTTATCTTTATCGCCACCTACATTCTCAGGACTGAATTTTCTTCCAAAGTAAAGCGTCTTTCCGTCTGAGGAAATCTTCGGACTCACTTCATCGTATTTGCTATTGACGTTTGGGCCGAGATTCTCCTTTACCCCAGCAGACTCGACAATGGATGGCAAATCAATTTTGACATCGTGTGCAAGGATGAAATCATCCACGTGTAATTTCATCTTCCCATACGTAACGAAGCCTACGTACTTGCCCGGCCATTTGAAATTTTTTGTTGTCGTGAGGAGCTTACCATTGAGGTAATACGAAATGCGTCCCTGTTTGTGTTCGATCTTCAGCTTATTTACCTGACCTGTTTTCTTCGCGTGAGGTGTTGCCACCCACTCACCACCGATCCCACTCGCAGGATCAGAACTTTCAATGCGGTAATATCCATTACTGGTGAACGTAAAACTATTCGACAGTTCCTTCCCATCATGGCCCCAGACGAAACCCATTCCGGCATCTTGCTCACCCGAAGATTGCTTGAACGAAGCTTCAAATGAAAAATTCTTACGGGGATCCATATAAGGTGTGACATACGTCATCCATCCGCCCGAAGGGGCTTCGATAATGTATTCACCTTCATGGATACCAACTTTATGTTCGGGTGTGTCATGCTCGTACCAACCGTAGCGGTTGTTATCAAACGTTTCGAAAAGCAACACCGGAATTTGCGCTTGGATGAGCGAGGTCGAAAAAATAAGCAGTAAAAAAATTTTGCGCATACGTTACAAACTACCAGTCCTCCCTCCGTCTACCGGAACGTTAACACCGTTGATATATCCGGCTGCGGGCGTTGCAAGAAAAGCCACCGCTGCAGCAACCTCTGACGGATCAGAAATTCTTCCAGCCGGAATCTCAGCTTCCATTTCTTTGATCACTTCCTCGCGCGTTCTTTTGGTCTTCTCTGCTTTGTTAGAGATGATCGATTCAAGCCGCGCTGTCATGCTCGCGCCCGGCAAAACATTATTCACTGTAATTCCAAACGGTGCAAGCTCTGCCGAAAGGGTTTTGGACCAGTTCGCCACCGCACCGCGGATCGTGTTTGAAACACCCAGGCCGCGTATGGGAATTTTCACAGATGTCGAAATTACATTGATGATCCTACCGTACTTCGCCTGCTTCATACCCGGCACCAACGCTTTCACCAGAATATGGTTACAAATCAGGTGCGCGCTAAAAGCGGCTGTGAAATCGTCTTCCGTAGCATCGATCGCCAGACCCGCGGGAGGTCCGCCTGTGTTGTTGACAAGTATCTGCGCGGTTTTGGATTCGGTAAATTCCTTTATCGCAGCTTTCACAGACGTGGGATCTACAAAATCGGCCACCAAAAAATCATGACGTTGTCCGTGGTTGGATGGCAGCTCTTTCAAGACGCCCTCCAATTTATTCCGGTTCCTGGCCACGAGCGTCACTTCCGCGCCAAGCAATGCAAGTTCGATTGCCGAAGCTTTGCCGATGCCCTGTGTACTTCCGCAGACAATCGCCTTTTTACCTTGCAGACCAAGATTCATCTTTCCATTTGTTTAGGAGTGTAAATATACCTTCAAAGTTGTTAATTTAACCCACGTTTTAACCGAAGCATGTCACGGACGGAGCACCATTTTTCTAACCCTTCCGGTACAACTTCTAAAATTTACAAACACATGGCTATCCGCAGACCATTCAACCTGAAACAGTGGATCACTGAAAACAGAGATCTTCTTAAACCACCGGTAGGCAATAAAAATCTTTATGCCGAAGCGGGTGATTATATCGTGATGATCGTTGCCGGACCGAATGCCCGCAAAGATTATCATTATAATGAAAC
>DASWTM010000010.1:0-22259 GCA_036402115.1 Chryseosolibacter sp.
GGTAGCATTTCGTATGCTTCCGGAAGTAGTGTGGGCAATGCCTGTGATCGGAACATTTAATCTTCATGCCTCGCTCCTTCCGCAATACCGCGGAGCAGCGCCAATCAACTGGGCAATTATTAATGGCGAGAAAGAGACTGGTGTCACTACTTTTTTTCTTCAGCATGACATCGACACGGGAAGTATCATCTTTCAGGAAGCCGAGCCTATTCATTCCGCTGATACTGCCGGAACGTTGTATGAACGCCTGATGCATAAAGGTGCCAAACTCGTGTTGAAGACAGTGCAAGCGATCGCGAACAAGCGATACACATCAACACCTCAACAGGAGACGTCATCAAAACACGCACCTAAGATCTTCAAAGAGACATGTGAGATAAAGTGGGATCAAAATACAAATGCCATAATCAACTTCGTGCGAGGATTAAATCCATATCCCTCTGCATGGGCAACAATCAATGGGAAGTTCTTTAAAATACATCGTGTATCAGGAACTTCAGGGTCTGCCACGCAAGCGCCAGGAGAATTTGTCACCGATTCAAAAAAATATCTGAATTTCAGGACAGCCGATGGATGGGTTTCCGTTGATGAACTGCAGCCAGAGGGAAAGAAGAAAATGAGCATCGAAGAATTTTTCAGGGGAAATAAAATTTAGAATCTTAAATGGCGGGAAATGATAGTATCAATGATTGCAGCGGTAGCGCGAAACATGACGATCGGGAAAGACAATGATCTTCCGTGGAAACTTCCGGACGACATGAAGTTTTTCATGAACACCACAAAAGGCCACTATGTGATCATGGGAAGGAAAAACTATGATTCGCTTCATCAAAAATTCAAGCCGCTCCCAAATCGCACAAATATCGTTGTAACGCGGCAAAAAGATTTCAAAGCACCAGGCTGTATGGTTACACATAATATCGGGGACGCTATCGAGATCGCACGCAAAGGCAACGAACAGGAAGCTTTCATCATTGGTGGAGCCGAGATCTATAAGATCGCATTACCCGATGCCGACAGGCTTTATCTCACGGAAATTGAAGCAGACGTTGATGGAGACACATTCTTCCCGCGCTTTAACAAAGCGGAATGGAAAGAGACATCACGCACGCATCACCCGGCAGACGAAAAGCACAAATTCGCTTTCGATATTGTGATTTACGACCGAATTAAAAAAGCATGACAAAACTTTCCGGCAAAGTCATCTGGATCACGGGTGCCTCCTCCGGCATCGGTGAAGCACTTACTTACGCGCTCGCGAAACTCAATACAAAGCTAATTCTTTCCGCTCGCAGAAAGGATGAGCTTGAGCGCGTAAAGGGAAATTGTCCGAAGCAGGCGCAAATGAATATCAGGATTCTCCCGCTTGACCTATCGCTGCCAGATACGCTTAAACTTTCCACAGAAGCTGCAGTTCAGATATTCGGCTATGTCGACATACTCGTTCACAATGGTGGGATTAGCCAACGAAGCCTGGTGAAGGATACAGCCCTGGAGGTCGACAGGCGATTGATGGAAGTGAATTATTTTGGGGCGGTTGCATTAACCAAGTTCATACTTCCACACTTCATCAAAAGGCGAGGTGGACATTTCGTAGTGGTGACGAGCCTGACCGGGAAATTCGGAACGCCATACCGGTCCGGCTATGCGGCATCCAAACATGCGTTACACGGATTCTTCGATGCTGTTCGCGCGGAACATTATGCCGACAACATCCGCGTAAGCATGATTTGCCCCGGATTCATTCATACACCGATCACTTACTCAGCCCTCACCGGTGACGGAAGCAAGCTCAATAAAATGGACGAAGCGCAATACAAAGGAAAACCCGCTGCATGGTGTGCCGAAAAAATTGTTGCTGCGATAAAAAAAGAAAAGCAGGAAGTTTATATTGGAGGTCGTGAAGTATACGGAGCGTATATCAAACGATTCTTTCCTTCGTTGTTCGCCCATATTATTCGCAAAGTCGCGGTGAGATAATTATTGAATCAACAAACCAGCGGAAAAACCCGGCCAATGCCTGAACGCCTCACCCGATGGTTTCTCCAGCACCGCTTCGATAGCTCTTCCGGATTTTGATGAATACAAATTGTATGCTGCAGCAGCAAAGAAGAAGTAGCGTTTATTTTTCGGATGAAAGCGGGATCCAGCCATGATCGTTGGACGTGTCAGTAAACTAAGTTCTTTTGTGATTTTTCTTCTTAGATGATTGATGTGAAGGAAGTCAACACCAAACGCCAGGAATCGAAAGTGATTATAGCCTGGTGCCAGGGTCCGATTGAAATAAAATTTCTTTAACCCGTATCCCAATGCCCAGTTCTCGCGATTGGATAACCAACTCGAATTCGAATAGATCAATCCATTCTGAACAAACTTACCGTATGCCTCCGTTGCAATTCTGCCGTTCTTCAACGTCCCGCTGGCAATCTCAAAATTGACAGGAAACACATCACTGGCGTACGTTGCAAAATATCCAGCAGCACCAACATTGATTAGACCGATAGCTGTGCCGTTTTTCGTTTGGGGATCCTTTCCGTGTCCATAGATATTGATTAATCCAATCTGGGTTCCCTTCATTGGTCCGGCAATGTTGATCAAGCCAAATTGATAACCATCCATGTCTTTCGCCAGATTTATTATACCGAATTGAACACCGGTAGGATCATCGCTGTCAAACGAGTTTATGCCATTCATAAATCCGGCTCGATTGAACGCTGCGGCCTGAACTCCGAAAAGTCCTCCCTCTGTGACATTGAACAAGCTGGAAATTTGAACACCATCCATAGACTCGCGTGAAACATTGTAAAGTCCTGCGAGTTGCAAGCCGAATGTCCAGCGATATACTGTGTTCGAGACGCCCGCGAGTTGAAAGCCGTGCAACGCACCTTTCGCAATGTTAACTCCACCAGTGGCCTGCCATCCGTAAACGTTGTTGAGAACGACATTGGCTATTCCCGAAAATTGTGCACCAGATGAGTTAGCTTCAAACCCTTCTCTTTTTTTCCGGTCTATTTCCTTTGGTAGCATCCTGGAGAAAGCGTTGCCACCGGTGACATTGGCGATCCCTGCGAACTGAAGCCCGCGTGTATTTGAAACGTTGAGATTCGAGAACGTTCCAACTTCAATAAGATAATTTTCGAATGAAACACCGGAAGTGAGATTGAGGGAAAAGTAGTTTGCGTATCCCTCGCTATGCATTCCATTCGTACTAATGGCTGGCACGAGCGAAAGCTGAAAGACACGTGTAAAGTTTTTTGTCTGACTGATGCATGTCAGACTGGTGAGTAGGAAAGCGCTGAGCAGGATGGGTCTCATTGGTAACGTTTGTTGAAAATTATAGCCCGCTCATACCAACGACAACCTTATAACGGGCAACCATTGCTCAAAATTGGATTTGACAACAAGTTTTTATCGTAAACTGCCTACCTTGGGCTTCGATGGAGTTATTCGAGATACCGCTGATCATCATCACAGGATTCGGTGCAGCATTTCTAAACACAGTCGGGGGCGGTGGCTCCTTGTTCTCAGTTCCAATTCTTACTTTTTTAGGATTGCCGATTACAACGGCAAATGCCACAAGCCGGGTAGCGCTTCTTTTTCAAAACATATTTGCAGTAGGTGGTTTCAAAAGCAAAGGTGTCGAATTACCATGGCCATACAGCCTTTACCTCGGAATCGTATCGCTGTTTGGCGGGCTGATAGGATCCTACCTCGCATCAACCGTCAAAGACGAAGTCTTCAATAAGATTTTCGTTGGTGTGATGATTCTGTCCGTGTTCCTGATCTTGTTCGATCCCGTAAAATCAAAAGGACCCGAGAAGCTATCGACCCGAAACCAGATCATCGGATGCATCTTCTTTTTCTTTATTGGAATATACGGTGGTTTTGTTCAGGCCGGAATCGGATTCATGGTCATTGCAGTGCTGAGTATCGTGAACAATCTGAATCTTGTCAAAAGCAACTACGTCAAGGTTTTTGCAGCGATTGTGTACACCGGAGTTTCGGTAATGGTATTCGCGTGGCAAGGTAAGATCATTTGGCTGACCGGATTTATTCTCGCCATAGGCCACGCGTTGGGTGGATGGTATGCAAGCCGATGGAGTGTCGACAAGGGCGAAGTCTGGATAAAGCGTGTCATGATCGCATCCATCATTGCTATGGCAATCAAGTTGGGGTTCTTTTAACAGCATCTTGTTCACATACCAATAGTGCCGACAAAACTCCTCACCCATTACCTGCCGATTTTTTAATGCGCGTTAAACAATCAGGTCGCTTACGTGTTTTACAGAAGTACCTACAACCAGATGATGACATCCACCATGCCCGTCCAACTTATTGAAAGGAAGAGATTAAGACACGCAGTCGTATTTGCGGTTCAGGATTCGCCAGAAACCACCGTTGTGCAGGCGACTTCGAACTATATTCCTATTGAACAGTTTAAAGAAATTTTCAACTTCATTGGAGAACTGGTCGAACACGAGAAGGTCAAGCGCCTAGTATTCGATAAGCGAAATTTGACCGTGTTTCATCAGCCTTCAATGGAATGGTACTTTGTTGAATGGAAAGAGAAAATGTATGCTCATGGATTGACTGTCCACCGGAAAATACTACCTGCCGATCAGGTTTTCAGGCAAAGCGTCAAGATCGGCCGCGAAAAGATTAACAAAGCTTATCCCAACGGCAAGTTTCATCAGATGGATATTGCCTATGCGGAGACGCTGGAAGATGCGATAACCCGGTAACATTGTGAGCACCCCAACCCCACTATACGGAGAAGAACTTCATCAAAAGATTTTGAAACTAATCGAACGAATCGAAGGTGAAGTTTCAACATTGAAAAACGCGCATACTACAGAAATCGAGTCCCTGACGATGCGCTGCAGACTGGATATGCAAAAAATCCATGTTGAATTTTCAAACGAGCTCGACCGCATCGAACAGAAACACAATCTTGAACTGACACGATTGGCTGACGAGATCAGCTACCTCAAAGAGATGTCGCAATCGCAGCGAATGATGATGGAGACGAATCTCGAATACATCAAGGAACTTGAGCATCGGTACGAGAAGCTGAAGCAGGTAAAGCAATCGTGAACATTGTTTTGCCTGCCTGCGATTCTACGGCAACTGTGCCTTCAAGACGATCGACTATACTCTTTACGATGTAAAGGCCAAGCCCCGCGCCCTGTGATCGCTCAGACCCGCGATAAAACATTTCGAAAATTCTGTTTTTAATATCGGGATTAATGCCTTCACCCTCATCAGCTACGCGAATTTCCAACACAGAATTCTTACTGTGTGCTGTTATTAAAATTTTTGATGATTGGGCAGAGCAAAACGAAAGCGCATTATCAACAAGGCACGTGATTATGATTCCCAGCTTCAGTTCGTCACCGTTGAATTGTAAATTGTCAGGAACCTGAACATCAAACGTGGCGTTTTTAAAGTTCGGGTGTACTGACGTGCGCGCGACTGCCTTCGACACAACCGAGTGGACATTCACTGCTTTGATGTCGATTGAATCGAACGCAGCCTGTGCAAGCATGTTCAGCGAATTTAGTAACGCCATCATGTGCGTTGTCCGCTGAAAGATGTGATTGCAGATTATGTTTTGTGATTGGGTGAGCCCCTCTCCTTTTAAAAGATCCAGTAATCCAAAAATGGATGTTACCGGACTCTTCAGATCATGCGAAGCGCGATATAGAATCTGATCCAGTTCCTGATTTCGTTGCTGCAATTTTTTCAACGTCTCATTAAGGTATGCATTCTTTTCTATTACCTCCTCAATTGCCGCGGTGAGTTCTTCCTTTTGGGAAACCAACTCTTCGCTGCGGTCGGCAAGATCGCGTTCTTTGTCTAAAAGAAGTTGGTTTCGCTCGTCCAGAAGCGAAGCCAACCTTTTCAGTTCTTCGTTCTCCAACTAACTTCCAAATTTAAGTCCAACTTATGCTTTCACCGGTTCGCGATGTCCGACCCACGTAAATCGTTTAGAAACGTATTCAGGGTTTGTGAAAGAAGCATTACCTGCAGGGTTGCCACCCGTCACATGAAAATCGGAAAATGCAGCATTCTGGTTCATATAAATCCCACCGGTAAGATTGAATGACACCGGAGTAGCAGCAAGAGACATTTCATCAGCGATCTTTTCTCTTACAGCCGGATCGGTCGTGTAAGCACCGCATGAAATAGCTCCGTGATGTACCGCCATCTCCTGCGCCAGCTGGATCGACTGATCGGTGTTCTTTGTTTTGATCAATAATGCAATTGGTCCGAACAACTCCTTGCTGAACGTCTCTTTCTTAGAGGCATCCATTTCGATAACCACCGGTGTGGCGATACGCGCATTTTTGAACATTGGATTCTCGATAGAACGCGATTTCAGTAATAGTTTACCGCCCAACTTTTCTGCGTCAACTACACGATCGCAGGTTTTTTTGTTTTGAATTGCCCCGAGCACAAATGGACCGGCTTTAGGATTATCAACAAGTCCCGTTACGTTGTCCGTAAATTTCCTGGCAAACTCTTCAAAGCTGATAGTGCCGGAAGCAGTTTTGATACCTGATTCTGGAATGTAGAAATTTTGGGGTGCGGTACACATTTGTCCGCTATAGAGCGTAAGCGCGAATGCGAGGTTAGCAGCAACCTTATCGATGTCATCGGCCGAGTCGAGGATAACAGAATTCACACCAGTCTTTTCAGTAAAGACGACTTTACCAGGAAGGGCTTCCAAATAATTTCCAAAGGTGGAATTACCCGTGTAGTCAATCAACTTCACTGACGGATGTTCAGCAAGTTCTTTTGTGATCATTTTATCGAACGTGTCAACCGCCAGCTGAACAGCGTTCGGGTCGAGATTATTTTCAACAAGTACTTTTTGAATTTCGGCAACGAAAATTGCAATGGGTAAAATTGCACCCGGATGTGGCTTCACGATGACTGAGTTGCCGGTGATCAAACTACCATAGATTCCAGTAACGGAATTCCAGGTTGGAAACGTTGAACAACCAATGACCACGGAAATTCCTTTTGGCACCGGTCTCCATTCTTTGTTGAGCTGAATGTTAAACTTGCCCATTGGCTTGTCCCATACCGCACGCGTTGGGAAGCGCTGCAACTCCTCGTACCCCGCAGCAATCGCCTCGAGTGCGCGGTCAGCGGCATGAGGACCAGATGCCTGAAATGCCATCATGTAACCCTGACCAGTAGTGTGCATCGTTGCGTAGGCAATTTCAAAAAACCTTCCTTTAATTCGTTCAAGGGATTCCATAAGAATACCCGCGCGATCATGTACGCTTACTTTTCTCCACTGGTGAAACGCTGCCTGTGAACGATCAATCAATGTCCTAACTGAAAATGTTGGATACATGATTTTTAGCTGATCTTGCAGATAGGGAGACTCCTCCTGACCAGCCCAGCCTTCTGGATTGGATTGCTTCAGCTCTTCAAATTTTTTACCAAGGCTGGCTTTGAATTTTGCCTGCCCATCTGCATCGGCCGTTTCGCCATAAATCGCTGGAGCGGGATGCTCGGGAAATGCGGCATAAAACGTTCGGTCATGCAACGCCTGAACGGCTTTGTTGATGGTCGTGTCGTGTTTTTTAAAGAGGCTCATGATTGGTCTGGTTAATTATCGTTGTGCACCAAAAACCTTCTTAAGAAGTTCGGTTGTTCGTGCGATTGGGTTTTCACGGATGTTTTTTTCTTCCTTCGCGATCATGAAAAACAATCCTTCAATGGCGCGGTCCGTTGCGTAGTCATCAAGGTTTGGATTTACCTTTTGCACAAGGGGAAGTTGGTTATATCGCGTAACTATATCCGAATAGTATTTCGTTGCATTTACTTTTTGAAGGGAGTTCTGAATAACAGGCTTAAACTTTGACTTAAGTTGGTCGGACGTTGTGCGCTTCAGGTATTGTGTCGCAGCATCGTCTTCACCCCGCAGAATGGCCCACGCATCCTGAATGGTCATCGAGCGAATAGCGGTAATGAAAATAGGTTTCGCTTCCTTTGCCGCATCTTCGGCACCGCGGTTGAGCTGCATCACAAACTTGTCGACTTCACCTCCGAGGCCGATCTGACGGAGTTTATCTTCAACCCTCTTCACTTCAGGAGGAAATGGAATCTTGATCTCCGGGTTTTTGAAATAGCCATCGAGTTGTGATACAAGATCCGAACCAGTTGAAATCCCTTTGATGAGCGCTTCTTTCAAACCATCGGCAACCTCTGCCGTTGTGAGGGGCGTTGAGCCGCCACCAAGTGTTTTATTGACATCACCGAGTGTTTGATTGATTTGTGCCGTTGTGCAGGCACTCAATAGGAAAATTGCTGCAATCCAAAACTTCGCCATGTACCTAATATTAGTGCAAGGCGAAATTAAGCACTCATTTCTGCGATCCAAATACCTTTCTTAATAATTCGGTTGTCCGGGCGCCTGGATTGTCACGAATATTTTTCTCTTCTTTGGCGATCATGATAAACAGGCCCTGGATAGCTTTGTCGGTTGCATATTCATCCAGGTTCGGATTGAGCTTTTGTACGAGCGGCAGCTTATTGTAGGTGTTAATGAGATCTGCGTAATATTTCGTTGCATTTACTTTAGCAAGAGAATTTTTAACCACAGGCAAAAACTTGCTTTTGAGCGCAGGCGATGTGGTTCTGTCGAGGTAACGGGTTGCCGCATCCTGTTCTCCTTTCAGAATCCCAGCAGCATCCTGTATAGTCATCGATTTGATGGCTGTGACAAAAATGGGTTTCGCCTCTTTGGCTGCATCTTCTGCTGCACGGTTGAGGCTCAGGATAAATTTGTCAACCTCTGCGCCCATTCCAATTTGTCTCAATTTTGTTTCCGCTTTCTGTGCCTCGGGGGGAAAAGGAAGTTTTATCTCCGGGTTCTTAAAATAACCATCAACCTGTGAGACCAGGTCAGAACCTTTCGAAATTCCATTTGTCAAAGCCTCCTTTAAGGCTTCGGCAATTTCTTCAGACGAAAGCTGTCCGCCTCCTGCCAGTGATTTTGCGGCCTTCTTCAATTTATCCAATTGTGCAAACGCTGACGATGAAACGAATACGATCAGGCAGAGCGCGAATACAAATTTTTTCATGATACAAAGCTAGGTGAATCAGCGGGAAAACGGGAAGGGAGGTAAGATATTGTTGAGAGTTTAAGATTTAAGATTTAAGATTTAAGATTTAAGATTTAAGATTTAAGATTTAAGATTTAAGATTTAAGATTTAAGATTTAAGATTTAAGATTTAAGATTTAAGATTTAAGATTTAAGATTTAAAATTTAAAATTTAAGGGTGTGCGAGTGTTGAAGGGTCGATTTCTTTAATAGAGCGACATCCCGCGAGGCCCATGGTGAGTTCGAAATCTGAGAGTAAGTTTCTCAAGACGTGGTAAACGCCTTGCTGGCCCGCGAGTGCGAGTCCATAGACATAAGGTCTGCCGATACAAACTGCAGTTGCTCCCAACGCAAGTGCTTTGAACATATCAGCTCCTGTGCGCACACCACTGTCGAGAAGGACAGGAATCTTGTGATTGACAGCCTGTGCAATACCGGGCAATGCCTGAAACGTACTGATCGCGCCATCGACTTGTCGGCCCCCATGATTGGAGATAATAACGCCATCCATTCCAAAGTCGATCGCCTTTCGCGCATCATCCGGATGTAATATTCCCTTGAGAATGATCGGAAGTTTCGTGTGCTGACGTAAGAATTTAAGATCGTCCCAGGTCGTTGATGGATTTGAATACGTAGAAATAAATTTTCGTACGGCTTTAATCGGCCTTCCGGATTTCAGCTTCGAAAGAAATCCTTTGCCAGGATAATTGTTCACCATCTGAATCAATCCAAAGACCGAACTCCAACTTATCTCGCGTTTGATTTCAGCTCCGTCATCTTTTTCGTCAAGCATTTTTTGAAACACTGGATCGGACGTGTATTGCGCAATGCCTTTGCCCTCAAGAAAAGGAAGGTATCCGATATCCAAATCACGTGTGCGCCAGCCAAGCATTGTTGTATCGAGTGTAACTACAATCGCACGGCACCCGCACCGCTCAGCGCGCTGGAGAAAACTTGCTACCAAGTCTGGAGACTTACTCCAGTATAGTTGAAACCACCTTGGTTGGTTGTCCATCACCGCACTACACTCTTCCATTGAACGGGATGCCTGGTTTGAAAAAATATAAGGAACCCCCAGGGATGCCGCAGCTCGGGCAACTGCAATGTCAGCCTCTTTGTTTACCATTTCAAGAACGCCTACGGGCGAGATGAGAAGTGGCGAAGGAATTCTATCACCAAATAATGTTATTGACGTATCGCGCACTCCAACATCACGCAACATACGCGGAACAATCTGAACATTTGAAAATGCAGTTCGATTTGCCTCCACTGTGCTATCAATCCCGGCCCCACCTGCGACATATGCAAATGCCTTTGAAGACATTACCCTTCGTGCAGCGAGTTCTAGTTTTATGGAATCTGCAGGAATGATTGGAAGTTTACCAGCAAAGCCATCGAGATAGATTTGCTTCTGCCAGTCGAGAGCGGTAGGGTTCATGAAGACTAAAATACGTAAATACCGGTTTACCACAGGTATTAATTAAGGTCTTTATGACGTTTGTGAGAGTTTTAGCGTGTCTGGTCATCTAAACAATGCGCGTTAGAGGAATTAGATTTAGACGACACTATCAAGCTTCGCTGCCGTGCTTTCTAAAAAAGACATACTAGCCTGAACGGAGAGTACACGGAGAAAGGCAGGTAGTCGCGCTGGCGCTTGGACATCGTGGGTGCAAGTGAGAGGAAATACAAAATGCCGTAACCACAGAGGATATGTATGTCTTTATGAGTTGCATACTTGGTTTAAAAGTAAATGCTCGTTTAGAAGATGCGCATTGAAGAAAATCGACTTACCCGAGTTGAAGAGATTTGACTCCCATGCTTTCTTAAAAGTTAATCAGGGCTCAACGGAGAGCGCACAGAGAAAGGCAAGCAGTCGCGCTGGCGCTTGGAAATCGTGGGGGCAAGTGAGAGGAAATACAAAATGCCGTAACCACAGAGGATATGTAAGTCTTTTATGAGTTGCATACTTGGTTTAAAAGTGACTGCTCGTTTAGAAGATGCGCATTGGAGAAAATCGACTTACCCAAGTTGAAGAGATTTGATTCCCATGCTTTCTTAAAAGTTTATCAGGCCTCAACGGAGAGCGCGCAGAGAAAGGCAAGCAGTTACGCTGGCGCTTGGAAATAGCTGGTGCTAAGATTGAAGTGCCTTCGTCTTCAGCAGTGACTCGTTCCAAGCGTTAGCGCGACTACCTGCATTCTCTGTGAGCTCTTAGCCGAGTTCATCACTACTTTTTTAAAAAATAGGAAACCGATTTCGTTCATTTCTCATATTAAATTTCAGTCTCCAATTGCGAATTGATTAAACAAATTGTTCCCAACATCGCCCGAATCACGGTTTAAGCGCGTGAAGAATCCTCTGCGGTAAACTGCATTTGTATTCGTATTTTTGGCGCTCTATATTAAAATGATGAAGACAGTCTTAGCTGAGTTGCTCACCATTGGTGATGAGATCCTTTATGGACAGATCGTAGACACGAACTCCCAGTGGATGAGTGTTGAATTAAGTAATGCGGGAATCAAAGTAGTCCGCAAGACAACAGTTGGGGATATGGAGGATGAAATTCTGAAAGCATTCGCGGAAGCCGAGAGCCGGGCGGACATCGTGCTGATTACCGGTGGGCTCGGACCAACGAGCGATGATCTGACAAAACCGTGTCTCGCAAAATATTTTAATTGTGGATTGAAGATGCATGAGGAAGCATTGGCGGAAGTGACTGAATTTTTTAAGAGTCGTGGCCGGGAGTTGACGGAAATCAATCGGCAGCAGGCAGTACTTCCGGAATGCTGCGAAAAAATTACCAACGCGATGGGTACTGCTCCGGGGATGTGGTTCGAGAAGAATGGAAAAGTGTTTGTCTCCATGCCGGGTGTCCCCCATGAGATGAAGCGAATGATGACCGATATTATTCTACCCAAGCTGAAGAAAACCTTTAACACGCCAACGATTTATCACAAGGTGATTCGCACGGCAGGCATTGGCGAGTCGTTCCTCGCGGAGAAAATTCAGGACTGGGAAAATTCACTTCCTGCGCACGTGAAGCTGGCCTATCTACCAAGTCTGGGTGAGGTAAAGCTCAGGTTAACGAGCATAGGAAATTCACTCACTGACTTGCAGCGTGAAACGGAAACACTCACGCAGAAACTCATTGAACGGGTAGGACATTTTGTTTACGGCTTTGGCGAAGATCCGCTTGAGGTCGCTGTCGGCAATCTGCTAAAAGAAAAAAGATTGACCTTGGCCGTAGCCGAAAGCTGCACCGGTGGTTATTTATCCCATCTCATCACGAGTGTGCCCGGAAGTTCAGAATACTTTCTTGGAAGCATCATTCCATACGCTTATGAGATAAAAATGCGTCAGCTCGGGGTAAAGCCTGAGACGCTTGAAAAATTTGGTGCAGTAAGCGAAGAGACAATCACAGAAATGGCGAATCTGGTACGCGCAAAGTTCAACACCGATATCGGAGTGGCAACGAGCGGAATTGCGGGACCTGGTGGAGCCACTCCGGAAAAGCCGGTGGGAACTGTTTGGATCGCATACTCGGACAAGCATCAGACGGTAGCGCGGAAATTACAGTTATCGAAAGATCGATTGATTAATATCAAGATGGCTTCAACCGCTGTTCTGAATCTCATTCGACTAAGCCTGCCCAAATAAATTCGTCATGAAAAAAGAAAGCTGCAGGCGCCCAAACTGCCTGCAGCCCGTCTTAATGAAAAGCCCACAACTTTAAATCAAGACAAACTAATAAAAGCCACACACGTCACAGCATGACTGCAAGCAGGAGCCATGTGAACCTTGCCTGACGCGTGTAGCAAGCCTGCAGTCACCTTAAATTTTTCCATTGAATACGTTCCACCTCCTCGGCAGTTAGATTCACGCGCCTTCGATTGGTGTAGTAGAATCCGAAAGCAAACGCAATATTTTTTATGATGTTGTTAACATTATGAAATGCCCATGCCATTCTGGCCATCTCCGCAGACAGTTCAGTAAGCACATAATTGGCAATGAGAAAAAGGAAGAAATTGAAACTGAAATAAAACATGATCGCGGCATTGAAGATGAGGCCGCTGTACAAATTCTTGTCTAACAGGGGTGGCTTTTCAACCTGGTAGTTGTTGTACATTATTCCGAAGATTACAAGGATGAGGCCGGTGAGAGCCCAGAGCTCACCGTGAAAAACATTTATACCTTTAATAAAAACAACTAAGAGGAAAGAAAGCAGGTAAATTGTCAGGCCGGATGCGAAGTAAAGTTTACTTCGGAATTTGAATACAACCTCATAATAATAGAAACACAATACAATAAACGCACACAAGAAATACAAATTAGTTACGGTTGCAGTTACTTTGTTCGCGTATACTTGTACAGCAATAATCACTTCTGTGATTGCTGAAATGACGACCAGCACTCCGACTACCTGGTTCTCTCGGGGCAGTTGCTTGATCTTTAGGATGTAGAGCGCCAACGGGCCTAATACTGAGAGAATCGAAATTGTCTTGATTGTCTCTATAACAGCAGGTGTCATAAATTTAATTTACTGAAGAACATGGAGGACATGTCTGGGACACATCGTATACTGTTACGCTTTCACCTTGGATCTTTCCACCTGCAATTCGCTTTGTGTTATACACAAAAAGTAGCACTTGCTCCGCGAGCTCTTCATTCAACCCTCTGACAATTTCAATATAATTAAATGCCTCCTTTGATTGTATCTCAACAAATACATCTCTGCCAAAGAAATGATACCAGGGCGTGGCTGGATGTGACTCAGCATACTGCTTGGCCCACGCTCTTGCTGTCGATGCATCAACAATCTGCCCGCTCGCTAAATCCACTATTTTATTCTTAAATAGTTCAGCATCTTGATCGAGTGCGTACATCATCAGTCGATAGTCTTTGTTACTATCCATGCCGTGATGGAAAACTACACCAAGACGCTCGTTGACTGGATCAATTATGTGCGCGAGCGCATCAGCCTCCAAAGAAAAGGTACTCGCTGTCCTTCCTGCCAGGGTCGCAGCATTGAAGCTTTCCGCCCAGCGAGTAGCAACAGAAAATGGAATCTGTTCGCCCACGCCCTTATCATACAATTTTGGACTTTTGTGATCGGTCGTCTCTCTCGAATCAAGACATGCAGTCAGGCATGAAACGAGGACTGCGAATAATAAATGTCTTTTCATAGGTGTAAATTGATTTGGTAAAACACAATAGGTTTCAGAATCAAATCACCAGAAAAGCAAAAACTGATTGTTAACGGGGATTAACGTTGTAAATGTATGACATCACGAAAAATCGCAGCAACGATCGAAAATATATTATTAAATTTTCCCAAAATTCAGGGTACAAGAATTCCGGTATGAAGCCACGGATTGAAATTATTGAAGCGAAAAAGCTAATCGGAATGAGCCTCACCATGTCTCTCGCGTCAAATCGAACGGGTGAGCTTTGGCGTTCTTTTATGCCGCGCAGAACAGAAATTTCAGCCCGTCTCAACAACAACCTGATTGCGTTACAACTGTATCACCACACGCACTTCAGTGAATTCAGTCCTGCTCGTGAATTCACAAAGTGGGCTGCGGTTGAAGTTTCCGATTTTAACGATGTGCCTGAGGGCATGCAGACGCTCATTGTGCCTTCAGGCCAGTACGCCATCTTTCACTACAAAGGAGCAAGCAACGACACGCGCATATTCGATTTCATCTTTCGCGAGTGGCTGCCTTCATCACCTTACCAGCTCGACAACCGTCCGCATTATGAAGTATTGGGTGAAAAGTATAAAAACCTCGATCCTAGCTCGGAGGAGGAAATCTGCATACCTATCCGGCAATCGTAAATCTTGGCAGATCAATGTTCAGATGAAGAGCAAGCGGTGTAATGTCTGCATTTACACGCCATACCAAAAGATTACCATAAACTACGCGCACCGTGGGAACTTAGGATGCGTTCTTTCGGTTAAATAATCAACGAGTCGCAGACATCTTCCGGATAATCCGAATAATTATTCCATCTTTGCAGCTCGCAGGTATTGCCGATTCACATCTCAGCTTGAATACCGCCAATAATTAACCATTACACATTACTATTTGATGAACATTTATGTAGGGAATCTTAGTCGCCAGGCGGCTGAGTCAGAAGTCCGTGCGCTTTTTCAGGCGTTCGGAGAAGTTAAGTCAGTTAAAATCGTTAAAGATTTTCAAACCGGAGAGCCACGGGGATTTGCTTTCGTGGAAATGCCAAACAAAGAAGAGGCGAATGAAGCTATCAACGCTCTAGATTCTAAGCCTTTTCAACAGCGCACACTTAAAATAAACGAGGCAAAACCAAGAGGGCCTGCAGTTTACAATAGTTTCTCCAGTCAGTACGGTTATAAAAACCGATTCGAGAAATACTAGAAATTAAAAAAAACCAACCTTCGCGGTTGGTTTTTTCTTTTTTATTGAGCCTTGACTGGAATGATGAATCGTGTGTCTGACCATTCGAAGATCATGTTTATCCCCTCACCGGCAGGAGCGAGTGAAATGGTATATTGCTCGACTGGAGCGGAGGTCTTTTCAACAGGGACATTTATCTTTAGAACGTCTAAATCATAGTCAGGTTCGTATGCACCCCATTTACCCAACTCAGTATTAAATCCGATTTCAAAAGATGTTTCCCCCGGAACAGCATACATCCGATATGTGCCAGCCTTGAGGGGAGTGTTATTGACAAGTACATCGCGGTTGAACGTCACTTCAGTTGACTCGTTTGCTCCGAGTCGCCAATACTTACCCCACGGCTGCAACGCATTCTGGCTTTCCGGCCCAAAGATCAATCTGCCTCTCACCGAAGGTCGGCTATACGAGACGTTGACAGTCACACCACCAGATGTTAGCGTTTCATTTCCCGGAGGGCTTAACGTACGGTTGCGATACATGAGGTAAAGAAAGGCCGCGCCAAGAAGGACGACCAACGCCAGAATTCCGATGATAACCTTTTTCATGATGGTATGATTGCCTTACAAGATAGGAAAAAGTTCTAAATGGACGGTTCCGCAGCAAAGATCAGGGAAGTACATATCAACTGACCACATACCATTCACCTTTTTCATTTTTCGAATAAGACAGGCCGTTACTCATCTCATGAATTTCACGTTCCTTCTCGTCCGTATAATTCTTCCGCTCGTAAACCCGGATGCCACCATTCTCGCGCGTAAGAAAAATAGAGAGTGCCTGAACTGTCGGTGCGACTTCGTTCAGCCATTGATCATCGGTTTCGCGTACGAAGGCCTGGCTCATATCACACGTTATAACAAAATGATACCATCAAGAGAAAAATCTGCGAAGCGGATAACCACTGTCGCCACAAAAAAAGAACAGTGCTGAGAAAAGAAAAAACAGAAAGGAGTGTTGAGCATCGGTCAAGATCTTTCCCCCTCCCATCACAACGCTAATAAAAAGAAAGGTGCCCATCAAACATATGCAGGCTACTCTCACATATAATCCAGCAACCAGACATAATCCACCCACTAGCTCGATGCCTTTTCCGATGTAGGCCATAGCAAGCGGTAATGCCACACCAAGTGCGTCTAGCCATTGTCCGTATTGTGTCATCTCGCTTGAATTAAAGGCTTGAGTGCCGTGTATGATGAGCAGCACTCCTACGACAACACGTACGAATGCGACACCTTTGTTGGAAAGTGATCGGGAAGACAGCAGCCAGTTCATAGGTTACAATTTGAAAATAAAGATCTCATCTAAGGAAACATGTTCAAACGTCCTATCCCTTAAGTTACGTGGGCGCCTGCAACAGAAAACCCACCTTTTATGGTGGTTTTTTCTAGATAGTTGAGTAGTTTACAGATAGTATTTATTACCTAACCTAACCAAAAACTCTATGAGTAAAAAACTACTCTTGGTGGCAGTCTTTGTATTTGCCATCGTTCATGCCTTTGCCCAAGAAAGGACTATAACGGGCAAAGTAACCACAGCTGATGAAGGCGTTCCTCTCCCCGGTGTCAGTGTACTAATCAAAGGTACGACTATCGGTACCGTGACAAATGCGGATGGAGACTATTCGATCTCCGCTCCGTCCAGCGCCACGTTGTTATTCACCTTCATTGGATTAAAAGGACAGGAACTTCCCGTTGGCGATCGAACACAAATTGACGTTCGAATGGAAGAAGACATTTCTCAACTTGAAGAAGTGGTTATCTCAGGACTTGCGACCAATGTCAAGCGCTCCAACTTGGCCAACGCAGTAGCTACTGTTTCAGCTGCCGAACTCGTTGGTACAACATCGCCAGTGACCACCGATGGAGCATTGCAGGGAAAGATTGCAGGAGCGAACATTCAATCCAACGGATCCATGCCCGGTGGCGGGTTCAACATGCAACTTAGAGGTGTGTCGACCCTTGGATCGTCCGCATCACAGCCGCTTTTTATTGTGGACGGAATTTATGTCGACAATAGCCAAAACTCAAACGGACGTTCCCAAGCGAACAAAGCTGTAGGCGGATCGTCAGCCTCTGCTCAGGATAACAATGCGAATCGCCTAGCTGACTTAAATCCAGATGATATTGAAAACATCGAAATTTTAAAGGGAGCTTCTGCCGCGGCCATCTACGGTACGCGCGCCAACGCAGGTGTGGTGATTATTACCACTAAGCGCGGCAAGGGTGGCAAGACAAAAGTAAGCTTCGGTCAGGATCTTGGTTTTAGCAAAGCGCTTTCGTTCTATGGCGGAGCGGACTGGACGGAAGAGAAACTCACGGACTGGTTTAACCCTGCACAAATTCCGCAGTTACAAGCAGCGAAGGCCGATGGTACCTATACCGACTATGAGCGTGAGATTTTCGGTGAGACTGGAAAAATCAAGAACACAAGGCTCAGTGTGACGGGAGGAGACGACAAAACTAAATTCTATATCAACGGATCAATTGCCGATGAAACCGGTATCGTAAAGAACACAGGGTTTAAGCGGTATTCCTTCCGCATAAACATCGATCACAAGCTCTCCAAGTGGTTTGAAGTTGGCGTAAGCTCGAACTATATCAACACGAATAACGACCGCGGGTGGGCTGGCAACGACAATTCCTATATTAACTATGGTTACTCAATTCCATATACCAAACCGTACGTGAATCTTTTCCCGGATGCGCAGGGCAATTACCCTGACAATCTGGGCGTGGGTGAAAATCCATTGGCGATCCGAGACAAGGCAGTGAACAATCAACGCGTCAATCGATTCTTCCAGGGATTGAATGCAACGGCATGGCTACTCAATAATTCCAATACATCGCTCTCGATCAAGGCCACGGGCGGTCTTGACTATCAAAGCGGATATGCCCTGATCTGGTTGCCTACTGAACTGCAATCGCAGCGCGCTGAAGCAAACCCCGGGTTTGCGCAAGACACGCGCAATGAGGTCACTAACTACAACATGCAATTATCAGCCGTATTGACTAACAGTGTCATGGGCGGAAAGCTAGATCTCACCACATCTGCCGGTATAGTGCAGTTAGGGACAATCGCGCGAGCAAATTATATCCGTGGACGTGGACTACCTGCAGGTGTATCTAACCCCGGCCGTGCAAAAGTATTTGAATCTGATGTCGAACTACGAGAGAATACTGATCAGGGATTTTTTTTCCAGGAAGAGGCTAACTATGAGGACAAGATCATCGCCTCGGTTGGTATTCGTTTAGACCGCTCAACATTAAATGGTGACCCGAACGAGTGGTTTGCATTTCCCCGCGCTGCGCTTGCTACAAATATCCACAATCTGACCGATGCGCTCGGCTCTACTTTGAGTCAGTTGAAATTGAGAGTTGCCTATGGTCAGACTGCCGGGCTGCCATCATTCGCAACGTTGTATTCACGCATGGACGTTGTGGGAACCGGAGGCCAAAGTGGTTTCGTTCCGCAGACAACGCTTGGGAATCCAAACATTCAACCAGAGCGCGCTACAGAGCTTGAGTATGGCGTTGACTTCGGTTTACTCGATAACCGAATCACCGCGGAGCTTACCTTGTATAATAAGAAAGTATTCGATTTAATTCAGCCCCTGACGACTGCGCCCACAACGGGGGTTACATCCACGCTCATCAACGCAGCTGACCTTGTCAACAACGGCATGGAATTGTCACTCGGTGCCGATGTGGTGCGCACCGGAAACTTCAGCTGGTTCATTCAACCGATTTTCTGGTATAACCGATCAAAGATCACACGACTCGACATTCCGGAGCGTCTAACCGGGGGTTTCGGTGCAACGTTCGGACAATGGCGAGTGAAGGAAGGATATTCGCCAACCCAAATCGTGGGCCAGCCACGTACAGATCCAGCAGACCCAACGTCATGGACAGTCTATGGGGACCAGCAGCCTAAGTATGAGTTTTCATTGAATCAAAAAATTAAGTTCCTTAAGAATTTTGAATTTGATGCGTTGCTGAATTACAGACATCGTTTTACCGTAGTTTCTCTCGCGCGTGTGTTATGGGATGAAGGCGGAAACACAAGTGACTGGAATTCAACTTCGCTTGGACTGGGTGCGGATGGCAAACCTGCCGCGACACCCGAAGATGTTGTGCCAAATGGTATCGCCCGTCAAAATGTAAACGGACTTGGATCAGACGGAGATCCGCTGCCGGGATATAATCCAGTGATCACAAGTTTCCTAAAGTTAAGAGAGGTTGCTCTGTACTATCGCATACCACAGGCAACGCTCACAAGCGTTTTCAGAAACAGGATCTCCGGTATAAAAGTCGGTGTTTCCGGTAACAACCTTCTGCGCTGGACTGACTATACCGCAGGTTATGATCCCGAGAATTCAAACTTCGGTTCAGCGGCACTGGGAAGCGGTGTGGAACTGGGAAGCATTCCAGCGATACGCAGAATGATGTTCCATGTTGCCATTGATCTTTAATCAAGCGTTATCCTCACAAATTCAATACGCGTAATGAAACACACTATGAAAAATACATTCATCAAAATATTCCTTTCGACAGGCTTCGTGCTTATGCTTAGCTCCTGCTCACTGGATCCGGTTGTGGACCCGAATTTTGCCAGCGTTGGCGCTGTTTCAAAAAATGCCAGCAAGGCACAACTTGACGGACTCGTTACAGGACAGATTGCCGCGGCCCGTAACGGTCTCGCCACCTACCACCAGGTAGTCGGCACGTTAGGTAAAGAATTATTCAACTTTAACGGAACTGAATCGCGGTGGATGACAGAGCTGAATGGACTGCGTCCTATCGACAATTCAGCATTCTACAACGGAGCCACAACTGGATTTGGACTCCCCGTAAGACAGGCCAATACATTACTTGCGGCACTTGAGAATACATCGTCCGTCACCGAAACGGAGAAGAATGCGTATCGCGGAGTAGCCAATACATTTAAGGGACTTGCTTATCTGTATATGCTGAACGTGCAATACGCGAATGGCGTGCGATTAAATATTGAAGATCCGTTCAAGCCAAGCAAGCCTGTCAGCTATGCTGAATCACTTGCCGGCATCGCGTCATTCCTTGATCAGGGCGCGAGTCAGCTTGACGCAGCGGGAAGTACTTTTCCGTTTGGCATGCCAGCAACCTATGCTGGATTTAACACACCTTCGACCTTCAAGCAATTCAACCGTGCGATCGCACTACGCGTGGCCATTTATCAGAAGGACTGGGCGAAAGCCGAAGCACTTCTGCCGCAAACCTTTATCACAGAGACTGGCAGTCTGACGCTCGGACCCAAACATAGTTTCAATGCAACGGCTCCTGATATTGCCAACCCCCTACTCAGCACTGCATCTCAGATTATTGTTGGTGTTGAGAAAATCTGGGACGACATTGAACCAGGAGATACGCGAAAGAGCAAGGTGCTTGAAGTCACTCCTAAGTTAAGCTATACTTCAGGCGTCACCTACGCAACGAAGTACCGCGTCAATATGTATCTGCTTGCAGACGCGCCTGCACCGATCATTCGAAATGAAGAATTGCTTTTGATCGCAGCAGAAGTAGCCGCACAGCGCAACAGACCTGCGGATGCAGTGAAATTCATTAACATTGTTAGAACAGGCGCGGGTCTTCCAAACTATGCGGGCGCCACTACAACACCCGCGCTGATCGATGCCATCCTTAAAGAACGCTTATACTCGCTGTTCTATGAAGGGCATCGTTGGATCGACATGCGGAGGTATGATAAATTCAGCGAAGTACATCTTCCGGTAGCTGAAATGAAAATTCTTCCTCAACTGGAGCGACCAGTAGCCGAAGTAAACTGGGACAACGCAAACCCATAATTCGAATTCCTTCTTAGTGAAAAAAGCTGTCAGCGGCCTGACAGCTTTTTTCATTGCATAAAAAAACGCAAGCTGCTCTTACGGAAAGCAGCTTGCGCTCGTTAGTTGTAGTTGGAAAACGGTTTATAAGGTCGTCTCAGATGATGCCGTAGTGTTACAATATCTGAGATACATTACATCCGGTGACTCATACTAAATATTTGTGCCATATTCAATTATGATAATCACGGAAGCATCCAGCCGAGCTGACCATCTTTTGTCTGCACGTACAAGTAATTCTGAAATGTAGCGAGCACCTCCACCGATGGATGACGCACTTCGGTGATCGGTGCAGAGTCGCCTGATGTCGATGCAAGCAAGGTCACTGGTTTCTTGAGCTTCCGCTTTTTACCCTTGGTGATCGGACCGACCAAGGATTTATAAACGAAGCCTTGCCGGTGATCGGGAAGCGCTACCCGATACCAATCACTACTTTCGGCAATCACGCGAACAAATGTGTACTGTATCAACTTACCTGTCAATTCGTGCTTTTCACCGGGGCCATTTCTCAGGTTAACGCTCTTCGCTACTACGCGGTATGCGAGGGGATGGAAAGTCGTATCCCAGGGTAGAGCTTCAGCAACGCGATCCAACGTCTGTATATAACTCAATGGATCTTTGGCTCCGCTTTGATACACACCGAAGTGAAGGTGTGGTGGCGTGAATCGCGCGTTGCCGGTATTGCCAACCGTTCCTAGCATCTCACCTTGCTTTAGCTTCATTCCTTTTTTCACAGCCTGGGAGTCAAGATGTGCAAAGTAGTATGAGTGACCTCGCTTGAAATCCTGCAGCCAAACAACCTTGCCACCAAGCTTGCTCATACCCACG
>DASWTM010000011.1:0-4593 GCA_036402115.1 Chryseosolibacter sp.
TTTGAGATGTTTTTCAGAGCATCAGATTTCAGCAATGGCTCGGGCCTCGGGCTCTATGTTGCCAAAAACGCAATTGAAAAACTCGGAGGCAAAATTCATCTGTCATCAGCTCTCGGTATTGGCACGGAAGTTATCATTGAAATCCCCAATTTAAACCCAATTGGGTGATTCAAAAGCGGACAAGATTGTCCTATTGCGGTCAACGTTCTAATCATTGAGCTTAAAATTTCTATCGATTCGTATTCGGTACAATAGTTGAACGATCAGGGCATGCAGCAACATGAATGCCCTTACTGTTCATTAGCTAAGAAGCAGGGTGAACTCTACTGCTCACGCCATGCTTCCGATATGCGCAACCTTAAAAGTGGTGTTTTTTGCATCGAGAAGGATCGCTTTGATGAATGTGACTGGCACATCACGCGGCTGTCACTCAATTTCAACCTTGATGGCAGTCAAACCTATCATACGCCTGAGCGCGCATTTTCAATTTCTCCGCATAAGTATTTGCTTTTAAACGAGGGGCAGAAATTTAAAACGTCTTCGCAAGCAAAGACTTCGAACCGGATGATAACAGTTGCATTTCAAGTGGGGCTTGCGGATAAACTCATGACAGCGCTGACGTCAAACAACGATTCCTTACTGGATGATCCATTCAACAACTCGCATGGATCAAGGGAGTTTCTTGAGAAGACATACGCTATGAACTCCACAATTCACTCGGCTGTCAGCAAGCTTGTTGATTTTACCGGTGAGGCCCACGAACTTGATCAACGGTTGGAAGATTTATTGTTGCATCTTTTGCAAGATCAGTTGAATGTCAGAAGAGAAATTCTTTCGATTTCAAGCGCAAAAACTTCTACTAAAGTTGAGATATACCGGAGGCTCCACTGGTCGTTGGATTTTCTTCACGAAAACTTTACTGCTAATATTTCCGTTGAAAACCTCGCGGAAGAAGCTTGCCTGTCATCGTTCCACTACAAACGTTTATTTACTGAATTATTTCACATCTCGCCATACCAATATCTCATCAACCTGAGGCTTGACAAAGCTCGCACATTATTGCACTCCGATTCCATGATTAGCGTAGTGTGCAAAGAAGTTGGGTGGAAGGATCCTTCTTCATTCACGCGATTATTCAAAAAGAGATTCAACCTAACGCCTCTGGAGTTCAAAACAATTCATATCGCGAGGTAGCAGGCTTTCCATTGGCACTATGCAAATGGTGCTATTTCTACTTTTTACGTCCCGTTAACTTCAAATAAGCACGAGTATTTATCGATATTGATTAAAACTCTTGGTTATGAAAAAAATCATTGTGCTCTTTCTCTTCGCATTTGTGGTGAGCCCAGCATGGTCGCAAGACAAAGCGATTCTTGTTGATGTCGATTGGCTGAAGGCAAACTTGTCTGATCCGAAAGTTGTCGTGCTCCAGGTGAGCTTCCTGAAGTTTGACTATGACCGCGAACATATTCAAGGCGCACGTTACTTGTGGCCCGGATGGCTTGGCCCCGATTCTCCCGAAGGCGCCCTTAACGTGCCTGATACTGATAAAGCAAATGAAGTGTTGCGTGACCTCGGGATAAACAATGACTCTCACATCATACTCTGTCACATTCGAAATGAGGTGAGTCCAACCGCACGCGTTTTTCTAACCTTCGAACATCTCGGTTTCCGCGGACGCGTTTCATTTCTCAATGGGGGGTTGGAACAATGGAAAAAGGATGGCAACGCAGTGACCGCGGAGATACCTACCGTTAAAAAAGGGAATGCGAAAGTAAAGACAGGCGATCTGATCGTAAACAAAGATTATGTTTTGAAAACGTTGAAGTCTGATAATGCATTGGTGGTGGATGCACGCGCGACTCGCTTCTATGACGGAGAACCGACAGGCAATCCAAGAGACGGTCATATTACGGGTGCGAAAAATATTCCCTACATGGATCTTGTGGATGCAAACAATCTTTACAAGCCGCTTTCAGAGTTGCAAAACTATTTTACTCCCGTTGCTTCAAAGGACAAGGAACTTGTAGTGTACTGCTTCATAGGCCAGACGGCAAGCGTGGTTTACATGGCAGGGAGAATGTTAGGTTACAACGTCAAATTATACGATGGCTCCATGCAGGAGTGGAGTCGCATCGATTCGCTCCCAATGGAGAAAACCCAAAAGAGCCCTTAGAGGACTCCAGCGTACGAGTGGCATACTTTTTTGCTGCGAAAGTATGTATGAATATCATCAGTGGCACATTATCGGGAGCAAAAAAGGAACGTTTGCTTCAGCGTTTTGCACGGTTTGGATTAGCGTCTAAAGGAGTCGTCTATTGCCTCATGGGCGTGTTAACAGTGCTGGCAGCGCTTGGTCTCAATTCCCAGAAAGGAAATAAGAATGAAGCGTTCAAGGTAGTCTATGACCAGCCGTTTGGAAAAGTATTGTTGATCATTATTGCCATTGGATTGTGCGGCTATGTGACACTTCGTGTATTCCAGGCATTCTTTGATATTGATGACAAAGGCAAGGACGCTAAAGGAATTTTTACACGACTTGGCTATGGTGCAAGCGCTATCCTTTATCTGGGTTTGGTTATCTATGCTATTAAATTGGCTTCAGGAAATCCCGGTGGAGGAGACAGTAAGCAATTCTTCATAAGCAAGATCATGGAGTATCCGATGGGCGAGTGGATCATCGGTATTGCAGGCCTTATTGTTATCGGTAGCGGCATCAATCAGATCTATAAAGGGTGGAGTAAGAAGTTCATGAAGCGTGTGCAATTGTATCAGTCCGACTATCGCAATACATTTCAAAAGGCCGGCATCGCGGGATATATTGCAAGAGGTCTTGTGTTCTCCATTATCGGATACTTTTTGTTTCGGGCAGCTTTGGATTCAAATCCCGCTGAAGCCGAAGGTACAGACGCTGCGTTCAGTTTTCTCCAGCAAAATTTTGGAAATGTTCTGATGGGTGTTGTAGCACTGGGACTAGTACTATATGGAATATTCATGTTCGTGCGCGCACGATATGAGCGCATACATTTTTCACAATAACGTTTTGAGATCGTGTCGCCCGATTGTTGAGCGACTATAGCAAACGCACCGGAATAGTTTTTATACCTCCACGCCAAACTATTCTGACATGTATACCTTAGGGATAAATGCGGTATTTCACGATTCATCAGCGTGCATTGTGAAAGATGGAGTTCTGCTAGCCGCAGCAGAGGAAGAACGATTCACACACATCAAACACGGCAAGAGGCCAGTACCCTTCACAACGTATGAGCTACCGTTTCACGCAATCGACTATTGCCTGAAGGTGGCGGGCATCCATCTCAATGATGTCGATCACATTGCATATTCATTCGATCCTTATCTCTTGGCTGGTGAGGCGTTTGAAACAAGTCAGCAGATCACGATGCCCCTGCAGCCTGGTTTGCAGCGCGAATTAACGGAAGTCGTATCATTGCCCACGAGCACCGAAGTAATGGAAGAGACGGAGAAGTGGAGCAATCCATGGGATCCATTGTTTCTCTCCTATATCTTTAATGCACCGCGCCAGTTAATTGATGGTTGGCCACATCACCTGCAGCCACGATTTATTGGTGCCGATCCGGTTGAACACAAATGGCATTTCGTAGACCATCATTTAAGTCACGCGGCAAGTGCATTTCACGTTTCACCATTCCAAACGGCCGCGGTGATGACCATCGATGGAAGAGGAGAAAAGGCAACAACTGCCTATTACCGCGGTGATGGAAATAATCTTGACTTGATCGGACAAGTAGATATGCCGCACTCGCTTGGACTGTTATACGAAAAGGTGACAACCCATTTAGGATTTCTACACTCATCTGATGAATATAAAGTGATGGCACTTGCGTCTTATGGCAAGCCAGAGTTCGTCAATGAGTTCGATGCAATGATTCAGGTGTTTGAAGGCGGGAAGTATACTGTTGACGATGTTGATTTCGAAGCGCTATTCGGACCGAAACGAAAAAAAGGAGACGAATTCACAGCGCATCATTTTAATGTGGCGCATTCTTTGCAAAAAGTATTGCAAGACAAAGTATTGCAGCTTGTAAACTGGCTGCACGAGGAGACAGGTGAAGACAACTTGTGTCTTGCTGGCGGAGTGGCTTTGAACTGTGTGCTCAACGCTTACCTGCGTGACCACGGTCCTTTCAAAAATATTTGGGTTCAGCCCGCTGCCGGAGATGCAGGTACGGCCCTCGGTGCAGCCATGTGGGTGGATGCGCAGGAGAGAAATACGTCCACTCGTTCCTTTGTGATGGATGATGTGTATTGGGGACCTGACTTTTCTGATGACGCCATTGAGAAATTTCTGAAGTGGGCGAAGGTGCCGTACAAAAAACTTGAATCTCTTGAAAAAGAAGCTGCACGCATTTTAGCGGAGGACAAGATCATCGGCTGGTACCAGGCGCGGATGGAGTTTGGTCCTCGTGCATTGGGTAGCCGTTCAATCATCGCTTCGCCAATAAATCCGGACATGCAGGCTCGACTGAATGAGGTAAAAGATCGCGAGGATTTCCGCCCTGTTGCACCCGTGGTGATGGAAGAGCATGCTCGCGAATGGTTTAAGGATGC
>DASWTM010000012.1:0-3334 GCA_036402115.1 Chryseosolibacter sp.
GAGGCCCAGCGGCCATGCCTGTCCCTGCTTCCTCAAGGATGCCATACCTGGGCGCAAACATTCTGGTGCTGGCGTCTCTTCCTGCCGTATTCGTCTGCTCACTGAATACATAATATCCGATCAGGTCGAACTCATCACTCATTTTGGATACTGCATCAAAATCAGGTTTTACGAGCCGCAAGTCATCAAGCGTTTTCACTGGAATGATCGCAAACGCGTTGCCGGTGTTTACAATTTCAATCGGAGCACTTCCAGGCAAATGTTCCTGCTGCAAACCGAGCGAATCCAAAAATTGCCTCGTTCTCGGCCCGACCGACACGTATGTTGGTCGAAGTTGTTCCATAAACGCCATATCCCCTTTAAGCACAATTTCCCTTCTTCCATCCAGTATCTCCTTTGAAGACACTTCGCCATTTAGCAGACCCGATTGTACCAGATAGGAGAATGTCGCGATGGTGGCATGTCCGCAATCCGCGATCCTCCGGTTGGGTGTAAAAAAATCAAGCTTAAAGTCAGCAATCTTTGATTTTGATACGAAGGCTGTTTCAGATAAACCGACTTTCTCAGCAATGCTTGCTTTTTCATTATCTGTGTAGTGGTCTCCCTCTAATACAACCCCTGCCGGATTTCCACCTCTTTCATTGTCGACAAATGCATTCAGTATTTTTACTTCAACGTGTTTCCCCATACCATCCTTTTTTAATTAATAACTACTAGCTTCTCATTTAACAAAACTCTTCCAGCCTGCAGCAACCTCACCTGGAACACACCTGGCGGCAGTCCAGTTGTATTGACTGTGAACCGATACCTCCCATTTACACTTACACGATTTGTAATCGGCTTTCCTACAACAAGTCCATTTCGGTCATATATTTCGATCATTACATCCCCGCGGGTGATTGATCCTATCTCAACATAAAAAATGCCTATGGTGGGATTCGGAAAAAGCGATATTTCTGTCGTCACGGGATGCTCTGCGTCCGTTATCACTGCGGGACGAGCAAAAGCAATAACCGTTGCCGATTCTCCTCCGCCAATAGTTCCGGATGAAAGTCCGAAGGATCCACAATAAACAACTTCATTTGTTCCCGGTACTTTTTTGATGTCTGTATAATCACCCCACACTCCGAAATAATCATCACCTTCATTTATCTTCAACGGTTGAGACGCAACAAGATCACTACTTGTGACATCAACTTGTACAATAGACGAACCGGGATAATTTGTGGAAGATGAATGTAGATAACCAATCATCAGCGAACGTTGTCCATTCCACTCAAGCGCGGCCAACGAAGGGAATGCAATGTGGTTCTCGTCAGCAATTACTCGGCCGTTGATTTGAAAACCGTTCGAACTTTGCGATACCGTGCCGAGATATATTGCGGCATGGTCTTCGTATGTTGTGTTCAGCACAAAGTACCACTTCCCATCCAGGTAAGTTGCATCAAGAATCCTGCAATCATTAGTGTTTAGTGTCACTGAAGTCAGAGGCTGAGTCGCATTCGCTGGAAGAGAGTACGATATATCAGCTGTTACGGTCTGGATTACAAGACCATTGTCTTCGATGGTTACTACATGGAACTTGTCTCCACCGGTCAATGCCTCATTTGATAGCAAAATGATTTCTGACTCTGATGAAAACCATTCGGAAGCCGGAGTCAAGTTAAATACATTCTTTCCCTCTGCAGTTGTTGCAGGATAAACACTTGCGGTCAATGGCAACCCCAGAAACCCATTGCGCTTAGAAATTCTCCAAACCAGACTTTGTTTAAATCCGCTGTTGTTCACCGACCCGTTGAAAAAAGAATTGCTCGTTACAATAATTTCACTGGGTGTCAATGAGAAAACCGGGAAATCAGTCCATGTATTATCTCCCAACGGATTACCACTGAGGCTCATCACATTCCAGCTTCCACTAGGATCGGCAGTGTGAGAAAAACATAAATAAAGCTTGCTCTCCTGATAGGTCTTGCCGCTCAGCATCGTAATCACAAATTTCCGCTCCTGCGGATCAAACAATACGCGAGGGTCAAAAACGGCAGTTTCTGATGTCCCGATAAAGGCACGAAGTGATTTTACAAAAAGCACGGTCCCGTCTTCTTCAAATGCATATACGTATTTATTCTGAATGGCGAGAATAACGCGATCATTGGAAATCGCGAGGGAATTGTCATTTGGATTTCCTCCAAACTCATGTGCTGTATACTTGGCTCTGACGTAAGGCTCTTGCTCATGCCTCTTGATCGGGACACCGCCCGAAGTGCGTTGCGACCGATTGTTCTTATTAACGGCTAAGTCATGCTTGTGTGTCCTTAAACGATCAAACTGGAACGTATCGGCCACACTTGAAAGATGAACAATACGGACAGCATCCGAATAAATTGTTTTGTTTAAAGATTGCGCAACACATGCACCGGGTGCTATCAGCATGAAGGCAAGTAGAAGAAATCGATTCATTCAGGGTTTGAAAACGGATTTTCGAGCATCGGGGTTTTAAAGGATTGATGGTAAGTTTAAACTTCTATTAATAGTTATTGATCTTCTCTACAAAACACGAAATTATGTAATCGATATTTGAAATTTTGTAATGTAAGAGCGCTCTAAAAACACCTATTTTTGTTTAATGACTACACTTTACATCAAAAATATGGTCTGCAACCGCTGTGTTATGGTTGTTAAACAGGAATTGGAGCGGCAGGGGCTTCATCCGGAAAAAGTGTCTCTGGGAGAAGTCACTATTAAAGAGAATGGGTTGACTGATGATCAGCAGAATAGGCTTGACGCGTCTCTGGTCAGTCTTGGTTTTGAAAGGATCGATGACCGAAAGGCCAGGCTGATCGAAGCCATAAAAAACAGAGTCATTCAACTCATCCACCATACCGACAAAGTAGACTTAAAGGTCAACTGGTCAAGCCTGCTATCGGATGAGATGCACTATGAGTACAATTATTTGAGTAACCTTTTTTCCAGCGTTGAAGGCGTTACACTGGAGCAATACATCATTAAGCAAAAGATAGAAAAGGTAAAAGAACTACTTTTTTATGACGAATTAAATCTCAGCGAAATTGCCGACAAACTTGGCTACAGTAGTGTCGCACATCTTTCGGCTCAGTTCAAAAAAATAACGGGCTTCACTCCTTCAGAAATGAAGAAGACCCGCGATATCGATCAGAATAGAAAACCGCTGGATTCGGTTTCTTAAAACTCTGTAAGTCTTTCCGGCAATAGTATAACATCGTTGTGCCCTAGTCATACGTTCTTTGATTTATAATTGAAGCGCATATGACATCCGACATCTTAATTAAAGGAATGGTTTGTGAACGATGTGTATCTG
>DASWTM010000013.1:0-13973 GCA_036402115.1 Chryseosolibacter sp.
TGTGCGCATTGGATCATGGCGGATCTTGCGATTTGGATGGCGCGGCACATATCTGTTCCGTTGTATCCAACGCTTTCGCGGACGGGTATTCATCAGATACTTGAACACAGTCAGAGTAAGATTTTATTCGTTGGCAAACTCGATAACTTTGCCGAGCAGGAAGCAGGCATTCCGGGCAATGTAAAATGCATTTGTTTCACCGCCTATGGAGAAACGGAGGGGGAACAGTGGGATAAGTTGATTGCAGAGAATGAACCCCTGCAAACTATTCCTAAGCGCGCTTCGGATGAATTGGCAACGATCAAATACACCTCCGGCACGACAGGAAACCCAAAGGGTGTGATGATTACGTTTGGTGCATTCAATGCGGTCACACCGGGCGCCTTGAAGTTATATGGTGTAAAGAACCACGGAAGGTTTTTTTCTTATCTCCCTCTCAGTCATATCGCAGAAAGAATGCTGGTCGAGTGTGGCGCACTGTATTCCGGAGCACAGATTCATTTCTCCGAGTCGCTTGACAAGTTCGCGGAGAATCTGATGCATACGCAGCCCACTGTTTTTCTCGGAGTGCCGCGCATCTGGGCCAAGTTCAGAGAGAAGATCGAACTGAAAATGCCAACACTCGATCGCTTATTAAAAATTCCGTTGGTCAGCACGATCATCAAGAAAGCAATCCGAAAAAAACTTGGACTGTCGAAAGCGGAGTTGATCGGTGCAGGCGCAGCTCCGATGTCTGTCGAGCTTTTAGAATGGTTTAAAAAAATCGGAATTGTCATCCAGGAAATTTATGGTATGACGGAAGGTCTTGCCTACAGCCACACAAACTTCAAGGATGTAAAATTTGGAACAGTAGGAAGAGCGTGGCCTGATGTTGAAACGCGATTTACCGAACAAGGGGAGTTGCTGATCAGACACAAGGCAATGATGAAAGGCTACTACCGGGAACCGGAACTTACAAAAAATGTCTTCACTGAAGACGGCTTCCTGAAAACGGGCGACAAAGGGGAGGTGGATGCCGATGGGTTCCTGACCATTACGGGTCGTATTAAAGATCAATTCAAAACTGACAAAGCGAAATTTGTCGATCCCGCTCCCATAGAACTAAAGCTTTCCGCTAACGCTGACATCGAACAAGTTTGCGTTGTAGGCATGGGAATTCCGCAGCCTTTGGCATTGGTAGTGTTGTCCGCAGCTGCAAAAGCCAAGACGGAGGCAGAGGTTATCGAAAGCTTAAAGGCATCGCTCGAAGAAGTCAATCCACAGCTCGAAGCCTACGAGCGCATCAAAGCCGTTGTTATTCTGAAACAAGACTGGACAGTCGAAAATGGTTTGATGACACCAACCCTAAAAGTCAAACGCAACGAAGTCGAAAAAATTTATCTACCGAAGTACCCGGTGTGGTACGAGCGCGGGCAGGTGGTCATGTGGGAGTGAAAATGCAGGTCACCGCGAAGGCGCGAAGAAACGCAGAGAAAATTATTTGTAGACTGCGTTGGATTAAAGGTGGTTGCTGGTGATCGTACTTTTATTTGAATCACTTAGTCGCCAAGGTGAAGAAAGGCGAATTTTTAAAGATATTTTAAGCAACACTTTCGTCCAATTGAGCCTCGCTGATGCTGCTTAGACTTAATCGAAGCGTGAGGAAAGAAACGCAGGCGAACTTTAGATACACTAAAGAAAGGCTCTGCGTTCCTCTGGGGTTTTTACGATGAACATTATTTTAAACGTTCTTGAAAAAACGCGAGTGTGTGTTTGTACGCATCGTCCGTTGATGCTTTATTATAAATGGCATTGCTTGGGTTTGCAAAGCCGTGTTCTGCATCGTAGTTCTTAACGGTGATTTTCTTTCCCGCTTCTTTCATGCTGGCTTCGAACTTTTGCACAATTTCCGGTGTGATGTATTTTTCTTTCGCAGCGAAGATTCCAAGTACATCCGCATTCAGTTTCTTAAGTGTTTCCACTTCAGTGACGGGCATGCCATAATAGATCACACAACCTGCAGCTTGCTTGCCAACGTTGAGGGATGCCATCAGGGACTGCGTTCCACCGAAGCACCAACCAATCGTTCCGACCTTTGCATTTTTGCCTGCGTATTCCAAAGCACCTTTCACAATCGCATCACCACGCTCCTGCTTAAATTCAGTCATATACTTGCGCGCGAGTTCGCGGTCGGCCGTGACGTTACCATCATACATGTCGAGGGCAATGACGTTTACGTTGCCGAGGTCTTTGAACAATTGCTCAGATTGACGTTTGATGTTGTCATTGAGTCCCCACCACTCCTGGAACACGAAGATCCAGTTGTCAGTTTTGGTTTTTGCCTGAAGCAGATAGCCTTTCCCTTCTTTGCCATCGGGCGTTTTGAAAGTGATCATCTTTCCACCTTCCTGTGTGATGTGCACGTACGCACGCGGCTTCTGGTGCGCAGCATTCGAATTGAACTCTTTGTTGGATGCGAGTACAGCAAATTTCTCTGTCGCTGACGTGTGACAGATAGCTGGATCGTTGGATTGTCCGAAAGCAAATCCGCCAATCACGAAGAATGAGATAAGTAATAGAATTTTTTTCATAGTATTTAGGCAGTTATGTTGGATAAACGCCTTCACACGAAGTTTGTTCTAATCTTTTAATTGTCCAGTGATAACGCGGTCGTACGTTATAAAATCGGTGTTGATCGGCTCAAATCCTTTTTGACGAAGCAGCATCGCCACTTGCGCACGGTGATAAGAAGCGTGGTTGACGAGGTGGATCATAATATTCTCAACGTTGTTCGTGTACGGCTCATTTACGTAGTTCTTATACGTGAGCATGCGGTCAAAATTATCCGTTGACTCCACGTACTCGAGCCACTCTTTGCCGGCTTTTTCAGACAATGTCAAGAGGCGATCGAGTGAATACTCACCCCAGAGTTTAACGTCAGGCGCGGGCAAACCTTTGATACGGTGCAACCACAGGAACTGCGCAGCAATCACGTGACCCATCAATGTCAGAATCTTTTCGTCATTTACATTCTGGCGCTGAATTGTTCCCAGCACGCGCTTATTCGCCCAGGCATTGTATTGATAAAGCTTCAAAAAGTATTTTTTCATAGTGGCAGCAAGTTACATTGAAATTGATTTTTTGCCAGCTGTCTGCTCTTTCAAAATTGTGAAAACAATAACCGGTCACCGCGTTCTGCTATCGATTGAAATTAACTTTCAGCTTGATTCAATATTTCATAACTTATATGCCATCAAACCAAGTCATGGCATCATTTTTTAAACGCGGTCGAATCCTTGTTGTCGTGCTGCTGGCAACGGCAGTGACGTTCTTCATCATCTGGCGTCAGCGCCCGCAGCAACGTGCGAATCGAATCCCTGAAACAGTCAGCTACAACTTCCACATTCGTCCCATTATTTCCGATCGCTGTTTCAAATGTCATGGTCCCGATGCCAATCAGCGCAAAGCAGATCTTCGCCTTGACACGGAAGAGGGATTGTACAAGGCATTGAAGGAAGATGCAGAGAGCCACGTGATTGTGCCCGGTGATGCTGAGCATTCTGAATTGTTTCTGCGCATCGCTTCTACGGACACATCCATGCTGATGCCTCCTCCGTCATCCAACCTTGCGCTTACTGATTTTGAGATAAAACTTATTCGCAAGTGGATCGATCAGGGAGCGAAGTATGAAAAGCACTGGGCGTTCAATCCCCCGAAACAAACGAAAGTCCCCGAAACTGATAGCGATTGGCCGACAAACGAAATCGATCATTTTATTTTAAGCAAGCTTGAAGAGGAAGGTCTCGCACCAAATGAACAGGCTGATAAAGCCCGTCTCCTCAAGCGTGTGTCGTTTGATTTGATTGGGCTGCCTCCCGACCTGAAAACACAGGAAGAATTTCTGAATAGTGAAGCGCCAGACGCCTACGAAAAATTAGTCGATCAGCTTTTGGCCAGTAAACATTATGGAGAGAAGATGGCGATCCACTGGCTGGATGTTGCACGCTATGCAGACTCACATGGCTACCAGGACGATGGGTACCGCACGATGTGGCCATGGCGCGACTGGGTGATCCATGCTTTCAACCAGAATTATTCGTACGACAAATTTTTGACCTGGCAACTCGCAGGAGACTTGCTGGATGCGCCTACGAAAGAAATGTTGCTTGCCACTGGATTCAATCGGAATCACAAAATAACCCAGGAAGGTGGCGTCATTGATGAGGAATACCGGATCGAGTATGTCACCGACCGCACGAATACGTTTGGAAAAGCATTTCTTGGTTTGACGTTCGAGTGTGCAAAATGCCACGACCACAAGTATGATCCGATTTCGCAGAAAGACTACTTCAGCACGTTTGCGTTCTTCAATCAACTCAATGAAAAAGGATTACAGGGCGATATTCAGCTCGCGTCACTTGCCGATCCCCCACGGATTTGGATCAGCAATGACGAAGTAAAAAATATTCTCACATTCATCAACAAAAAAGATAGAGATGCTGTGCCGGTGATGATCATGAAGGACAGCACTGTCACACGACCAACGCATGTCCTCATCCGTGGCGCGTACGATGCTCCAGGAGAAACAGTCAGCGCAAAAATGCCCAGCTCAATTTTTCCTTATGACAGCCTGCAGTTTGGTAAGAATCGCCTCGGACTGGCAAAATGGTTACTGTCAAAGGAACATCCGTTGACATCACGTGTATTTGTCAACCGGATCTGGCAGGAATTCTTTGGTCGCGGAATCGTGAAGACGGCTGGTGATTTTGGAATGCAAGGTGAGTTACCAACACATCCAGAGCTGCTCGATTGGCTTGCGTTGGATTTCATGAACAACGGCTGGAATGTTAAAAGACTGGTGAAGCAGATTGTCATGTCTTCCACATATCGGCAGTCTTCCGAGATGTCAAAAAGTAAAATGGCGATCGATCCGGAGAATGCATACTTGTGGCATGGCCCGCGCATGCGTCTACCCTCTGAGTTGGTAAAGGATCACGTGCTGGCGAGCTCGGGTTTACTTGTTCCCGAAATAGGCGGTCCGAGCGTGAAGCCTTATCAGCCGAAAGGCATCTGGGAATCATCAACGTCAGGTCGTGGTGTGCTCGCGTATTATGCGCAGGATCACGATGACAAATTATACAGACGAGGCATGTACAATTTCATCAAGCGCACGGTGCCACCACCCGTGATGCTGTTGTTCGATGCGAGCAACCGTGATCAATGCGAGGTGAAGCGGATGCGTACAAACACTCCGTTGCAAGCGCTGGTCATGATGAACGATCCGATGGTACTGGAAGCATCACGCGTCTTGGCGGAGCGGCTTTCGCTGGAGAAAATTTCAAATGAAGAAAAGATCTCAAAAGCCTTTCGACTGATCCTTTGCCGCGAGCCAGCGAAGAACGAAACAGAAATCCTCGTAAAGCACTTTGAAGAGGAAAAGAATCAGTTTGAAAAAGATCACCAAAAGGCGAAAGAATTTATCAAGCAGGGTGAGTATAAACATGAGGCGGTTGAAAACACGGTAGAGCTTGCTTCCCTGATGCAAGTGATTCACACGATGTATAACATGGACGAAGCCATTACGAAATAACATGAACGAATTTTTAGAAAATCGGTTAGGCATTAACCGGAGACATTTCCTCGGCAAACTGAGTGTCGGACTTGGAAGCGCTGCGTTGGGTTCATTGCTGATTCCAGGATTATTTAATGGCAAAGAAGATGAGTCACTTGCATTGGCCGGTATTCCTGATTTCGCACCAAAAGCGAAACGTATCATTTATCTCTTTCAGAACGGGGCTCCCTCTCAGCTGGAGAGCTTCGACTACAAACCGATGCTCAACAAGATGCATGGACAGGAGCTTCCTGCCTCCGTGCGTATGGGCCAGCGCCTGACGGGAATGACGTCCGGGCAGAAAAATTTCCCGCTGGTGGGTTCGTATTTCAAGTTTCAACAACATGGGCAATCCGGTTCCTGGATAAGTGAACTCTTTCCACACATGGCGAAGATTGCAGACGAACTTTGCTTTATAAAAAGTATGCACACTGAGGCCATCAATCACGATCCGGCATTGACGTTCATGCAGACTGGCGCGCAGCAGGGCAATCGTCCAAGCATGGGCGCGTGGTTGAGTTACGGTCTTGGAAGTGAAAATAAAAATCTTCCTGCGTTCTGTGTTCTGCTTTCTCGCGGACGCGGAAACGGCCAGGGCGTCTATTCAAAACTTTGGACGAATGGATTTCTCGATAGCGTGCATCAAGGTGTTCAATTCAGCAGTGGAGAAGAACCTGTGTTGTATTTGAACAATCCAACGGGTACCGATCGCGAAAGCAGAAGACGCATGCTAGATAAACTTTCCGAGCTCAACTCCATTGGCCATGAAACGTTTGGTGATCCGGAAATCACTGCCCGTATTCAACAATACGAGATGGCGTATCGAATGCAGACTGCCGTTCCGGAGCTTGCGGATATTTCGAAAGAGCCTGATCACATAATCAAAATGTATGGACCGGAATGTCTCGTACCGGGATCGTATGCTGCAAATTGTTTGCTTGCGCGAAAGCTTTCCGAGTCTGGCGTACGCTTCGTGCAATTGTATCATCAGGGTTGGGATCAACACGGAAATCTTACCGGTGAAATGCCACTTCAGGCGCAAGATGCCGATCGAGCTTCTGCTGCGTTGGTGATGGATTTGAAACAGCGTGGGCTGCTGGACGAAACGGTGGTGATCTGGGGAGGTGAATTCGGTCGCACCAATTATTGTCAGGGAGATCTCGGTGATAAAAATTACGGCCGGGATCACCATCCGCGTGCTTATACGATCTGGATGGCCGGTGGCGGAGTGAAGAAAGGATTTACCTATGGAGAGACAGATGAGTTCGGATATAACGTTATCAAAGATCCCGTGCATGTAAATGATTTCCACGCTACTATTCTTCACCTTATGGGACTCGATCACGAAAAGTTGACATTCAAACATTTGGGAAGAAGATATCGCCTCACGGATGTTGCTGGAAGAGTTGTAAAGCCCGTCATAGCGTAATCATGGAGTTATTTAAGAAAACCATCAGCTACTCCGTTGTAGCGCTGCAGGTGTTAATCGTTATTTTGCTGGTGTTTGAAAACCAGCTCAGCATTCCGCTTTGGTTGCAGTCCGTTGGAAGAGTGCATCCGCTGATGCTCCACCTACCGATAGGTTTGTTGCTGATCACAACATTGATTGCGTTCGGCCAGCGGTGGTTCACAGAATCGTACAAAGAACTGTTCAGCTTCCTGCTTTATCTTAGCGCGTTCACCGCATCTGTGTCAGCGCTTATGGGAATGGTCCTCTCGCTCGAAGGCGGATACAACGAAGGCGATCTGCTTTTTCATAAATGGTTTGGAATTGCCCTGAGCTTCATGTGCTGGTTTTTGATTTCAGTTTCATTGTCACCGAAAATTCAGCGACCTGCTCTCTTGGCAGCAACGTTAGTGTTGGTTGTGACCGGTCACTTTGGCGCGAACCTCACGCATGGCGAAGATTTTATTTTTGGTCCGCTGGCGCAGGAAGTAAAGTCGGAGCGTGTACTGACGGATAGCTCGACCGTATTCACTGCTGCGATTGAACCAATCCTTGAGGCGAAGTGCTACAGTTGCCATAACGAACAGAAGGCAAAGGGCAAATTGATTCTTACTTCACAGGCTGCTATCGCGAAAGGTGGAAAGAATGGGGTGCTTTGGAAAGGAGATGAGAGTTTGTTAATGGACAGACTGAACCTTCCAATTGATCACAAGAAACACATGCCACCAAAAGATAAAGCGCAATTGACGGACGATGAACTTGACTTTATTCAGACGTGGATTTTGCGTGGAGGAAATTTTGAAACGAAGGTGAATTCGCTACCTGCAACAGACACGCTTCGATTGCTGGCATCAAAAATTATCGATCAGTATCACAATCAGCCCCACGTTAAATCGATCTATTCATTCGCATCGGCACCGGCCGACAAAATTGAGGAGCTAAACACACCGTATCGCACCGTGTTTCGGATCGCGGCAAATGAGCCCGCACTCCAGGTGGATTTCTTTCTGCGTGAGGCCTTCGATTCAAAATTTATTGACGAGCTCAAGTCAGTGAAAGACCAGGTTGTAGCAATCAATCTTTCAAAAATGCCCATTAGCGATGCCGACCTGAACAAATTCAAATCGTTCACCAACCTCGAGAAGTTGATTTTGAATCAAACTGATGTTGAGGGAAAGACGCTCGCTGTTTTGAACGCGCTTCCGAACCTGAAAATGTTGTCGTTGTCCGGGACAAAAGTAAAAGCTGGTGAGTTGAGTGCTTTCGAAAAAAATCGATCGCTTCGCGAAGTATACTTGTGGAACACGGGGGTAGGCAAGCAGGAGGAAACGACTCTCCAGCAACGAATGGCTCATATTCGATGGGACACGGGTTATCATCCGGATGAAAAAGAGAAGATGCGGCTGAGTCCTCCGATTCTTCGAAATGATGGACAAGTGTTAAAACGAGGTGAAAGGGTTTCGTACAAGCATAATCTTCCGGGTGCAGTTATCCGCTATGTTGTCAATGGTGAAATGCCGGATAGTGTTTCAGGCGATATTTACAAAGACGAGATCAACATCGACCGATACGCAATTGTAAAATCAAAAGCGTTTAAAGATGGATGGCTTAGCAGTAACGTATCGGAGCACATATTTTTTCCGGAAGGTGTAAAACCAGATCGCGCGACATTGCTTACCAAACCGGAAGATCGCTATATGGGAGAAGGTGCCAGTACGTTGATTGATAATCGAAAGGGCATGCCTGATTTCTACCGCGATCCCGTATGGATGGGATTTCGAAATCAGAATCTCGAAGCACTTTTCTACTTTGACAAGAATATCCCTGAGATATCCAACGTCACCCTAAGCTATGCTCGCAATATTTACGCGATGTGTATGCCGCCTTCCGAAATTCAAGTGTGGGGCGGTGATGACGAAAAAAATCTTAAGCTCCTTGCATCATACAAACCTGAGCAACCGAAACAGTACGTCCCAACCCGCATCGAAGGTGCCGACATTGCAATACCTCCATCGAAATTCAAATGCTACAAACTCGTAGCGAAAACACTCACTAAACTTCCTGAGTTCAGAAAAGCACCGAAGGAGAAGGGGTGGCTGATGGTGGATGAAGTATTCTTCAATTAGCCAATATGCCAATTGGCCAATTGAAAGAGGTGAGGTTAGTAGGTCAGTACATCCGTTAACCGGTAGATCGGCTATTCCGCACATCGGGTAATCGGCCCACAATCCAATTGGCCATTGGCTAATTGGCACATTAACTAATTACCTACAGGTGTCTCAACTCCGAAAGCTGATCCAGTATCCATCCCGTTAAACTCAGTCGTTCCCGGTTTGCTGGTAGTACTTCATGTTCAATTTGATCGCTGCGAAAACAAACGAGTCGTCCAGCGAGAGGTAAGAAATCTTTTTGACCATCTGGTAGATATACCCGAAGTTGTCCGCCATTGGATTCAGTCCAGTCGTTGTTGAGGTAGCAGATCACGGACAATTTGCGGTGATCATCTTTTTTAAATTGATCGAGATGTCGTTTATAAAATGACCCGGCCGGATAAATGGTCATGTGAACCTCATAGTCTTTCATGCTAAGGAAGAGCGATTGATTCAGGTAGTCAATCAACTTGCTCAACCGGTCGAGGTACAGTTTCACTGGCGCGGGCGAAGAATTTTTATCGAGCCATTTGATATAATCCCCGCGGATTGCCTCGTTAATCTGTCGTTCCTGTTGCTTGCCGATGCCGGCCTTCTTGAACTCCGCGAGCCCGTTTTTGAATTCATCCAGCGAAAGGATGCCGTTAACTTCACTCTGGCTTAGAAATTGGTCGGCTACAGCATATCCGTGCTCTGCAAGGTCATCGGCAATGGAATCAAATACGGTGATCATGTAACAAATTTACATTCTAAATGTCTATACTTACGAACGTGCAACAATTTATGACTCAATTTTCATTGTCTAAGCCGATACTCAATTCGCTTATTATCATTTTGCTGTCCGCATTTGCGTTTCAATGTCAGAAGCCAGACCAGGATGTCGTCTTGAGGCGAGTGAAAGATGTCGTGGTCGATGCGTCCGATGAGCCGATGCTGAAGGCTAATGCAATTTTTTACAATCCGAATAAAATAAGAGGCCGCATTAAAAAAGTGAAGGTTGATATCTACATCAACGGTAAGAAGGCTGCGAATGTCGATCAGGATTTTAAGCTTGTGGTTCCATCGCAGTCTGAATTTACCGTTCCTATCGAAGTTAAGCTTGCTGTAAAAGAACTTGGGTTCATGGATACCGTGCTCGGGATGATCGGTGGGAAAAAGTTTGAAGTTCGCTACGAAGGTTTTCTCAGGCTAAGCTATCGCGGGATTCCAATAAAAGTTCCGGTTGATTACAAAGATGATGTCAAGATTCGATTCTGAGTGACGAAATTCCAAGAACAAAAAACCAAAAACCAAGATCCAAAAACCAAAAAGGAGTTCGTAACTCGCTTGATTTTCATTGAGGAAGGAGGTACATTTTGATACCTAACCGATCCTATGAGAAACATACTCACCGCTCTGTTTGCACTCTGTCTTTTGCTAGCTCAATGTGACACTTCGTCCACCGCGAAAAAGAAAACGAGATTTACAGTTTCATTCACGAAAGAGATGGCTGACCAGGCGCAGGATGGACGTCTTCTCCTGCTCATTTCACACAACGACAAAGCCGAGCCACGCAATCAGATCAACGATGGCCTCACCACGCAACTTGTTTTTGGTTTGGATGTGGAAGGAATGAAACCGGGAGATGAGATATCAATTGGTGACGAAGCTTTCGGATTTCCTATTCGCTCGATCAGCGAAATCCCCAAAGGTGATTATTTCGTTCAGGCGCTCCTTAATCGATACGAGACCTTCAAGTTGAAAACAGGACACTCCGTAAAACTTCCACCTGATCAAGGCGAAGGACAACAATGGAACAAAAAGCCTGGAAATATTTACAGTAAGCCAGTAGCAGTCAGTTTCGATCCGGGTGCTAGCAGTGTCACGGAGATAATAATGGATCAGAAGATTCCCCCGGTGAAGGAACCTGCGGATACGAAGTACATTAAACACATCAAGATCCAAAGTCAGAAATTGACAGAGTTTTGGGGACGACCGATGTTTCTCGGGGCGCACGTGTTGCTGCCCGAGGGATTTGATGAACACCCTGAAGCGCGTTACCCGATCATGATTTTTCATGGCCACTTCCCGGATGATTTCGGTGGTTTCAGTGAAAAAGCTCCTGATTCGAATATGGACACAACGGATTTTAATCCGCGATTTGGAATCTATGGCTATAACAAATTCCAGCAGCAGGAAGCCTACAATTTTTATAAGCAATGGATTTCGAAAAAATTTCCTCGTTTCCTCATCGTGGAGATACAACACGCGAATCCCTACTACGATGATTCGTACGCTGTAAATTCGGCTAATCTCGGTCCCTATGGCGATGCGATTATGTATGAACTCCTGCCGGAAATTGAAAAAAGATTTCGCGGCATCGGGCAAGGATGGGCTCGCTTTACTTATGGAGGATCAACCGGAGGATGGGAAGCACTTGCCGCACAAATGTTTTACCCCGATGAGTTCAACGGATGTTTCGCTGCCTGCCCTGACCCGGTCGACTTCAGAGCCTATTGCCTGGTAGACATCTACAAGGATAAAAACGCATATTGGTACGAGAGCGATTTCAAAAAACTCCCCAAGCCATCACACCGAAATTATCTCGGTCAGATTCAATCGACCATTCAGGAAAGCAATTACTTCGAGCTTGCGTTAGGAACGAAGTCGCGGTCCGGACAGCAGTGGGACATCTGGGAAGCTGTGTATTCTCCGCAAGGCGAAGACGGTTATCCAAAAAGAATTTTCAATAAGGAAACAGGTGACATCGATCCGGAAGTAGCGAAATACTGGAGAGAGAATTACGACCTTCGCTACATCCTCGAGCGCGACTGGGCAACCCTCGGTCCGAAACTGAAAGGAAAGATTCACATTTACTGCGGTGACATGGACAACTATTATCTGAACAACGCAGTGTATTTGATGGAGGATTTCTTGAAGAAAACTAATAATCCATTTTACGCTGGTGAAGTCGATTATGGCGATCGTGCAGAACATTGTTGGAATGGAGATCACGAAAATCCAAACTATGTGTCGCGTCTGCGTTACAACACCATGTATCTTCCTAAAATTTTAAAAAGGATTGAGGAAAGCGCACCGAAAGGCGCTGACCTGAAGAGTTGGAGATACTAGAGCTATACTGTCATACCGAAAACTCCGGTATAAATGCCGATGACAATCGCGACAGCCACGCCTACTATCAATAATATTTTCCGATTGCTGACCATGATTTCTACCATAACGACTATTAGACTCCAAAAGTACTGCAGAAGTTGTCTGGGGTATAATTAATTTGATCAGACAGCAGGAAATACGGTGCGAACCGTAGGAATTTCTTGCTGAACCGTGAAGGGAGTTCGCTGGCGCTCACGGGTTTTTACCGCAGAGCCGCGGGGAGCGCTGAGGAAGCGCGGAGAATTTTAGGATGCGTGCTTATGAAGGAAAAGAAGCGATTAATGCTGAATACGTGGCGTACAACCAACATGTGTTCGTCTTCATCATGTGTGAACTATCAGAAAAGGACTTTTTAGACAATACAACGTTTTCAAATTCTTGGGTGTCTAAAGGTGAAAGGAGAAACGCGTGAAAACAAATTTTTTTAACCTGGTGGTGATTGCATTTTTGTTTGCGGCCTGTACGGATACAGATACAAGCACGAGGCTGCAGGGAACGTATGAGGGAGTATTTTACAGGGTGACCAACAATGTAAAAGGTGAAAGCTCAAACGTCACCTTAAATTTTTCTGATGATCGGTACACCGGCACCAGTAGCATTGTCAAGTATCCCGCGTTGTGTGAAGGAACGTTTACTCCTTCATCAGAAGAGATTCATTTTCGCAACACCTGCATGTGGACCGCTGAATTCGATTGGACACTTATTCTCGATGGAACCTTTAAAGTTACTCGCACAGCAGATGAGATTGTTTTGGCAAAAGAGATCAACTCATCAAACGGTGACTATTACGTCCTGAGAAAACAGGATGGGCAGACTTCACGGTAGTATTTTTCCAGTTTTGCTGATCGTGTTGCGACTTTAGTCGCCTCGCATTAGTAACCCCCGGCTTAAGCCCGGGGTTACAAAACGCATTGCATAAAGAAAGCCAGGTGTCGTGCTTGAAGGTTCAAATCGTAAATGTCTCCGACCCTTTACCTGCGTTGAAATCACCTCTTTCTTATACTAAACGCCACGCCAAACAGTTATCTTACTATCCTAACCGATAACTACAATGGCGACTAATTCCTTACTCACCCTGATCATCCTTGTCGGAGCGATTCAAGGATTCATAGTAGCGGGAATTTTACTGAGCAGCAAGGGCAAGACCAAACTGCCAAATCGATTCCTCGCTGCGTTGATTGTATTGATTTCGATTGCAAGTCTCGGTGTTTATCTGATGCTGACAGGAGTGAAATACACTTCAGCAACCTGGATGACGATTTCTCAAGTCGTGCCATTTTTTATCATCATGCCAATTGGCCCGCTGGTCTATTTATATGTGCGAAGTTTTTCCAATAGTGTTCCAAAGAACTACGCAGTGCATTTCGCGCCTGTCATGATTGACGTAGTTCCTCAGATTCTCTTCATCCTGTTTTTCAGTGGAATTCTCCCGACCTCTTTTAATACTCTCAATTCTTTCGTGGATGCTTATGACACCTATGCTGACATTCCGCGCTGGGCGTCCGTGACCTTTTATCTTGTCCTCTCCTGGAGGTTCTTAAAAACGTTGAATCACAAACGGGGCGATGAATTCAAAAGAGTCCAATGGCTGAAACAATTCGTCACGGTGTTTCTATGGTTTCAGGTCGTTTGG
>DASWTM010000014.1:0-22679 GCA_036402115.1 Chryseosolibacter sp.
AAGATTTAAAATTTAAGATTTTTGAGACGCGTACTTATCTGAATGATTCCACCGAAGATGCAAGTGGAAAATTCAGGTAGATGAATAAAGAAGAACTCGCAAGAAGAACAAGGAGATTTGCGGTTGGCGTTTTTAAGCTTACGACAAAATTCCCGAGGACTGAGAGCGCAAGAGTGGTGATTTATCAATTGCTCAAAGCGGCATCATCTGTTGCGGCCAATTACCGGGCGGTATTGCGGGCGAAGTCGAAAGCTGATTTTATTCACAAGTTAAAGGTAGTTTTGGAGGAGGCTGATGAAAGTAACTTTTGGCTGACGTTCGTAGCCGACATAGAACTTATAAGAATTGACGATAAAGAATTGAATATACTTATCAAAGAATCAACTGAACTGATTGCAATTTTCACCGCATCACTAAATACGTTGACGAAACCCAAATTTTAAATTTTAAATCTTAAATTTTAAATTCTTCCTCGATATGAGTCTCATTGAATCCATCCACGCCCGTCAAATCCTTGACTCCCGTGGTAACCCTACCGTAGAAGTTGATGTTGTAACCGAAAGCGGTGCGTTTGGTCGCGCAGCTGTTCCGTCAGGAGCGTCAACAGGAACACACGAAGCTGTTGAACTTCGCGATGGCGACAAAAAACGATACGTTGGTAAAGGCGTATTGAAAGCGGTAGAAAACGTGAACACAAAGATCGCTGAAGAAATTGTTGGTTTCTCAGTAACGGATCAGGGATTGATCGACAAGATCATGCTCGAACTCGATGGCTCACCAAACAAAGGAAACCTTGGTGCAAACGCGATCCTTGGCGTCTCATTGGCTGTAGCGAAAGCTGCTGCTATGGAAGTAGGCCTGCCGTTGTATCGTTATATCGGTGGTGTGAATGCCAATACATTACCTGTGCCGATGATGAACATCCTCAATGGTGGTGGTCACGCAGATAACAAAATCGATTTCCAGGAATTTATGGTAATGCCTGTGAAGGCCGATACGTTCTCCGAGTCACTTCGCATGGGAACTGAAATTTTCCACACCTTGAAGAAAGTATTGCACGACAAACATCTTTCCACCAACGTGGGTGATGAAGGTGGATTTGCTCCAAACATTTCTTCAAACGAAGAAGCAATTGAATATGTATTGACAGCCATCGAGAAAGCTGGTTTCAAACCTGGCGAAGATGTATTCATTGCCATGGACGCTGCGATGTCAGAATTCTACGATGCGAAGACAAACGAGTATATCTTCAAGAAATCTACGGGTAAGAAGATCAGCTCTGACGAGATGGTTGATTACTGGGCAAACTGGGCAGCAAAGTATCCGATCATCTCAATTGAAGATGGTATGGCCGAAGATGACTGGAACGGCTGGAAGAAATTGACGGACAAGATCGGAAAGAAGACACAGCTTGTGGGTGATGATTTGTTCGTAACAAACGTAACTCGTCTTCAGGACGGTATCACAAAAGGTGTTGCAAACTCGATCCTTGTAAAGGTAAACCAGATTGGTTCTTTGACTGAGACCATCAACGCTGTGAACCTTGCACACCGCAATGGATACAAGAGCGTGATGTCACACCGTTCAGGAGAGACTGAGGATTCAACAATTGCAGACCTTGCAGTAGCATTGAATACAGGTCAGATCAAAACTGGTTCGGCTTCACGTTCAGACCGGATGGCGAAATACAACCAACTCATCCGCATTGAGGAAGAGCTTGGCGAAATCGCTTATTTCCCAGGAAGAAAGTTCTGATTCCTTTAAAAGATTGATTGATAATGTGGGAGCTGGGTCTATGATCCAGCTCTTATTTTTTTCGCGTAGTTGGCCGGGATTGTGTGCCTTTATCTTGGTTCGTTGGATGATACTACTTTCGCGCTGAGATAAAACGCAATTGCAATCCCGATATTTTTTAAAATATTCAGGGCATTGTGGAATGCCCAGAAAAATCGAAAACCCTCCCGGCTAGCGTTTTCATAAACATAGTCTGATACCGAAAAGACTATCACCGCAGTGAATGAGTACAGCGCCAATGAGGTATTCAAAATAATATTGGTCTTATGAAACTTGTTTGTGAAAAAATCAGAGGCGGTCATCAGATTTAGATCCCTGATAAATAACAAGGAGCTTATGGATATGAGAATCGAGGCGATCAAGAATAAGCCGTGGTGCATGACATTCATCCCAGACCTCAAGAAGAGGATCATCCCCAACACAAAAACAATTACCGTAAAAATGCGAGTGGCGTTCTTTAAGGATTTTCTTACCAGTATTTCATGATAGAACCACATGACGACTGGAAAGGACAGAAAAAAGTAGAGGTTGTTCAGCAAACTGTTTGGTCGATGGTAGAATGTAACGATGACCCAGCTGGTCGCGTCAAAAATGAGAGAGATTAAAATTGAAAGAGCAAGGATCAGGTTTTGTCGTGGTTGCCTATTCCAAGATTTACTTAAACAAACCAGTGGAACAACAGGGGAAAGGGTCGAAATAATTACAACCCAACGAAATAATTCACTCGTCATCAGATAGAGGTCATAGGGTTCATAATGAGGGTCTGACCGAATTCTGACCTGGTCAGACTTAGGGCAGCGTTGTAAGGTGCATTAAAAACTAGCAAATACACAAGTGTGCCCCGAACTAAGTGAACTTTCACAATCCCTTTACACGAATCTTTAAGTGATGTGGTCCTCATGTTTTGTTAAGCAAGTCTTCGTTTCGCAGTTAGATAAAATGCAGCCGTGATTCCAATGTTCTTTGAAATATTCAAAATGTTGTGGAATGCCCAAAACAGGTTAAATTCTTCCTCGGAGGCACTGGCGAAGACATAATCCGATACGGAAAAGATAATGACCGTTGCGAAATAATAGGTTGCCAGGGATGTATTCAGAAAAATATTGGTTTTATGAAACTCATTTTTGAGAAAATCAGAATCTCCCATGACGTTCAGATCCCGGATGAACAACAATGACGTGATTGATACGAGGATGGACGATAGCATAAAAAGCCCATGATTCACCACTTGTAAACCAGACTTAATGATGAACACCGCTGCCAGTAAGAAAAAGATCAAGGTAAAAATGCGTGTGACGTTTTTTAAAGACCTTTTTGCCAGTGTTTCGTGATAGAACCACATGATGGCGGGAAAGGCGATGATAAAGTAAAGGTTGATGGGAAGACTGTTTGGTTGATGATACAGAACGCCCATTACCCAGCTGATCACGTCAAAGACGAGTGAGATAAATATTGAAATAGCAAGGATCCGGTTTTGGCGCGGTTGCCGGCTCCAGTATATACTAAGGCAAATCAGCGGGACCAGGGGAGACACGATTGACGCCATCATAAGCCGGGCAAATAGTTCATTCGTCATCTGATCGCTTGATGGGTTTAGGGTGAGTCTTCACATTTAGTTTTTTGAAATTCTGCAATAAGTAGTTTAATCAATGTTGCGTTTCGAGCTCAGGTAAAATGCAATCGCGAATCCAACGTGTTTCGAAACATTCAAAATGTTATGAAAGCCCCAAAACAGCCGGAATCCTTCTGCGGACGCGTTTGCGAAAACATAATCTGAGACGGAGAATACAATTACTGTTGCGAAGTAATAGACCGCTAGCGATGTGTTCAGTAAAATGTTAGTTTGATGAAACTTGTTGTTAAGAAAATCAGACGCATCCATGAGATTGAGGTCCCGGATGAATAACAATGACGTGATCGATATGAGGATCGAAGACGTCATAAAAATGCTGTGATTCAGTACGTTCAATCCTGACCTGAAAATGAAAATCGCAGTCAATACAAAGAACACCACAGTAAAAATGCGCGTGATGTTCTTTAGCGATCTTCGCATCAGGATTTCATGATAAAACCACATGATGGCAGGAAATGCGATTATGAAATAGAGGTTGATCGAAAGGTGGTTTGGTGTGCGGGAGTAGTATAATGCCGAGTTGATAACATCGAACGTCAATGAAATAAAGATTGACACGGCAAGGATCACGTTTTGCCTTGGTTGTCTTTTCCGATAGATAAGAAGACAAATTAACGGAACCAACGGAGAGAGGACTGACGCAATGCTAATCCAACGATATAATTCTTTCGTCATTGGATAGAAGTCACAAGTTAGGATGGATTATTGACGTGAAATCAGGCATACCTCAAAAATAAGGCATTGTTGGCATTTGCGCTAAAGAATAGCCTATCCATTGGCGCCTGCCCGACAATCAATTCTAAAATCCTTCAAATTTCAGTTTTCCCGAATTAACTTGTTGGCGATGGACTTTAATCCCGCTTTCGAACTGGCCGCTGACTTTGTCAACAATACGTCATGCCCGATCTTTCTGACGGGCAAAGCCGGAACCGGAAAAACAACATTTTTAAAATACATTCGGGAGCATACCAGGAAAAAATGCGTTGTTGTTGCACCTACCGGGGTTGCTGCTATCAATGCAGGTGGAGTAACCATGCACTCGTTCTTTCAGTTGCCCTTTGGTCCGTATATTCCGGTGACACGAAGTTCGCAAAACGGGTCCGTCACGGACCGTTTGTCATTGTTTCAAAATATGAAAATGGGTTCCGACAAACGCGAACTCATTCGCGATCTCCAATTACTCATTATCGATGAAGTGAGCATGGTTCGCTGCGATATGCTCGATGCCATGGATGCCATCCTCCGTCATTTTCGTAAGAAGCCTCATTTACTTTTCGGTGGCGTTCAGGTTTTGTTTATCGGAGACCTGTATCAGTTACCGCCCGTCATGCCTGACGGTGAGTGGATGATCTTGCGCGATCATTACAAGTCGCCATTCTTTTTCGATAGCAAGGCGTTGACCAATTCGTCCCTGGTTTATATCGAGCTCAAAAAAATCTATCGTCAGAATGAGCAGAAATTTATCGATATCCTCAATCGTATCCGAAACAATCAAATTGAACAGTCGGATCTTCGTACGTTGAATGCGCGTTATCGCGTGGAGCCAGCGCCCGGAAAAAAGTACATCACGCTCACATCCCACAACTACAAAGCTGACAAGATCAACAATGAGGCATTAAATAATCTTCAGGGTAAGCTTTACCAATTTGAAGGATCGATTGATGGCGAATTTCCTGAGAAAGCTCTACCAACGGATATTAAGCTTCAATTGAAAGTAGGTGCGCAGGTGATGTTCCTCCGTAACGACAAAAGCGAAGAGAAGCGGTTCTACAACGGCAAGCTGGCTAGCGTAGTACAAATAGATAAAGATGGAGTACGTGTTGCGATGAACGATCATGGCGATGAGCTCCAACTCGAAAAAGAAGTTTGGGAGAATATTAAGTACTCCTACAATCCAGTGGATGAAAAGATAGAGGAGGAAAAGCTGGGTTCATTTTCGCAGTATCCGATTCGGCTTGCTTGGGCGATCACCATTCACAAAAGCCAGGGCTTAACATTTGAAAATGCTATAATCGATGCTGGAGATTCATTTGCTCCCGGTCAGGTTTATGTTGCGCTCAGCAGGTGCGTTTCGCTTGAAGGACTTATTTTGCATTCCCGAATTGATCCGGAATGCATCTCAACACATGATGCGGTAATCGAATTTTCGAATTCGGAGCATCCGGAGGAAAAGCTTGGTCAGATTTTGCAGCAGGAGAAGAATGTTTTTCGTAATGCAACACTCATTGAGACGTTCGACCTATCGAATCTGATAGATTTTGTCGAAGATCATCTTAGTCGCATGCGTGGAAAGACTTATGCACATATTCCTTCAGCCATTCCGTTTGGGGTCACAATTGTAAAGAAGCTTTCCGAAATGCAGGCTGTGGCGATGAAGTTTAAAGGTCAGCTGGAACAATTGCTAAAAGAAAATGACCTTGATAAGATAAAGGACCGTTCCGGGAAGGCTATTGATTACTTCTCTTCAACAATGACGCAGTGGCTAGGCCTGTTCGATGATGAAATAGCAAACGTCAAGAAGCAGAAGAAAGTCAAGAAGTACACGAAGTACATTAAAGAACTCAAACTCGAAGTGGTAAAACGAATTCACGCTATTGAACACGCCACCTACGGAGATGTTTCATTGAGCAACACGGAGTCACGTGTTTCGATTGAGCAGGAAAAAGCCTCGTTAGATAAGATTAAAGACAAGGTAGAGAAGGGCGACAGCCAAAACGAGACGCTTGCACTCTTCCGCGCGGGAAATTCAATTTATCAGATTGCCGAAATGCGCGGGCTGGCTACCAGTACCATTGAAAGTCACCTCGCAACCTTGATCCGCACCGGTGAAGTCGAAGTGGAAAAAGTCGTGGAAAAATCCAAGCTTGAAAAGATCCTGGAAGTGCTGCAAGATAAGGATACAACATTTCTCAGTACAGCGAAGGCAAAACTCGGCAGCGACTATTCATACGGTGAGATCCGGGCCGTGGTCAAACATCTTGAATTCAAACAATCGCGCAAAGGCAATACCGTTTCGGATAAGAGTGACTAGCAATCATTCCATGTTTCAACGCAATTTTGGACCAATGCATCTTAAATGAAGATTTTTTAACAATCTTCTAAGATTTTTCCCTCACTGTTTTCAGTGATATCCATGTGCTTTCTGAAAACTCAAGGCCGATCTGATTGTTGATTTTGTTCTTTATGGATAGATTTAGATAGGACTTACCCATTTCCGGTTTATCATGAAAGAGAATTTAAGATTTCTTCTCTTACAAATTGCCGATGGCGATGAAAAGTCATTCCGCCAGATTTTTGATCACTACGCTTCTAAAGTTTTTGTTTTTGCCCTCAAGTTGACGCACAGCAAACCTGTTGCTGAAGAGATTGTTCAGGAAGTATTTATCAAACTTTGGAACAACCGCCACCGACTCCCGGAAGTCGAATGTTTTCCGTCCTACCTCGCTGCGATCGCGCGTAATCATACGTTTAACGTGTTGAAAAATATTGCATTACAGGAAAAGGTCAAGGCAGAATTTTCGCACCAACAAGCTCAGACGCATTGTGAAACGGAAGAGTGTATTATTCATAATGATTACCAGAATATCCTAAGCCAAATTGTAAATGAGCTTCCTCTTCAGCAGAAAACTGCCTATAGTCTTTGTTATGGCGAAGGACTGAAATATGAAGAGGCAGCAAAGCGCATGAACATATCAACGCTCACCGTTAAGACCCATATGCAAACGGCATTAAGGACTATAAAGACGCGTTTCGGAGGCACTATCCAATACTGCCTCGCTGTTGCCGTTTTATTGACATAAAATAATTCGATTTTTCCTGCCGCAGGCTACTCCTCAAACCGTGTCACAATTGTCCTATAGGTTATACGCCATAATCTATGAACACTGATCGCCTGCGTTTTTTGTTTGAAAAGTATGTCACCAACACCATTTCGGAACAGGAGCGTAGCGAGTTTTTTCAACTCGTTTCCAATGCGGATGCTGACGAAGAAGTTAAAAAAATGCTCGAAGAACTTTGGAATTCCCTTCCCGAAGAGAATTTCCATGTTAATATTTCGAATGATGTCTATTCGAATGTGATCGGCCCAACACGGGATACTGACACAAGAGCAGAAACAAAATTTCCGTGGCTGAAAGTCGCTGCGGCATTCGCTCTCGTCACTGTCGCAAGTGCCGCACTGTTTGTATATCGGTCACTTGCCCCAGTAGCCCCGAGCACTGTAAGTCAGGAGACAACGTCTGCAAAACATGAATCCTTCATTCGCCTGCCGGATGGTAGTACGGTTGTTCTACATGCAGGAAGTGCACTCCATTATCCTGATTCATTCGAAGGAAAGAAGACAAGGGAAGTTTATCTCGATGGCGAAGGTTATTTCGATGTCAAGCATGATTCCGAACATCCGTTTATTGTCCATGCTGGAAATGTAATCACCAAAGTACTCGGAACTTCATTCAACGTTAAGGCTTTTGCGAATGATGAAGAGATTGTTGTCACCGTCACGCGAGGGAAAGTCCAGGTGAGCAACAGTCAGAAAGTTTTAGGCATTGTGGGGCGCGATCAACAGATTACGGTCAATAAAACGACTATCAATGGCGATATAAAGAACGTTGATACGCAAGATGCAGTGTCCTGGATGGAGCGTGACATCTTGTTTGATAACGTTACCATGGAAGAAGCGGTAGTTGAATTAGAGAATCGCTTTAACGTTCGGATCGAATTGCTTGATGACAAAATTAAGAAGTGCCGCTTCACTGCCACATTTATCAAAGGCGAAGATCTCGAACAAATCCTATTGGTCATCTGTGAGTTTAACAACGTAACGTTCAGGCAAACAGAAGTGCAAATTGAGATTGACGGAAAAGGATGTGAATAGAAATTACCCAAACCTAAACTGATATGACAAGCCTGCTACATTTCGAAACCTGACCTTCCTGAAGTCCTCCCCGCCAGGCGAGGAGGACAGGAGAGTGCCTTACCGACTGCCATCGGTAGGCGACTTGTTTTAAATAATTTCCATCACTTAAAACATAATCAAAAGTATGAATTATTCACTACCAAAGGGTAATGAGGATTCGCTTTCACAGGCCGTTAGTTGTGACAGCCGGGTTCTCTCAGCCGAAAACGTTAAACAGATTATGCGTATAAGCGTTGTTTTTGCTACTCTGATCTTTGCTTCCATCCAACTCTTGCTGGCCACACCCGGGCACGGCCAGGAGGAAGTGGTTACGCTGGAGTTACGAAATGAATCGCTTGCCTCTGCTTTGAAGAAAATTGAGAGGCAGACATCCATGCGATTCGTTTACCGCAATGAAGAGATTAAAGACATTACAAACATCAATCTTCAGAAGGCTCAACGAACCATTGAGGAAACCTTGACATTAATTCTGAAAAACACGTCCCTTACGTTTAAGCAAATCAAAAAAAATATTCTGATCGTGCGTAAAGATGGGGCTGCTGTTGATGAATCTATTCAGCAGTACGCTGAACACACCGTGAGCGGCACTGTGACAGATGAATCCAACGAGCCGCTTGCAGGGGTAAGTATTGTGCTAAAGGGTTCTACTATCGGGACTACGACTGATACCGATGGCAAGTTTACGCTGCAATTGCCAAACGCTGATGGTGTGCTCGTGTTTTCATTCATAGGTTACGCAGCACAAGAGATACCTGTGAGTAACCAGACAAGTTTCAACATCACGCTTCAGCCGGATGTAACATCACTAAGCGAAATTGTTGTGACTGCACTGGGAGTAACAAGAGAAGAACGCTCGTTGGGATATGCAACGCAGGAAGTGGAGGGTGAGAACCTGACCTTTACCAAAGAGCAAAACGTGCTGGGTTCACTTGCAGGAAAAGTAGCCGGTGTTCAGGTGACGGGATCATCGGGGGCAAGCATGGGAGGAACACAGAAGATTAAGATTCGTGGCGTGAACTCAATTACCGGTGCCGATCAGCCACTGATCGTTGTTGACGGAACGCCAATCTCAAACGCTAATTTTTCATCGAGTGCAGGTGTTGATCTTGGAAATCTTGGCCAGGATGTAAACACGGAAGACATCGAGTCGGTTAACGTGCTGAAGGGGCCTGCAGCCTCTGCGTTGTATGGAATTCGCGGTCAATATGGTGTGATCATGATCACGACCAAAAAAGGGAATAAATCTAAGAAGGTCAATATCGAATTGAACTCTGCTTTCTTTGTTGAGAAGGCTGCGAACTTCATGCCTTACCAGAACCTGTATGGCGGAGGCTCCAGCCAGACATGGCGCACACTTCCAAACGGTGACAAGTATGTAGACATGGCTGTTGATGAAAGCTGGGGACCGAAAATGGACGGAACATTAGTTCGGGATGTCTATAGCTTTTACCAACAAGATCCCACGTATGGGCAGCTGACTCCCTTCGTTCCGCACCCTACCAATATCGAAGATTACTTTGAGACCGGCACGAATGTTAACAACGGCATCTCTGTTTCCGGTGGTGGAGAAAACACAAACTTCCGCATCAGCTTTAACGACACGCGTATTCAGGGCGTGGAGCCCAATACTTTCTTAAAGCGAAATAATTTAGGAGTGAGTGCGGGCATGGACATCACAAAGAAGCTCAACGTTTCAACAAACATCAACTATGCGAGAAACACGGGGCAGCGCCCGGCTCAAGGCTCTGAAGATGGCTCACGTTATCTCGGGCAATGGTTTCAGCGCAATGTTGACATGAATCGCCTTAAAGATTATAAGTACGATGATGGTACGTTCGTTCACTGGAATTTAAGTCGCCCAAGTGCAACTACGGGCGAGATGACGAGCTTTAATCCCCTCTACTGGCCGAACCCATATTTCCTCGCATATGAAAATCTAAGCAATGACAGTCGCGATCGCTTGTTCGGAGATGTTGGATTGTCGTATCAACTCCTCCCGGATTTAAAATTGAGTGGCTTCGTTCGTTCTGACGGCTACACGCAAACCATTGAAGCGAGAGAGGCAGCCGGTGGAGTTGGCGTTTCCAGCTATCAGCATGCCAAGTATCAGAATCGTGAGATGAACTACGAGTTTCTCGCCAATTACAACAAACGCTGGGATGAATTTTCGACAAGCGTGATCCTGGGTGGTAATATTTTTGATCGCAGGTACTCGTATATCTCCGCAGGTACCGTTGGAGGTTTATCTGTTCCAAATTTCTACAGCATTGCTGCGTCTGTTGACCGGCCGAATTCCGGCAGGGAACTTTACCCAACCTATCTCTTGCGGAAACAGATCAGAAGTATGTATGCAATGGCATCCTTCGGCTACCGCGATACATATTTTATTGATGCATCCATCCGAAATGACAACTCTTCAACCTTGCCGGCAAACAACAATTCCTACTGGTATCCTTCTGTTTCCGCAAGCTTGGTATTCAGCGAGTTGATGAACTGGCGTCCATTGTCGTTGGGTAAGCTGCGCTTAAGTTACGCGCAAGCTGGTGCTGATCTTGAGCCCTATGAGACGTCTTCTTTCTTTAACATCGGTACTGTTTATTCTGGTCCTCCAAGCGTGAATACCCTTACTGTTCCTGACAATCTTAATAATCCCAATATCAAGCCTTCATTTGCCCATTCGTACGAGGCTGGTATTGATTTAAGGTTCATGGAAGGACGTGCAGGCTTGAGCTTCACCTATTACCAGCAGATCAACAAGAACCAAATCCTTCGACTTGATGTATCAGGCACCAGCGGCTATGGCTCTGCAACGATCAACGCAGGTGAGATAGAGAATAAAGGGATTGAATTGACGCTAACGGGCACACCGCTTAAAGGACAACGGTTCTCCTGGGACGTGATGTTCAACGTGGCGCGAAACCGCAACATGGTGGTGGAGCTTTATCCCGGCATCACTGTTTACCAGTATGGCAGCACAACCTATTCGTCAGTTTCGAGTTACCTGAATTCCTATGAAGGAAAACCATTCGGTAGTTTAGTGGGGCAGGCTTACCAGCGCGATCCCGCAACGGGCGCAATACTGCTCGATGCAAACAATCTTCCGATGTTCACAGCGGCCACACATGATTTCGGAACCATCCTTCCAGATTTCACGGGTGGATTCCAAAACATGATTCGTTATGGAAACTTTGAGTTGTCTGCAATGATCGATTTTCAAAAAGGAGGACAATTCTTCAGCCGGTCGAAAATGCTTGCCGTGCGAACCGGTCTTGACCCGATCACTGTGGCGACAAACGATAAGGGATTTAACGTGCGTGACGCTGTTGCGGAAGGCGGTGGCGTAAGAGTTGACGGGATCTCTGCTGCTACCGGACAACCTGTTACAGCCTATGTGAGTCCACAGTCTTACTACGGGGTCGTTGGTCGCAGAGTTTATGAAGAATGGTTGTATGATGCGACTTACATCAAACTACGGGAAGTTCGTTTTGGATATTCCTTCGACAAAGTCATGTGGCCGGGACTACCGTTCCAAAAAATTGCGGTGGCTTTTGTGGCGCGCAACCCTGCGATGCTTTACCAGAAGGCACCGGAAGGACTCGATCCTTCTGAACTGTCAACAGGTGGCCAGGCAATGAGTTGGTTTGAATCCGGCCAGATTAACACCGTTCGGTCGTATGGAGTGAATCTTAATGTGACATTTTAATCAATGACGCTCATGAAAAAATCATTCATACTATTTGCAGCGCTAATCATTCTTGGCGCTTGTAATAACTTCGATGAAGAAATTAATACTAACCCGAACTTGCCAAGCAAGGCTTCCGGGCCTCAGCTTCTCGCGAATGCGATGTTGTCGCTTCCTACGCTGAGTTCTTCCGCGCAGGCGCAATTCATGTCCCAGTATCTGGCTGAGACGCAGTACGTGACCGCCTCGTTGTATCCGCAGTCGAGCACCAGCTTTTACAGCCTGTATCAAGGCCCGTTGGTCAATATTGAAACAGTTCTGAATACATCACTACTAAACAATGATCAGGTTGTTGGTAAAATTTTGAAGGCCTATTACTTCTGGCAGATAACCGATCGATGGGGTGATGTGCCGTATTCGGAAGCGCTTGATTCGAAGAACCTTACGCCAGCGTATGATTCGCAGGAATCAATTTATAACGCACTATTTGCATTGCTGGACGAAGCCAATGCAACACCCACTCCGATTCCAATTACACACGACATCATGTATGGCGGCAACATGACGCGATGGAAAAAACTCGGCAACAGTATTCGTTTGCTGATGGCGCTGCGCTTATCGAAAGTCAACCCAACAAGAGGCGCTGAAGAGTTTAACAAAGCACTGACTGCAGGCGTGATGACTGCAAATACCGACAATTTTGTTTTTAAACATTTACTCGATGCAAACAATCAGAATTTCTGGTATGGACAGGTGGTAGTGCAAAGACGTGAGTGGTGGGCCCTCACCGAAGGTTTGGTCGACAAGATGCTTCCCGTGGGAGATCCACGGCTCGCAGTGTATGGAAACCGTGCCCGCGCCAATAACCAATACGTTGGACAGCTCTATGGCGATATCGAGAATTTTGACACGGAAGACTACTCGCTTTTGGGGTCTGCGATCTTTGCACAGAATGCTCCGGTGTATTTAGTGACCTATGCGCAAGTTCTATTTGCACAGGCTGAAGCTGCCAAGCTTGGATGGATTTCGGGCGGAGATGTGCTTGCGAAGGCGAAGTACGATGAGGCGATAACGCAATCTATTTCGCAGTGGACAGGTAGCACGACTGGGGCCGCAGCGTTGTTGGCTCAGCCAGGCGTTGCTTATGATCCCGCGAATGCGATACAACAAATTGCAACCCAACGCTGGATCCATTTGTTTATGAACGGGTATGAAGGTTGGGCTGAGTGGAGACGCACCGGCTTTCCGGACGACCTGGTCAAACCGCAAGGGACCGAGGTGCCACGCAGGTTGATTTACATCGAATCGGAGAAATTCAACAATACCGATAATTACACAAGTGCTGTACAACGCCAATTTTCCGGAGAGGATGGATTGTATGGGCGCGTCTGGTGGGATAAGTAACCTGACCTATATTGATAGAAAACCTGGCTTTTGTAGTCAGGTTTTTTTTTGATCGCCAGCGAAACATTGGCCTAGGTTTTTAGGCTATTCGGCTTAATACAATTTATTTACTACCTTAGTATTCATTTTTTAAACTATGCTCAAGAAACTTCCCAAGGCGTTTCGTAATTTCTACGTAGTTGCCACGATCATCTTTTTTACCTGGATGCTGGCACTTGACTCAAACAACCTGATTGCACGTTACCAGCTTAGTTCGAAGCTAAGCGCGTTGGAAGACGAGAAGGAATATTATGAGGAGAAGATCAAAGAAGTACAAGAGGATCATGACGAACTTTTCGGGGACAAAGAATCCATCGAAAAATTCGCCCGTGAAAAGTACCTGATGAAAAAAGAAACCGAAGACATCTTCGTTATTGTAGAAGAATAATTCTTTTATGAGACATCCATTGATGCTGATCGTGGTCTTGTTTCTGTCTGCAACTTTCGTAGCGCAGGGACAGGGAAAAGACAACAGCCTAAAAGGTACTCCTTTCAAAGAACGAATCGTTACCGGGGGCGGCCTTGGATTAGGTTTTGGATCCGTTCAAGATTTCGTTTCAGTATCGCCAGTCATTGGATATAGTATCACCAAGAAATTTATTGCCGGAACAGGCATCACGTACCGCTATACCAATTACAAAATCACAACTCCTTCGATTAAACTGAACGACTACGCGATAAGCCCATTTTTGCGCTACAATGTGTACCGTGGCTTTTTCGTTCAGACTGAATACGAATACCTCAATTATGAATTCCCTGTGAATACTGCGGAGACTGTCAGGATGGACTTTACAAGCTTTCTCGCTGGCGGAGGTCTCGTACAACCGATAGGCAGGAATCTTGCTTTTTACGTAATGGCGCTTTACAACTTCTCGTATCAACAGCCAGTGCCCGGAAGAGTATCTCCGTACAACAGTCCATTCGTGATACGGGCCGGGATTAATATTGGCGGCTTTCTTGGTTTCTAGAATCTCGCGCCAGCTTTATCAGCTAGCTGTTTAAGATCATCAACTACTTTTTCATTCAGCGGGATTCCTTTCGCGAGTCTCTCACTTGTCATCTCCCGTTCAGGATCGCCCGGGATAATTACTTTTTGTTGAGAGTCGATGGTCTTCGCAGAACGAAAACGGGTGATCCAATTGTCCATATGACTCTTGAATTCCTGTGCAGGCCGAAACGCATCGATACGCATGGCTCCAAGGAAATGGCCAAGACCTTCGCCAACGGGATCAGCTGGAGGAGATAGGAAACTCACGAATGGAGGAACCCAGGGACCGTAGTTTGCACCACTTAGTACGGCAGAAAAAATATCAACCCACGCTCCTAGGCAAAAACCTTTGTGGCTTCCATGCTCACGGTCACTTCCAAGCGGTATGAGGGCGCCACCTTCTTTCAATTCATGCGGATTGGTTGAAGCGTCACCGGTTTTGGTCTGGATCCATCCTACTGGTGCATCTTTATTTTTGCGTTGGAGAATTTCGAGTTTCCCATTCGCAGCTGTTGTTGTTGCAAAATCAGCAACGAAAGGAGGTTGTTTATCCGCAGGAATAGCTACCGCGATTGGATTTGTGCCGAGCAACCGCTCAACCGAGAATGTTGGAGCGACAAGCGGACTGGCATTTGTCATCGCCATGCCGATCATGTCATGTTGTAATGCCATCATGGCGTGATGGCCCGCGATGCCAAAATGATTTGAGTTCTTTACCGCAACCCAACCTGTCCCCGCATTCTTCGCCTTCTCAATTGCAACTTCCATAGCCTTGGGTGCGACTACAAGTCCAAGTCCACCATCGCCATCAATTACCGCAGTGCTTGGAGTTTCATGAACAATTCGGATGTTCGGCCTGGCATTAATTCTTTTTGCCTCCCATAAACGGAAATATCCAGAGAGTCGTGCAATACCGTGAGAATCGATTCCTCGTAAGTCTGCATTGAGTAGCACCTCTGTCGCAAGATCAACCTGATCTGCGGGACAACCCATGTATTTAAAAACTTCTTTCGTAAATTTCTCCAGCGATGCAAACGGGTAAACTTTCTCCATAAGATTCTCGTAAAAAGAGGCTCAAAAGTAATCGAAACCTTCTAATTCTGCCCGAATCCATCCGAACAAAAAGAAGGGTAGTTTTATGGATAAATTGCAGTGCCCTCATCTTTAGTAAAGCTGTTTAGAATCAATCCCACAAAGCATGAAATACATTGGAATAGCATTTCTTTCGATCGTAACGATAACAGTATTCGGTCAGGAAGAGAAAACGGTAGAGTCGAAGATTACTTCGGTCACCGTTTTTTTGAATCGGGCTCAGGTCACGCGTGAAGCCAAGACACGGGTTGATGCCGGCAAGTCAATCCTTCGGTTGAAAGGCCTTACGTCACAGCTCGATCAACAGAGCATTCAGGTTGCCGGAAAGGGAAACTTTACAATTCTTGGGATCAGCCATGAGCAAAATTATCTGACGGAACTAAACCTGCCTCGTCAATTGGCAAGTTTGCGCGACTCCATTGAACTGACCCAACGACAAATTGCGCTGCAGAATAGCCAGAAAGAAATTTTAAATCGTGAAGAACAAATGCTTCTGGCCAATCAAAAGATCGGAGGGACGAACCAGAATCTCACCGCAGCAGAATTGAAAGGGATGGCCGACTTCTTCCGCACTCGCCTTGCCGACATCATCCAGGCGCGAATGAAACATGATCAGACAATCAAGAAGCTGAACGAAAAACTGGCTAAGCTTCAAAGGCAGTTTAACGAAGAGAATGACTTGTACGCAAGAAACACTAGCGCTATTCTCATTTCAGTTTCTGCCGAAGCTGCCACAAATGCTGATCTCGCTATCAACTATGTCGTTAATAACGCGGGATGGTTTGCGGTGTATGATTTGCGCACGCTGAACACTAAGAGTCCGGTTCAGTTGAATTATAAGGCCAATGTTTATCAAAGTACAGGTGAAGAATGGAAAAATGTGAGACTGAAACTCTCAACTGCGAATCCGTCATTGGGTGGATTGAAGCCTGAACTGGCGAATTGGTATTTGAATTTTTATCAACCGCCCTATCAATTGCAAGGTAGAGCTCCAGGTGTAGCGATGAGAAAATCAGAGATGCCTCAAATGCAACGGGAGGTTGCGTCTGAAGAAGATGCAAGCGAAGTCGCTCCTGCGCCTGCTGAGACAACTTCACAGTATGTCACTACAATTCAAACCTCACTCAACACCGAATTTGATATATCACTTCCTTACACTGTCTCTTCATCAAACAAGCCCACGCTCGTTGAAATCAGAAACTACGAGTTGAAAGCTGACTACAATTATGCATCGGCTCCAAAGCTTGACAATGATGCCTTTCTGATCGCACGCGCAACGGGATGGGAAGACTTCAGCTTACTGCCGGGGGAAGCAAATGTTTTCTTTGAAGGCACTTTCGTGGGCAAGAGCTACATCGACCCGAACAGTATTAAAGACACACTTAACGTTTCACTCGGTCGGGATAAGCGTATCGTTGTAAAACGCGAGAAGATGAAAGATTTCAGCTCGAGAAAATTGATCGGATCAAATCAACGCGAAACACGGGCGTTTGAAATTTCAGTGCGTAATACAAAAACCGAACTGGTCAAGATTACATTGGAAGACCAGGTGCCGATTTCACAGAACAGCCAGATTGAAGTCACCGTTTCCGATGTAGGTGGCGCCAGATACAACAAAGACAACGGTAAGCTCATTTGGGAATTAACGCTCCAACCGAATGAGACGAAGAAGGTTGTTTACAAGTATGAAGTGAAATATCCGAAGGATCGTGTTGTAGCGGGACTGGAGTAGAGTAAAGTAGTTGGCAATTGGCAATCCCGATAGCTATCGGGAGCAGTTGGCAAGCCGGATCGAAGTGGCACTTGTTCTTGAGCCTGCCTGACTTTGTCAGGCAGAGCGAAAGGCCCTTAATTCGATGAGCACCCAAGGATTAGCTTGATAAAGATTTGTAAAGTACTGGTGATTTCGGAGACGAATGATTCAAATTGAGTTTGACGTCCATAGTTAATTGCTCAAACCAGTCTCGTACTGCATTTCAATTCCTCTGTGTTTTCTGCATTCTGAATTTTTTGTCTTAAATTGGGAGAACTATTTAACACAAAAGGTCAAAAGCAAGGCTCATTCGGCAAGTATTGACTTTGGCATTATTGTGAAGAGTAGCTGGCTTTAACCCCTTGAAAACCCCCATGATGCTCAAAAAATTCGCAGGAACGTGCGCGATCCTGCTATTGCTCACCCCGTTCACTAGTTTTTCCCAGGATCTTGATTCGTTGCTTAACCTCAGTGCCTTCACTGCTGAAAGTGAATTGCAGAAAGCGTTAAACAAGGGAACGACTGTATCGTCATCCAAGGCTTTGACCTTGCGTGAAACTCCCGGTATTATCAGCGTGATGTCTTCCGAAGAGATTCAGAACACCGGTGCACGTGATCTCACCGATGTGCTGCGTCTGATCCCTGGTTTCGACATCGCACAAGACCTTCAGTTTGTCCAAGGCGTTTCACTTCGCGGAAACTGGTCGAATGAAGGAAAAGTTTTAGTGATGATGGATGGGCAGCCGTTCAACGAGTTGCTTTATCAAACCGTGGCCGTGGGAAATCGCTTTCCTGTTGATGCGATTGAACGCATAGAAATTATTCGTGGTCCTGGGTCTGCGATCTATGGAGGTTCAGCAGAATATGGCGTGATCAATATCATAACTAAGGCCGCGGAGAGTCTCAATGGTGTCGAGGTGTATGGCATGGGTGGATTCCACGCAGGCGCAGTCGGTCGCACGAACGCTGGTCTCATGTTCGCGAAACGTTCGGATAAATTTGCGTTCGATGCCTCGGTCTTCAAAGGGAAGGGCATTGTCAGCGATCAGGCATTTGACGAATTCGCACTAAGCGAAGTGACAAATTCAGATCCGATGAATCTAAATGTTGGGCTTCGTGTAGGCGGCCTGGCATTCCGCGCGATGTATGATGAGTATGAGACAAGCGATCCATATCAGTTCATCACGTACAATAACTTTTATTCGGATTTACGTTATACGTGGAAAGCATCGTCAAAGTTGTCCATCATTCCTCAGCTTAAATATTACAACCAGGTTCCATGGCGCTGGGGTGATGCTGAAAGCGGTGAACTTGAGTTTGAGTCGCGCGCTACACGTATGCACTCTCAACTGGAAGCGGTTTACGATATTTCACGCAAGGTGAATGTGAACGCAGGTATCCTTTATTTCAGTGATCAGGCTACGGATCTATTGGAGTCTGATATGTATCAGGGTGAAAATACGTTCGAGCTAAACAACTTTGCGGTGTTTGCGCAAGGGTTGATCAAGCACAGGTTGTTCAACGCAACAGTAGGTTTCCGTTACGAGAAAAGTAACCGCTATGACGCAGCCTTCGTTCCGCGTTTAGCATTCACCAAGAAAATTGAAAACTTCCACTTTAAAGCACTCTACAGTCAGGCGTTCAGGGCGCCTTCCATTCAGAATATCAACCTGGCACGCACAGGTACAATCAAACCAGAAAAGTCGAACGTATTCGAATTTGAATTCGGATATCAGTTTACACCGGAGATGCTACTTGCTGTAAACGCGTACAGTCTCACTACACGTGATATCCTCACATATGGATCTGAGGGCGAAGGCTCTGAGTTTGTTGAGTGGTATGAAAATGCAACCAAGATGGGAACGCGTGGAATTGAGTTGATTTACAACATCCGTCAGAAAGGATGGTACGCAAACTTCAGCTACTCCTTCAGCCAGGCAATCGGTGGCGATGAGACGGTTGAGACTTATATCGTTCCCCAGACGACAAAGCAGTACACAGGAATGCTCGCACACAAATTAACGCTGAACTCTTCGTTCGCAATCACCAAAGGTTTGAGCTTTAATCCTTCCTTCATTTATGGAGGCAAGCGTTATGCTTTCACCGAAGTTGATGCAGATGGAGTTGGAATAGCGAACGAACTTGATTCCTACCTGTTGGCAAACGTGTTTGTTAACTACAGAAACTTACTTCCGGGATTGACTGCCGGCCTCGGTGTGTATGATATCCTTGATGCACAGCCTGAGCTCCCTCAGGCTTACAACGGTGGCTACATGCCAATACCTGGCCGCAGCCGGGAATACGTTGTAAAGCTTTCCTACAAACTCGATTTCAAAAAATAATCAATAAGAACCCCTCGATCTTATGAAAAAAGTATTGATCCTTTCGTTTGTCCTGGTTAGTGCTGTAGCTAGCGCGCAAACCACAAACTACCAGGTGCACTCCTTGTTCGTGCTGAATATTGCCAAGTATTCAGAATGGCCAACCGCTGATGCGGAATTTCATATCGTTGTTTTCGGAAAATCGAAAATGTACGATGAGTTGACAAAGCTCACTACCGGAAAAAACATCAACGGCCACACCATCAAAGTATCGCAGATCGAAAATGTTACCGATATAGGAAACGCCAACATCGTCTTCCTCGCGGATGGAAAGAGCGGAAACCTTGACGAGATTGTAAAAGCTACAGAAGGCAAGTCCATCATGGTGATCGCTGAGCGCGAAGGGTTGTTCAAAAAAGGAGCAGGGTTCAGCTTTATGCTCACAGAAAACAACACGCTTCGCTACGACATCAATAACGCTGCGCTGGCAAAGCGGAATATCAAAGTGTCGAAGAACCTGGCGAATTTGGCCAACTCGGTGATTTAAAACCCACCCCTAAATCCCCCAGGGGGACTTAAATGGGGGTTATCACATAGCACGTTAGACTTTAGATAAGACGTGCATTCTGTTCTCCTCGAGGAAGGGAACGGAGTTTCATTTGCGTAGATGGTGCGATTCGGCTTTAGCCGAGGATGCTGCGTTGCCTTCGGGGCAGACACTATCCGTGAGTAACCTCCGACTTAAGTCGGAGGTTACCGGCACGCAATCGGCTAAAGCCGGACATGGATGCGCAGGTTAGCTCGGTATCTTGGCTTAGAAAGACTTTCGCCCCAAGTGATCCTCGTAATGCTCCGACATTGCTGAATAATTGTAAGGATTGACGTTGTCATCCCCGATCAGTCTTCAGCTGATCCGAAAGATATGCCAGCACTCCTTCCTTCAGGGAGTAGGTGGAAACCCTGATCCTGTTAAAGGAATGCTTCTCCAAAAGAAACTTGATCAGCACGGACGCCACAACGATCATGTCTACACGCATCTCGATCATTCCGGGGATCTGCATGCGTTGCTCACGATTCTTGGAGACGAGGTCTTTGTAGATCTCATAAAAGCCTTCTATGGTAAGGGGCGTTTCGCTATCATCGGGAGATTTATGGATGTCGTGGGTGATGCAGAAGATATCACTTAACGTATCGAACGTTCCGGAAGAGCCTACGAGGATATCCGGATTGTATTTGTTGATGGTTTCAAAAAGCGGTGGCAGTGCGGCTTCGAAATGGTTGTAGAGCGCGTTAATCGCTTCCTCGGTGATTGGATCCTCCCGATGGTATTTTTCAAGCAGGCGTTGTGCACCGATCTCAAAACTTTGCTTCCAGAATACGTTGTCGTGATCTGCGATAATAAATTCCACGCTTCCTCCTCCGATGTCGATGATCAGGTTGCGATCGTGTCCGAGGCCTAATGCTGCACGGACCCCGAGGTAGATGTAATGAGCTTCCTGATCGCCTGGAATTATATTTACGCTAATGCCGGTGACCGATTCAATGCGTTCGGCTATCTCCTGACCATTCCTCGCATTGCGAAGAGCGCTGGTACCGAAAGCGTACGTCTCTGTTACCTGGTGCTGGTCGATAGCATTTTTGAAGCTTTGCATGGCGAGTAGTGCGCGGTGAAATCCACTTTCAGTTATGATTCCATCGTTGATGCCGCCCATGCCGATCTTGACGGCAAGCCTGTCGCGATAAATGATGTTGTAGCCGCTGCGGTCGCCCTCAGCAATGAGGATGTGGAAAGTGTTGGTTCCCAAATCAATAATGGCGATACGGTGCTTCATAGCGGAAAAAAGCCGTGCGAATTTAATATTATATTTCGACCGTCTTTTACTTATTTTTGGCTCCCAGTCAATCAATATTCATGGCCAAACAGAACATTTCAGATCCCGTACTCAACCAGAAATTCCAGGAACTCGACCGCAAAAACCAGGAAGCACTTCAGGGTGGCGGTGCAAAGCGAATCGAACAACAACATGCAAAAGGAAAACTGACAGCGCGCGAGCGAATCCATCTTCTGCTCGATGAGGGTTCGTTCGAGGAACTTGGAAAGTTCGTGATGCATCGTTCCAAAGACTTCGGGCTTGATAAGGAATACTATCTCGGTGATGGAGTCATCACCGGTTATGGAACAGTAAACGGTCGTCTGGTTTACGTTTTCTCACAAGATTTTACAGTCTTCGGTGGTTCGCTTTCTGAAACGCATGCCGAGAAGATCGTCAAGATCATGGACCTTGCCATGAAGAATGGCGCTCCGATCATTGGACTTAACGACTCGGGTGGCGCGCGCATCCAGGAAGGTGTGGTTTCCCTGGGCGGTTATGCCGATATCTTTTATAGAAACACACTGGCATCTGGAGTGATCCCGCAGCTGTCTGCGATCATGGGGCCGTGTGCAGGCGGTGCCGTGTATTCACCTGCCATTACTGACTTCATCTTTATGGTGGAGAACACTTCTTTTATGTTCGTGACCGGTCCAAACGTTGTCAAGACGGTTACACATGAAAATGTCACAGCGGAGGAACTTGGAGGAGCATCTACCCACAGCACGAAAAGCGGTGTGACACATTTTGCATGCGCCAATGAAGCAGAATGCATCAGCTATATCAAAACCATTCTCGGCTACATGCCGCAGAATTGTGAAGAGGAAGCACCTCGCGTTCCGTATACAGCGGGCAACGAATCGCGCCCAGCATTGAACTCAATCGTACCGGCTAATCCAAATCAACCGTACGACATGCGCGAGGTCATTAACGGTGTGGTGGATGACGGAAGCTTTTTTGAAGTACATAAAAACTTCGCGGAGAATATTGTTGTCGGGTTTGCGCGGATTGCAGGAAGAAGCATTGGTATCGTAGGTAATCAACCCGCGTCACTGGCAGGTGTTCTGGATATTCACTCAAGTATAAAAGGAGCAAGGTTCGTTCGCTTCTGCGATTGTTTTAATATTCCGTTGCTTGTATTTGAAGACGTTCCAGGATTTCTACCGGGAACAGATCAGGAGTGGAAC
>DASWTM010000015.1:0-32703 GCA_036402115.1 Chryseosolibacter sp.
CCTAAGTGCTTCGTATGGCGTAAGTCCCGCGAGCACCAGGTATTCAAGTTCATTGTGGGTGGAGAATCCAGGCACGTTGAAGATCTGAGGTGCATCACATCCCAACAACAAGCCTATACCATTCTTCTGACATTCGAGCACGAGCTTGCGCCTGAGCTTCACAAAATATTCCGCTTTCGAGACATTATACTTGGGATCATTCATCAGGTTATCTTTTGAACTTATCCATTGGCTCATTGTTTTTTCGCTCATGTATTTTCGGTTTGCATCGTTTCGAAAATCGTCAGAGGAGTAGTGCGGAGAAAACCAGCGTTCACTTAGCGACTGCGTTGGAACGACCCAGATATTCTTGGACTTCAACGCTTTCATCAGCTGCGGAATTTTTGTGGTGTCGGCTCTATCGGCCACCTGCAATCCAAACGGTCCTGTTTCCTGCTCGACCATCGTTTCAATCCCGGGAACAAGTCCTTCAATAAAACCGTCCAGGTGATCGATAGAAGAGTATCCGGCTTCGCATGCGCGCCATACGCCCACACCAAACGATACGTGACCCGCAAAGGGAATCCCTACTTTGTTCGCAGTTGCCGCGATCGAATCAAATTTTGCCCTTGTCAGTCCCGGATGCATCTTCAGGAAATCGTAGCCGGCTTTTTTCTGTTGCCGGACCATTTCAGATCCTGCCTCCGGTGATGTTACGCTCATCCCATTAATCGATGGACCCGTTGTATAAAAGTGTGGAGCGATCAGTTCACCCTTATTCACCATCGCGCGAAGTTCCAGGTGCTTCGGATGTCCAAGCATCCCGCGCACGGTAGTGATACCGTTGACGGCAAACAACGCCAACACATCTTTCATCGGTTGCATGTCGTCAACGGGAGGGACGTGTCCGTGCATTTCAGCAAGTCCCGGCATGAGAAATTTTCCGCGCCCATCAACTACTAATGCGTCCTTTCCAAACTTGACTTTCTTTACGTCACCAACAGCGGTAATCTTTCCGTTTTTCGTAACAACCGTCTGATGTTCCGTCACGGCATCTTTCAGCATCGACACAACGGCCACATCCTGGAAAACAATTTCACGCGTAGCGGAAGACTCCGGCTGCTGTGCGAAAACAATCGACACAATCGAAATGAGGAAAAGGGTAGTAAGCGCTTTCATAGGGGTAGATGTTTCCCAATGAATTTCGGAATTTGTTCATATCGTACGTGCGAAAGTTTTTAAAGGGCAGATTGAGCAGGTTGGATGGTTGTGAAAGGCATAGAAAACCGGAATTAAATATGTATTTTTGATCCAAAATCGAAGAAGTGAATCAAGCCCAAGCTATTGCCCTGTACCAGCCAATGCTCCATGCCATTGCCATGAAGCTTTTAAAGTGCAAAGCAGACGCTGAAGACGTGGTCCAGGAAACGTTTATCCGCTGGCTCAATGCCGAGCAGGAAAAGATCAAAAACACAAAAGCTTATTTGATCCGGGCGGTGACTAACAACTGTTTGAATCACCTGGAAGCGCTGAAGCGTAAGAAGGTTGAGTACATTGAATCATTCCACTGGCCGGAGTTTGTCGAGCGTTTTAGAGAATCAGACTTTAGTCATATCGATATCGAGCAACGCTTGTCCAAAGCTTTCCACCTGATCCAGCACAAGCTTGAACCACTTGAGCGCGCTGCATTCGTGCTGAAGGAAGCATTCGATGTGGAGTACAAAGAAATGCAGGTGCTGCTGGATAAAAAGCAGGAGCACTGCCGCCAACTCTTTTGTCGTGCGAAGAAAAAAATCAACGAAGAGAAGCAGCGGTTGAACGAAGCGATCGCAGAAAAGACTGCGTTGATGAAAAGTTTTAAAGAATCGTGTGATGTCGGGCACGCTGCCGAGTTCCTAAATACCATCAAAAACGACCTTAAAGCCGCTTTGGAGAAAAAAAACTAGATTATTTTTCTCGATTCTGTCACAAAACGCGCCTCCTTTTTGTCTTACAGGGGAGCAAATGGTCTCAATAACACCATTTGTTTAACATTCACTATTAACCTGTAAACATTTCATGGCCGTTATTCTAATCGTTTTCGTAGCGCACTGGTATCTGTCGCTATTCTTCCAGACTTTTTTCCTGCACCGGTATGCAGCTCACCATGCATTCACCATGAGTAAGCGCACGGAGAAAGTATTTTATGTTCTCACCTGGATTTTCCAGGGATCAAACTACCTGAGCCCATACGGTTATGGGGTTATGCACCGCATGCACCACGCGTTCGCGGATACAGAAAACGATCCACACTCACCCAAGTATGATGAAACCATCTGGAACATGATGTGGAAAACAAAAACAATTTATTCATCAATTGCTAACAAGAGATTCATCCCGGAAGCACGTTTCACCGAAGGCGTTCCGAACTGGGAGTCGTTCGATAAATTTGCAAGATCATGGCCGTCACGAATTTTCTTCGGGCTGATTTATACATCAATCTTCGTTGTGTTTGCTACAAACATCTGGATCTGGGCATTGCTTCCGGTAATGTTCCTCATGAGTCCGATTCACGGAGCGATCATCAACTGGTTTGCGCATAAGTATGGTTACAGAAACTTCGAAGTAGGAGATACCTCAAGAAATTTCCTTCCTGTAGATTTCCTGATGATGGGTGAGTCGTATCACAACAACCACCATAAGATGGGCAACCGTGCAAACTTCGGTGGCATCCGCTGGCACGAGATCGATCCAACTTATCAGGTTATTAAAGTCCTTAACAAACTTGGCGTGATCAAGATTGTTCGCCAGAAAGAAGTTCTGTTACAGAATGTAAAGAAGGCAGCGTAGCATTTACGCGACTTTTATTCAAGCGAGCTGCAAGTGGAGTCGAATCTACTTGCAGCTCGTTGTTTTTAGAAAGCTTCAAGCTTCACGCTGCAGGCTTCAAGTCTTTACATCCGTTGATGAATTTTATTTCACTTTGATGATTCGACTTGAAGCTTGAAACTTGCGGCTTGTAGCTTTTTGGGCGTGCCCCCGATCGCCCTCGCGCAGAAAGCGCCCGCGCATCGGGGTCGGGCCATCATTTCCAAGTCCTCGCCCCACCCTCATGCCATCACGGCTGTGGGCTTTCCACTTCTGTCCCTGAGCGCGAGGACGCCAGTCCTCGCCCGCGAAGGACCCTTCTGCCTTACGCACCCACTAAATAGAGAACTATTCTTGTGACGTCTCCGATCACGCGTGCCCCGCGCCATCGCTAATCAATGCCCTCTAATCTTATGAATGATATACCCCGCTACAAACTGCCCAAATGAAACTTTCGGCTTCCGTTTACCAGTAGTGATACCGTTAACGTTAGGTTGTGGATCCGACTGGCGCGTTGCCCGAGGTTCGGGTTTCCTGTTAGAGGATGGCGACAAATTGCGTGTTTGTGATTGTGGCTTCTTGTTCAGAATCGCTCCATTGTCATCTGAGCCTTCTGTAGACTGAGCTCCTTCGGTAGGCTTTACGTTGCGGCCATGAGCCCTTGCATACACTTGTGTGAACTCTGCCCCAAAAAGTAGGATCAATCCCGCGTAGTTAACCCAAAGCATGATCAGGATAATCGATCCCGCTGCGCCATAAGTTGAGCCCGGGTCACTGTTACCGAAGTAAAGACCGAGTAAAAACTTAGCGATCACGAATAAGATGGAAGTCATGACTGCACCGTGCCACACATCGCGCCATTTGATTTGTGCATCAGGGAGAAACTTAAAGATCGCTGCAAACAACACGGTGACAACACCAACAGAAATAAGAATATCAAGCACCTTAAAGACCACGAGAAATGCTTCGGAGACATGTGTTTCAACCCAACCACTCAACGCAGTGAGTGCGGCAGATAGCACGAGCGAAACAAGCAAAAGAAATCCGACAACGAGTATGAGTCCGAACGAAAATACACGGTCCTTGACGAGTTTTAAAATCGCAGACTGCTTTGGTTTTGGTTTCACTTCCCAGATCTTATTCAACATCTGCTGCAGTTGATAGAACACCCCGGTAGCACCAAACAACAACGTAGCAACACTCAATATCGTTGAGAGCGTAGTGCCGCCACTCTTTTGAGCATTGGCAATCATTTCTTCAATACTCTTCGCAGTATCACCTCCAACGATTCCCCCGATTTGCCCCGAAAGTTGTTTCGTTACCGCTTCGGCACCGAAAAAATATCCGGCAATGTTTATCAAAATGACAAGCAGACCAGGCAACGAGAAGATAGTATAGTATGCGATGATGATACTATTATTAAAAGGCTCTCGTTCGTTCCACTGCTTGAATGTTGTTTTAAGCATCCGGCCGTAGCTCTTTGCTTTATCTAGAATCTTACTCATATCCCTCTCTGTTTAAATAGTCGCTGAGGACCCCTTTGCTTGTTAAAAAAATTGTGTGCCCTACAGGTGAAAGTAGGCAGTAGGCAATTGGCAGTAGGCAAGGGGCGGTATTAATTCCGTTGGGAGAAGTGTCGGCTATAATGTGGTTCTATGACGCCAGCTATCCTCTGCACTTCCTAGTTCGAATTGCTTTTCATAATGTTGTGTGTCGCTTAGTAACTACTGTCTGTTGCTTACCGTCCCATTGCCTACTGCGCGTTGCCCCGCTGACTACTGTTCATTCCGCTATTGCCTAGTGCCCTTTGCCTACTGCCGACTGTTTAATTCCACGATTACCTACTTCTCTTTGCCTTCTGCCTGTTTCATTCGGCTATTGCCTACTGCCATTGCCTACTACCTACTGTTTCAGCCTGCTTTGCCTACTGCCCATTGCCCATTGCCCATTGCCTACTATTCAACCCGGGTATGCTTTTTTATCCACCCACCATGCGGCCATTTTCTATTAAATGGTTGGACAGGCTAGAATCCCAGGTGCTGCACTGCGCTTGGGATTTTTTGGTTTTATCACGGCCCCGTTTTTTTCCTGAGCGTTACTAAAGCATTCACCATGGCAAGGGTAAAAACGAAATCACGAAAGCCGGTTAAACGAAACGCTGAAGCGAAGAAGGACCTGGCAAAATCATACAATAAATTCAAAGAGTTTGAAGGTCAGCAATATACCGGCATGAAAGTCGGGCGGAGTCACAAGTGGTATTACGATAAGGGAGAGTGGAAAGAAAAGAAGCTGACACCTGATGAATGGGAAATCAACTACGGAGTGACAAAACGCAGGGCCGGAAAGGCACCGGAAGGTTCAGGCGTTCCCGTAGGTACTGAGTACCACTGGTACATTCTTGCGCACCAGCATGTGAGGAAACTTAACGCCAATGACTACACTACGACACTCAGTGGATTAAAATTCAAACTTGCGCACAAACGCTTCGACAAAGAAAAATGGAGCGCCTCAGACAAAGCTCAGAAGAAGCGGTTGATAAAGCTTTTTCAAAAAATGATTGTTCAACTCCAGCGGGAGGTAGAGTAGTTGGCAATTGACCGTGGAGTAGTTGGCAATTGCCAACTGTTTCACTCCATTGCCAATTGCCCTTTGCCAACTGCCAATTATCCTGCGTCCATGCATTTCACCGCAAGCCTAGCCATCACCCATCACCCATCACCCATTACCCATCACCCTTGCCAACTGCCCATTGCCAATTGCCAACTATTCCTTTCCACCGTTAGCAACTTTTTGCTAGTTTCGGGAACCTATGAAAAAACTCATCCTCCTTCTACTACTCCTCCCGGCTGCACTTTATGCCGATGTTCAACTTCCGAAAATCTTTGGAGACCACATGGTTCTCCAGCGAGATCGGCAGATTGCTGTCTGGGGATGGGCGGCACCGAAAGAGAAAGTTACCGTCACGTTTAACAAACAAACCAAAACCGCAGTCGCAGGAAAAGACGGATCGTGGAAAGTTTTGCTGGCTGCTGAAAGCGCTGGAGGACCGTATAGCCTCACCGTTAGAGGGAAGAACTCCATCACGCTTTCAGACATTCTGGTGGGAGACGTGTGGGTTTGTTCGGGCCAGTCTAATATGGAATGGACCGTGCGAAACAGTAATAATCCCGCGGAAGAGGTTGCTGCAGCGAACTATCCAACCATCAGGCATTTTAAAATACCCAATACGGTTGCCTCCGAACCACAAAAGGACGTGCGTGGTGGTGAGTGGAAACCTGCGACAAGCGCCAATGTTGCCGATTTCACTGCGGTTGGTTATTTCTTCGCTCGTGAATTAACCAAAGAGCTGAACATCCCGATTGGTCTTATTAATACAAGTTGGGGCGGAACGCACGTGGAAACATGGACAAGTCGTGAAGCCTTTGCCAACGCTGAGGAATTCAAAACCATGATCGCAGGAATGCCGCGGTTGAACCTCGATTCACTGGCAAAACAGAAAGAGCTCGCTACCCAGAAAAAGATTGAGCAGTTGCAGGGAAGTCTGACCGCAGCAGGGGAATCAAAGAAATGGATCGATCCGTCATTCGATCACTCATCATGGAAGTTGATGAAACTTCCGAACCTCTGGGAAGGCCAGAGTCTAACCGATCTGGATGGAGTCGTATGGTTTCGAAAGGAATTTGAACTCACTGCTGATGAAGCAGCAAAGGGAGGTACACTGCAACTCGCGATGATCGATGACTGGGATGACACCTATGTCAATGGTCAGAAAGTCGGTAGCACCATGCAGTATAATGAACCACGAAAATATCAAGTGCCGGCAAGCGCATTGAAGGAAGGGAAGAACGTTATAACAGTGAGAGTCGAAGACACTGGCGGTGGCGGTGGAATCTATGGTGACGCCTCAGCGCTCAAGTTTGAGGCTGCGGGCAAAACGATCCCACTAGATGGCAACTGGCATTTCCGGATTGAAACAGTGGCAAAGGGAACGCAGTCGGTTGGACCTAACAGCTACCCAACACTGCTGTTTAATGCGATGATTCATCCTATCCTTCAGATGGGAATAAAAGGAGCGCTGTGGTATCAGGGCGAATCAAATGCAGGACGCGCGTATCAATACCGAAAAGCATTTCCGTTGATGATCCAGGATTGGCGCAAGCTATGGGGTCAAGGTGACTTTCCGTTTTATTTTGTTCAGCTCGCGACATTTAAAGCCGACAACGGTAATAGCGAGAAAGGAAGTAACTGGGCCGAACTTCGCGAAGCACAGACGATGACGCTTTCACTACCGAACACGGGCATGGCGGTGACTACAGATATTGGTGATCCTGGCGATATCCACCCACGCAACAAACAAGATGTGGGTAAGCGACTCGCAGCAATCGCTCTGAATAAAACCTATGGCAAGTCAAGAGTGGACGGTGGGCCAACGTTCAAGTCAATGAAGGTAGAAGGCAATAAGGCAATCATAACGTTGGACAATGTCGGTGGTGGATTAGTAGCTAAAGATAAGTATGGCTACGTTAAAGGTTTCGAGATCGCTGGCGATGATCAGAAATTTAGGTATGCAAAGGCGTCAATCGTAGGCAACACAATTGTAGTTCATCACGACCAAATCGATAAGCCTGTTGCTGTTCGTTTCGGCTGGGCCGATGATGCAACTGATAATAATGTATTCAACGTGGAAGGATTTCCGGCCGTTCCATTCCGCACAGATTCGTGGAAGGGTATTACAGAGAAAAACAAATTCTCGTTCTAAATGAAGATTGTCATCACGGATGGCTTTACACTAAATCCGGGCGATCTCAGCTGGAAAGATTTCGATTCATTTGGTGAGGTGATTTACTACGACCGTACACCACCGGACAAAATTCTAGATCGGGTCCGTGACGCTGGTGTCATTGTAACAAACAAGACGCCTGTTTCTGCGGAAGTTATCAACGAATGCAAGCATCTGAAGCTGATCGCAGTTACGGCTACTGGCTACAACATAATCGATGTTGCTGCAGCGCAAAGAAGGAACGTGCTCGTATGCAATGTTCCAGAATATGGTACCCACTCCGTTGCCCAGCATGCGATCGCATTGTTGCTCGAACTGTCGAATCATGTTGGTGTGAACAACGAAAGTGTGCACGAAGGCAAGTGGTCATCTTCGGTTGATTGGTGTTATACTAAATCGCCCATCATCGAGTTAAAAGAAAAGACACTTGGCATTGTCGGTATGGGGCGCATTGGTAATCAGACCGCAGCCATAGCTTCTGCCCTTGGAATGGAAATAATTTTCAACCGCGGAGAAGCCAGGACGATTTCTGCTCGAAAGGTTTCACTTGAGCATCTCTTCCAAGAAAGCGATTTCATTTCGCTTCACTGTCCACTCAGACCCGACAACGAAAAGTTTGTTAATCGCGAACTGCTTGCCCTGATGAAGCCTACTGCATTTCTGATCAACACCTCTCGCGGACAACTCATCGATGAGCAAGCCCTCGCGGAAGCCCTTTCAAATCGAAGCATTGCAGGTGCTGCTTTAGATGTGTTAAGCAAAGAGCCACCCATCGAAGGCCATCCGCTCACAAAACTCAAAAACTGCATCATCACACCTCACACCGCCTGGCTCAGCAAAGAAGCTCGCAGCCGAATTCTGAAGACTTCTCTGGAAAACATTCGCAAAGCCCTAGCCGGCACGCCACAAAATCTTATCCTATAGGCTAACGTGCTTCAAAGGTAATTGTGTTCATTGTTTGTCGAACAGTCCGCCACACACGCCCCCCTTTGTGATTTGATCATTGATCATTGGAATTTTCCCCATTACGTTTTCTGCTTCTTCCTTTTCGCAGATGGAAACAACACATTATTCAGAATCAACCTGTATCCTGGCGAATGCGGGTGTTGATTCAGATCCGTTGGTTCGCGCCACCGGCCGGGACTTCCTTCCGGATCGTGTCCGCTGTAGTATGTCCAGTGTCCACGGCCGAGCTCGCCATAAATATAGCGTACGTTTTCACGGTTAGTGTTTTCACCCAATACAGTCACTGACGGCTTCACCGTGTATTTATTGAAGGAAGTAGTCTGTCCGTGAAATTCCTTGATCACATACTCATGATTCTGCGTAAGTAAAGAGGGAATGATATCCCACTTCGCGGAAAACTGAAAAACATTAAAAAATCCAGACGCTCTGTCAAAGAAATCGGGGCGACCGGTGTTGATATCGGAGAAGCGCCTGCTGTGGCCGGGTTCCAGTGTAAAGTTTTCGAATGCGAGTGTTCTTCCGAAGTCAAGTTTTGTTTGGGCTTCAGGATCGGAGTCATCCCCATCATAGTAGGCTTCGTTGATGTCGATGCCTTCCGCGGCAAGCGCGATGTCGAACGTCTCGGCACCGGAGCACATGGCAAACAGGTAGCCACCACCGGCACAGAAGGCCTTGATCTTTTTTGCAACAGTAAGTTTCATTTCCGACACTTTGCTGAAGCCAAGCCGCCTTGCTGTAGCTTGTTGAATATCCGCTTCGATTCGGGAAGATTCGCGCCTCAAAAATCGACCGTACTGCCCGGTGAAATCTTCATGATGAAGATGTAACCAGTCGTATTTGGTCAGCTCTACTTTATATATCTCCTCGTCATATATAATAGTGTAGGGAATTTCCGCGTAATCCAAGACAACCATTACTGCATCAGTCTCATCGAGGATTAATTCGTTCTTGGGAGAATAGACGGCAATGCGGGGTGCTTTCTCAAGCTTCACCACGTTCATATTGGCGGATGGTGATTCAATTTCCTTTAGAATGCGGTTGACATTCACGTTATCAATGACTTCAAACGATACCCCTCGGACCACGCACTCACCCTGCAGTTCCGGAGTAAACGTGATCATAAAACTCCCGCCCCGATAATTTAACAACCAGTCTACTTCAAGTCCTTTTTGAAGCATGTAGAATGCCATCCCATAGGCTTTCAAATGATTTTTCTGATGCTGGTCCATGGGGATAAGCAGCGACATGGCATGACTGCCTGCACTAATTAATAATAAGAAGATCGTAACGAGTCTCAACATAACCGGGAGTTGTTGAGTGGGGAATGTGTTACTGAATGTAGTGAATTATCTCACCTGTAGTCTGAAAGGCATGGCACTTTATTTTCCGAAACCGTTTTCATCACGCTTTTCGTTCATAATTTCTGGCCATTTGACGATCAGCCCACTAACGAGTAAGCGGCCGGCACGGGATTTTAATCGGCTATATCGTAATCATTTAAAGAATTATTGGCAATGAGAAAGGGGATTTTGGCAGTTATACTGTTCGTATCGGTCACTTCAGTGATGGCGCAGAACGCATTAGACACGTTGAGATATTCCGATCTGCGCTGGACGTTGCGTAAGAAGGCCGTAGTTCTCAATCATATGAATTTCACTGAGGCTGAAAAGTCTTCGTTTTGGCCAGTGTTTGACAGCTATAACGCAGCAACGCGATATGCGGAGCTGGAGTCGATCATGATCCTCAAAAAGTATTCGGAGGCCAGTGGAAAGTTTTCACCAACTGAGCTGGAAGACATGTCACAGCGGATCTTAAAAAATGATCTCGTGCTTGCCAAGATCAGGAAACAATTTTACAAGCGATTCAGAACTGCTGTGACCGCTGAGCAGGCAACAGCATTCTTTCAAATCGATACGATGTTCCGTTCCATGATGCGTCTCGAAGCACAACGTGATTTCGCTTCAGAGCAGTTTATGGACTTCAATCTATACACGCGAAATTAGTTAGTTAGTTTTAGTTGGTTTTTTTCTTAGTCGCTGAAAAGCGCAGCAGGCAGCATTAGGCATCTGGCATTCGTTTTGACAATTATAAATCATCACGATTACCATGAAAACGTCTACTGCTGCCTTGTTGTTTTTAGCATGTTTGTTCTTCTCCTTTGTGACCAACGAACCCGAGGCGAACGAAGTCATCATTTGGAACGAATACCGTCCGCTAACATGGGACGATTTTAAGGGGAAGCGTGCCGAAGATGCTGCTGGTGACGCAGGAACGGTGGTGCAAATCAAAGCAAAGCCGTACATAGTAAAGAACGAAGTCAAGTATGATGTCTCAGCAGTGTTTGTGAAGAATAAGTCGTGGGCAGACGCGCACACGAAAGAGCTCCTGGCACATGAGCAACTCCATTTTGACATTGCTGAACTCTATGCACGAAAAATCCGCCAGGAGATTGCCCGACTGTCGGCCGCAGGAGAGGATGACGTCAAAGTTTTCAATCGTGCCATTCAGAAACTGCTTCATGAAAGCAACGAAGTAGACGTTCAATACGACCTTGAAACCCTCCACGGGGCTATGCAAAACAAGCAGGCCGAATGGACTAAAAACGTAAAGTCCCAGCTCAAAGCACTCGCTGAGTTCAAAAAACACCGCACAGTCATTTCAGCGGACACCAAATAAATTCTACGGCAAGGATATAATCCTCGAAACATTGCATGACAAATAATTGATGCCATACATGAGCACATGAGCACGACCAACATGCGCACATTTTTCCTACCTTCGAAGCAACCATTCACCTATGAAACACCTGCCTTTCTGTATAATGATTGTGGCCGGAGTTAATGCTTTCGCCCAATCCGAACCGGTTTTGGTGAGCATCTCGATTGTCAATCAGATCACCAATAACCCCATTGATGCAACGCTAACTTGGTATGAACCCGAATCAGTGAAACGGCTGGGCCAGGGTAAATACACGGTTGTCCTCGGAGGCGACAAAGAAGAAGTTCTCAGCATTTCAAAGCCTGGCTACTTTGACACCGAATTGAAACTTGATTACGAAACAGAGAAAGAGACTTCATCGCACGAGGTGCAGCTACAGCCCGGCATTCCGCAGCTCCATATCTCCGTGTTTGACGCTGAGACAAAAAAAACACTCCACTCAGCCATCGATCTTTTCTCCCTGGACGAATCTACGGAGATCTTCAGCGAACAGGTTGAAGTCGCTCCATATACCATCGATCTGGAATACAACCAGGTCCATGTCTTGCAAGTCCGGGCCCCGGGGTATTTCTCCTTTAAAGATACCATTGATTTCAACGGTGTATTTGAAGGCAAAGTGCGCGAGAAAAGTATTAGTCTCGTTCCGATAAAAACCGGAAATAAGATCTCCCTGAATAATATTTATTTTGCACAAAATCAGGCAGAGCTCACGGACTTTGCCAAGCTTATGCTCGTGGAACTAAGCCACGTGATTGAGCAGCAAAAGGGACTCGTGATCGAGATAGGCGCGTATACCGATGACGTTGGAACGGACCAATACAACCTTGAGCTTTCCAAAAAGCGCGCGATGGCGGTCAAGAATTACCTGGTCGAGAAAGGAGCGAAGGCTGACCAATTGCAGACTAAAGGTTTCGGAGAGAAATCGCCTATTGCTCCAAACACGAACGAAAGCAACCGTGCACTCAACCGAAGAGTGGAGTTTAAGATCATAAACGTAAAGTAAGCGTGAAGGTATCTGGTACAATTGTCGACATCCCCAATCGAAAGTTAATTAAGGGCGAGATCGAAATCCGCGAAGGTCGTATTATTAGTATTGTCGAGAAAAGTGACGTTCCTGATCAGTTCATTCTCCCCGGATTTGTAGATGCGCACGTCCACATCGAAAGTTCCATGCTCGTTCCCTCTGAGTTTGCCCGCATGGCAGTTGTGCATGGTACGGTGGCTACGATATCTGATCCACATGAGATTGGAAACGTGCTTGGCCTTGAAGGAGTCGAGTACATGATTGAGAATGGGTCGAAAGTTCCATTTAAGTTTTACTTTGGAGCCCCAAGCTGCGTCCCCGCAACGACATTCGAAACTGCTGGAGCTGCAATCACGATCGATGATATCAGAAAGCTTTTCGCACGAGATGAAATTAAGTATCTGGCCGAGATGATGAACTGGCCTGGTGTATTAAATCGAGATGCTGACGTGATGGCCAAAATTGAACTGGCGATTCGTTCAGGCAAAGTGGTTGACGGGCATGCTCCTGGCTTGCGAGGCGACCATGCGCGGCAATATATATCCGCGGGAATCTCGACAGATCATGAGTGCTTCACCGCAGACGAGGCCCTCGATAAATTAAATCTTGGGATGAAGATCCTGATTCGAGAGGGAAGTGCTGCGAAAAACTTTGAAGCGCTGATTGGCTTGATGCATGACCATTCTGCAAACATGATGTTCTGCTCCGATGATAAACATCCTGATAGCCTTGAAGAGGGACACATCAACCAGTTGGTCGTAAGAGCATTAAAGAAGGGGATCGATGTATTTAAAATTCTCCAGGCAGCGTGTATTAACCCCGTGACACATTACAAGCTGGACGTTGGTCTTCTTCGTGTGGGCGATCCGGCCGACTTTATAATAGTGGATAATCTGAATTCGTTTACTATCAAGGAAACGTTTATCAACGGTCAACTGGTGGCCGGGGAGGGGAAGTCGAAAATCAACATTGTTGAGCCACCCATTGTCAACCGGTTTAACATCGAACCAAAGCGTGTCACTGATTTTGCACTAACGTCACAACATCGGAACGTGCGTGTAATTGAAGCGTTGGACGGGGAGCTGATTACAAGAAGCATCGAGGCGGAGGCGATCCTTCAAGACGGAAATCTCGTTAGCAACGTTAAAGACGATATCTTGAAAATCGTTGTGGTGAATCGTTACTACAACGCACCGGTCGCCATCAGTTTCATCCGGAATTTTGGATTAAAGAGAGGGGCGCTTGCATCATCGGTTGCACATGACTCACACAACATTGTCGCGGTAGGCGTAAGTGATGAACTGCTATGCAAGGCCGTGAACGCAATTATTGAAACAAGGGGAGGAGTCGTTGCAGTGGATGAAACAGTCGATCAGGTACTTCCATTGCCTGTTGCCGGCTTGATGTCCGAACGCGATGGCTACGAAATTGCCAAGGCGTACAAAAAGCTCGATGCGATATCCAAGGATTTTGGGAGCAATTTGAAGTCGCCCTTCATGACACTTTCGTTCATGGCTTTATTGGTCATTCCATCACTTAAGCTCAGCGACAAGGGCTTATTCGATGGTGATCATTTCAGGTTTGTTGATCCGATAGCAAAATAAAAACCCCGCCTTTGGGAAGACGGGGCAATTTAGCTATCGAAGCCAGGAACCCTTTCTCCCTGACTTTAAATTCTTAAATCTAAAATACGACTTTGCGGATGAATTATAAAACTCGCTGCATGCTCATTCCGCAGATGCAACTTCTTTCTCCATGCGTTGAATGCCATCAACGCGAACAAGATTAATTGTATCGCCATTGCAATCCACACCCTTCCCAAATTCGATAATGGTATATCCGTAGCATTTTTTCTTTTCAACCACAGGTGAGGGACTTGGCGAATCAGTTCTGCGAATGTCCGCACCAATCAACACCACCGACATCGTCATAACAGTCAGTGCAACAGCAACTTTCTTCATTGGATTCTGGATTAAACTGGTTTGATTATGATTCTATTTAAATAGCAGATAATCAAGAACTTATTATTTGCTATGTAAATAGGTTCTATACAGGATTAAAATACCGTGCCTGCTGGTAAGGTAAGGCAAACAAAGGGCCAGCTGTAGGGCTTTTTTGCCGCTTTTAGCATCGTTCTGACGGCCGGGTTTATGCAAAACTGGTATAGTAATTTTCTTTTTTCTCGCTGAACGGATTTAAATGAAATGGTATGGGAAAAGATAGAGAAGGGAAATTTCATCCCCGTAAGGGAAAACCATCAGGTTCTTTAAGAACAGACACACCGGGACTGAAGCCGATCAGCTCGGGCTCATTTGAAGAACATCTTGAGATTGCGGATAAGTATACCGTTGGCGAAGAAGAGCCAGCGCCAAACTTACGTGTCCGCCATCCAAACAGAAATACAGACAAACGCGAAGACCGACAAGTTGATAGAAGCGACATTAAAAATACAAAAGCAAAACGGGAGACGTTTGATGACAGTGAAGTAGCGGAGAAAATCCAGGCTCAGGAAATTTCAGGATTTCTGACGAAGGACACATTCGCGTCACTCGCAACCCATCAAGGGCAGACGTGCATTTCAATTTACCTTCAGACACACGCGAAAGGAGCAGAGGTGAATGAACTGGTGGACAACACCATGTTTAAAAATTATTTGCAGCAAATCAATTCACAGCTGAAGCAAAAAGGAATGGATGAATTGTCGATCGAGAAACTCCTCGCACCCTCCTTTGAACTGTTGCGCAATGACGCGTTTTGGAGAGCCCAGTCGCAAGGCCTCGCAGTGTTTATTACGGAGGGATCAACTCAGTATATCAAACTTCCATTTGCACCGAAGCAGGAAGAACTGATTGTGAATACATCATATTACATGAGCCCACTTACTCCGATGATGACACAGGGCGACTATTTCTATTTGCTCATGTTGAGTAAGAAGGAAGCGAAACTGTATCGTGCGGGCGAGCATGGCATTGTTGAATTAATCATCGATGAGATGCCAAACGGTGTGGATGATGTGGTACACTTTGAGGAGAAAGAAGATCAGAAACTTTTCAGGACCGGAAGCAGCGGGGCGGGTGGTGGTGCAAACTATCATGGGCAAGGTGCTGGCAAACCGGATGAGAAAGAACACATCGCGATGTATTTCGATGAAGTCGATGAAACTATCTGGAAAGCAGTTCTTAACAAGGAGAATGTTCCACTAGTACTTGCAGGTGTTGAATACCTCATCCCGATCTATAAATCGGTTGCGCAATACAAGCCGATTTGGGATGTAGCCATCACTGGCAATCAACAATACACTGATTTGACTCAGTTACATCAACAGGCGAAGAAGATCATGGAGCCATACTTTGCAGAACGCCACAAGAAAGCTCTTGAGCTTTATGGCAATCAGTCTGCAACGCAGCTCACCTCATCAATTCCAGCAGATGTGATTCCGGCCGCGCACTACAAGCGCGTATGGCATCTTTTTGTGCAGGAAGGCGCGCACATCTGGGGAACGTTCGATGAAATGAACAACAAACTAACGATTCACGAATCGCAGCAACAGGAAGATGAAGACCTCATTGACAAAGCGGTGATTCGCACGATACTTAACGCAGGTGAAGTACATTTCCTTCCAAAGGATCAGATGCCAGGTGGAAGTGAGATTGCTGCCGTGATGCGTTACTGAACTAACCACTAATACAATGGAAATATTAACTGAAATGCCGAAACAGGTTCCTCCACAACACCAGGATCGACAACCTGGTATTGAAAAGCAGATGGAGCCGCGGCCGATTTACGACACGGATGAGCCAGGCTTTGGCAGGCTCAAGGATAAAGTCGCCATCATCACAGGTGGTGATAGCGGAATCGGGAGAGCAATTGCAATTAAATTTGCAAAGGAAGGGGCTGACGTTGCTATTGTTTATCTCGATGAACACCAGGATGCAGAAGAGACAGCCCGTGAGGTAAGGCGATATGGCAAGGAAGCCTTATTAATTCCAACGGATATTTCACTCGAAGTCAATTGCCGAAATGTAGTTGAGAAGACGCTGGAAAAGTTTGGTCACTTGCATATTCTGGTAAACAACGCTGCTGTTCAGTATGAGCAGAAAGACATCCAGGACATCACCGCGGAGCAATGGGAGTATACATTCAAGGTTAACATCTTTTCGTACTTCTACTTGAGCAAGTATGCGGTCAGCTATCTGAAAGAAGGTAGTTCGATCATCAACACAACTTCAGTAAACGCCTACCGCGGTAACGAATCGTTGATGGACTACTCAGCAACCAAAGGAGCAATCGTTTCTTTCACACGAAGTCTGTCACAGTCGCTTGTCAAGAAAGGCATCCGCGTGAATGCGGTAGCACCAGGCCCGGTCTGGACTCCATTGATACCTGCTTCATTCAATGACGAGAAGGTGAGCAAATTTGGAAAAGATGTCCCGATGGAACGAGCCGCTCAACCTGTTGAGATCGCGCCATGCTATGTATTCCTTGCATCACAAGAAGGCGCATTTATCACAGGGCAAGTACTCCATCCAAACGGAGGATCTATTATCAATACTTGATTTGATATACTCGTATTTAAAAAGTCAGACGTCACGTCTGACTTTTTTATTTTTGTAGAATGTGTGGTGATTCACCTGCTGAATTGACGGCAGCCACTGGGCGCAATGTCGCGGCACACCAATTCCGAGCCGCAACCCTTTGCCAATTGCCCCTTACCAACTGCCAACTATTCAACTAACTCTCGGAACAAAGTTTGTTCTGCAATCACTGGTAAAATACTTCGAGTATGGAAAACTACAGGGTGTATTATCAGGAAGGAGAACAGGAAGATATTCTCCGGATCCTAAGACGGTCAAGCGATGTGGTGATCGACAACATTAATCACAACAGCATCGGCATTACAGTCGAACGGGATGATGCTGAACGTTTTTACGTGCAGTTGTTGGATCAGATTCATCGGGAAGTCTATGATTTTCGGCAGCTTGTGCTGCAAGATAATCCGGGTCGATATTCCTTGTAAAAACTTTTTAACGCATCCAATGCCGCTTCAACGGTAGCAGCGTCAGTTCGTTTGTTCATGCAAAAAACGCCAGTCTAAAAGTGGAATAGAAAGTAGACTGTTGTTAAACTTTGTTGATCAATAACTGTAGGAAAAGCGTATTTTGCAGCGCTTAAAAGGCGTTTAGAATTTCATGTATCGTATTTTCATTGTAGTAATCATTGTTTTCCTCGGGTTTGAAAGCTTCGCCCAGAAAAAGCTCACGCCTGCCCAGAAAAAATTCACCGATAGCGTCAACAAAGCGCTAGTCGGCCAGGCTGATTCAACGCGACATAAAATTTTAATCGGTCTGTTCGAAAAGAATAGGAACCGGAGCTACAATAGGGCTATCATCGTGGGCAAACGCGCACTTCCATTTGTGCGCAAAGCAGGCGACTTGCAAAAACTTGCAACGCACTATCTGCACCTGGCACAACTGGAATGTAAGTCTGGTGAAGAGAATGCTTCCCTTCCATATTATCGCGAGGCCGCCCGCATTTATAAAAGTTTGGGACAACCACTGGTTGTTGCCGATGTTTACGAGGACCTGGTGGAATGCAGCGCAAAAAAGAAGGACTTTGAAATAGCCTATCGTTATCGAAATATGTCGCGTGCAATTCGCGACAGCATCAACGAAGAAGCGCAGACGCGCAAATACAACGAGCTTCTTGCAAAATACAAATTAGAGACTTCCGAAAAAGATTCGAAGATAGAAGAGCAACGGCAGCAGCTGGCTGTCCTAAACTCAAACTCGCGTGAGAACTACGAGCGCAACAAGCAAATCATTTTGATTGAAGGGATCGCGCTGGGAGTTTTGTTCATTGCGTTGATCATCGTGCTGGTTACGCGGTCCAAGTTCCGTAGAAATCTGATTGCTGAACGTTCTGCACGGCAGACCGAGAAACGTGAACGCATGCAGATATCCAAAGACATCCATGATGACCTCGATACTGAGCTGTCAAAAATCACTGCGCTCTCGCAAACGCTCGTTGATCGACCGGGTGCTCCCGAAAATCGCAAGAGTGTATTTTCAATTATGGAGATTTCGAATTCACTCCTTACCGGAATGAAAGACCTGATGTGGCAACTCAACATCGAGAACAGCACGTTGGAAAATCTGATTACGCGCATTCGCGAATACAGTTCACAATTCTTTGAAAATTCCCCGATCGATGTCGTGGGAACGTATCCCGATAAGGTTCAGGAGTTGTTTATTCAGCGTGTCAGCTTCCACAATATTATGATGGTGGTGAAGGAAATTCTTACGAACATTTCAAAGCACTCGAAAGCCATGAATGCCGCAATTGCGATTACCATTGAAAACGATCGCCTGCACATCACCATCAGTGATGACGGGATCGGTTATGATCGTACCCTCGAAAGCAATGGTGATGGTATTCGCCACATGCACGCCCGCATGAAGACCATTGGCGGTCTCATGAATATCATCAGTGAACCGAATAGCGGCACGAAAGTCACGATCGATATCGGGCTGATTCAGATTGCCCGGAAGAATTAAATAGATTTAAGATTTTAGATTTTAGATTTTAGTAGTCGACAGGTGTTACGTATATGCATGTTACGGAACGTTTCCATGCACTTACCACCAAATCTTAAATCTCAAATCTAAAATCTTAAATTACATCTCCGTCAAAACGTCACGCTGAGATCAACCGTCTCACTTCTCCGCCTCACCTTCACCGGAACCGTCTGTCCTTTTTCAAACTTTCCAAGCGCGTCCATATAGTTTTGGATGTCTTTAATCACAAAGTCACCCATTTGAATGATGACATCACCCGTCTGAATTCCACCCTTCTGTGCAGGCTTTCCATCTGACACACCATCCACTTTTAATCCCTCGACATCCGAAGCATAGCTCGGCATGATGCCCATCGTAACTTTGAATGAGGATCTTCCAGCCATTGATTTACTTTTTGTCTTTAAGAACGCAAGTTTCGGAGCTGTATCGAGGTTCATCGAAAGTTTTGCAATGATCTTCAATACTTCAACCTCACCAGCAAGGTTGATTTTTTCCCAGTCATCGGATGGCTTGTGATAGTCACTGTGTGAGCCAGTGAAAAAATGCAAGACGGGAATCTCTTTCAAATAAAATGACGTATGGTCGGAGGGACCAGTTCCCGAAGAATCTGTTTTTATCTTGATGTTTTCATTTTCCAATTTTTTCAACATCGGCTCCCATACCGGGCTCGTGCCGGTTCCATGAACGATCACTGTTTTTGATTGGGGATCGAGACGGCCAATCATATCCATGTTAATCATGTAGTTCACGGAAGCGATATCAACAGCGGAGTGATCTGCGAAATACTTGGATCCCAGCAATCCAAGTTCTTCCCCCGAGAAGCAAAGGAATAAGTAGTTGTTATTTTCTTTCGTCTTATTGCTGGCAAAGTAGCGCGCGAGCTCAAGTACACCGGCAACGCCTGAAGCATTGTCATCGGCACCATTGTGAATTTTATCTTTTGGATTCGGATCGAGCGAACTTCCCTGACCGTCAGTGCCTAGATGATCATAGTGTGCTCCAATGATAACGGTAGTCGGAGCACCGTTATCGAGATAACCGACAACATTGTATGCTTTGCCCGCTTCGCCCTCACCGTGAACGCCTTTTCGAAAAGCAAATTCCTGGAGAAATGTATGATTGTCACCTTTCGGTTGAAGTTTTAGTTTTTTGAAGTTATCGATAATGTAATTGGATGCAGATTTTTCACCCGTTGTGCCCGTGCCTCGGCCCTCCAGCTTATCATCGGAAAGCGTTTTAATATGCGTTTCAATGATTTTGGGATCAAAATCCTGGGCAGGCGATTCACATGCAATCAAAGCCACGAGCGAGAAAGCAATACAGTAGGGTTTCATAATTCGTGCGATAAGCCTGTAAGTTAACAAGGATAAATATATTTGTGACGAATCAAATCGAGAACTTGATTGTTTCATTTTAAAATCAACAAACTAACCCAACGAATATGAGCTCATTACAAAACAAAGTCGCTCTCATTACAGGTGGCAGCAAAGGAATCGGTTACGGGGTCGCACAAGCGATGCTGGCAGAGGGCATGCGAGTAGCGATCACTGCTCGTTCACAGAAGTCGGCAGACAGTGCTGCTGAACGTTTGAGGAAGTTCGGCAAGGGTGAGGTCTTGCCCTTGGCAGCAGACGTAAGGGACGGCAAATCCCAACAGAAAGCGGTAGACCAAATCGTATTGAAGTGGGGTGGTGTAGATGTGTTGATTGCAAATGCGGGAATTGGATACTTTGGCTCCATCGAAACGTTGACAACGGAAGACTGGAATGAAACGATCGATACAAACCTCACCGGTGTGTTTCACAGTGTGAAGGCATGTCTTGACCCGTTGAAAAAATCAAAAGGCTACATCATAACAATGGCCAGTCTCGCAGGAACCAACTTCTTCGCAGGTGGATCTGCATATAATGCCAGCAAGTTTGGACTGGTCGGATTTACACAAGCAATCATGATGGACCTGCGCAATCACGGGATTAAAGTGAGCACGATCATGCCTGGTTCTGTAGCAACAAACTTCAACAATGCATCACCTTCCGAAGCAGATGCGTGGAAAATTCAACCGGAAGACATCGGTCAGATCGTCATCGACCTTCTCAAATTGAATCCGAGAACACTTCCGAGCAAGATTGAAGTAAGACCAAGCATTCCTGGCAAAGGCTAGATGCTGAGAGGAACGTGGCTCTTAATTAAAAGCACGTGATCCTGCGCCATCCCGCCCCAGCGGGAGGAGCGAAGCCTGCCTGCCGATGCGCTGCATTTCCGGTCGGTAGGCAGGGACCCCTATCAAGTTCATGCTGACGAGGTAAAAAGATTCCCCTTTGAGCTGGACACGGTCTACCAAGAGAGCTGTTCGTTTACGCGAATACATAACGAGAGAGTTCGTCTCCGATATCATCGTTATTTTATCTAGGATATCAACAGATAAAGCGCGTAGGTATTTACGCAGGGGTCTTTCGCTATTCCGCTGAAGCGGAATGCTCAAGAACCGGTGCTACTCCATTCTACCATCGCCCATCACCCCTTACCCATTACCCATCACCGATTTACCCATCACCCATCACCCTACCTCTCATTTCTCCCCAAAAACTCCCTCACCACTTTCACATACTCGTCCGGCTTTTCATTCATACTCTGGTGTGATGCATCTTCAATTACAACCACTTCCGAATTCTTCACCTGAGCAGCATATGCCTGCGTGGTGGCTGGCGTTGCTTCATCAAATCTTCCGCAAGTGAAAAGTGTTGGAACGGAAATCGTGTGCAACACATCTGTCCGATTGAAATTCTTGAGATTACCAGTGGCCGTAAATTCATTGTTTCCCCACATGGTGTTGTAGACGCTTAAGCTTTGCTCGTCAAATGATTTTTGCACATCAGGCGTGAAGGGAATTCTGCAGAAGTAACGTTTATAAAATTCATCCGTAGCCTGGATGTAGCCTGGCGATGATGTTGTGCCTTTATCTTCATGCCATTTCAGTGAGTCCTGAATCGCTTGAGGCAGTTGTGATCGTAACAAGTTGGTATCCTTAATCCATTGCTGCGCATTGAGGCACGGTCCTGCGAGAATAAGCGTCTTGATTCCTTTCGGTGACTTGGTAAGATATTGCGTTGTGAGCATCGTTCCCCACGAATGTCCAAAAAGGTGAAGCGTGTCTAGCTTGAGATGTTCACAAAGCAATTCAAGTTCGGTTACAAAGCGGTCAATGTTCCACAGCGATGTATCCTGAGGACGGTCAGACCTTCCTGCGCCAAGCTGATCATAAAAAATAACAGGACGTTCATTTGCTAATGCAGCGAGCGGTCTTAAATAGTCGCTTGTAAATCCTGGTCCGCCATGAAGTAGCAGGAGAGGTGTTTTCTTCTTTTCAGCACCAATCACCTCATACCAAATTTTTCCGCCCGGCACCTCAACAAAACCCTGCTTTCGTTCAACTTCAGGTTTTCTGTTACATGCTTCAAAAACCAAGACACAAAATGCAATCGCCACGCAATGCACCAATCTTAAACTACGACTCATCCAAATCTTATATTTTAAATCTTAAATCTTAAATTGTATTTCTCCTCTGGCACATCCTTTTTTCGAAGATAATTAAACAATTGATATGAAATGGATTGGTAGACCCGGAAGCGGCAATGTTTCAGACAGAAGAGGAATGGGTGGTAAGATGGCGATCGGAGGCGGAGTCGGTGGAATCATCATCCTCGTCTTGAGTTTACTTTTTGGCAATAACCCCCTCGAGACGTTAAATGTCGGGGCCGACAATTATCAATCAACTCCGAAGGACGATGAGAATGCGCAATTCGTAAGCGTGGTGCTTCGCTACACGGAGAATGTGTGGAATAACCTATACCCACAAGAGTTTGGTCAGCAGTATCAGGAACCACAGCTTGTTTTGTTTTCGGGTTCAGATCAATCCGGTTGTGGTTTTGCCACTGCCGCTACCGGACCATTTTATTGTCCGATGGATAATTCGGTGTACATCGACTTAACTTTTTATGATCAGTTGAGTAACCAATTTGGCGCTTCCGGTGACTTTGCAATGGCGTACGTCATTGCCCACGAAGTTGGTCATCATATACAGAATCTTACAGGCACCTCTGGTAAAGTACATCAGGCTCGACAGCAATTGAGTGAAGCGGAAGGCAACAAGTTGTCGGTAGCGTTAGAACTGCAGGCAGATTTCTACGCAGGCGTGTGGGCTCATCATGCGCAGGAGATGGAGAACATTCTTGATCCGGGAGACATTGAAGAAGCGTTGCGCGCGGCCAACGCCATCGGTGACGACCGACTTCAGAAACAGTCGCAAGGCCGTGTTGTTCCGGATGCATTCACCCATGGAACTTCAGAGCAACGCATGTACTGGTTCAAGAAAGGTTATGAATCAGGCGATGTGAAGCAAGGCAACACCTTCCGCGAGCTCGGCTTGACGAACTAGTGTCCTCCCGGGGGAGCTATGGCTTATGGCAATGGCTATGGCCGGTGGTGCTACGACCCACTGTTTCGCGCGTGGGATTCGCTGTCTTACCCAAACATTTGTGATTGCGCATACGCCTCTCCGTATCACTTGGAGTAACCATTGCCAACAGCTTTCGCCTCCTTGCTACGTTACACTCACATGCCCTTAGCCATAGCCATAGCCAACAGCTATAGCCTCTTGATCCTCCTACAGACTGCCTTTACATCCGCCCGGCACCTGGAACCCTGGCAACCTGCCTCTCGGCCTCCCAGCCCCCGCCTTCCATCAAATTCCACTGGCGCTTCCGCTATTTTTTCCCTTTCTTACCTCTGAACTACTACAAATAACCCATGAAAAACATATTGATTATCCTGATTGCCTTGCTCCCTCTCGCAGGTTTTGGTCAGGCGAAGCTCGTTGAGAAAGTTGAACAAAAACCCGGAGTGGTTGTCATTCCTTATGAAAAATACGTGATGGCAAACGGTTTAACGGTGATTATTCACGAGGACCACAGTGATCCGATCGTTCAGGTAGACGTCACTTACCATGTAGGATCCGCCCGTGAAGAAATCGGGAAATCCGGATTCGCCCATTTCTTCGAGCATATGATGTTTCAGGGTAGCGACCACGTTGCGGATGAACAGCACTTTAAGCTAGTGACGGAGGCCGGTGGTACGTTGAACGGGTCTACGAACCGCGACAGAACAAACTACTATGAAACGGTTCCCAGCAATCAGCTCGAAAAAATGCTATGGCTTGAAGCGGATCGCATGGGATTCTTGCTGGATGCCGTAACTCAAAAGAAGTTCGAGATCCAGCGAGAGACGGTAAAGAATGAACGAGGTCAGAATTATGACAATAGACCTTATGGTTTGGTGGGTGAAGTTATCGCGAAGAATCTCTATCCGTATGGCCATCCGTACTCATGGCTAACCATCGGTTATATCGAAGATCTGAATCGTGTAGACGTAAACGACCTAAAGAATTTCTTTTTGCGTTGGTATGGACCGAATAACGCAACGGTGACGGTAGGCGGTGATGTGAAGCCTGCTGAAGTGTTGTCACTGGTGCAAAAATATTTTGGCGGCATTCCCCGCGGACCGGAGGTGAAGAACATGACTCTTCCTGCGCCTGTTCTGTCCGCTGATCGTTACGTTACGTTAAATGACAACTATGCACGCCTGCCACAACTCGCGATAACTTATCCAACTGTTCCAATCTACCATCCTGACATGGCAGCTTTGTCTTGCCTAGCCCAGGTGATTGGCCAGGGTAAGGCATCACTTTTCTACAAGCATATCGAGAAGAAACAGAAAGCAGTAAGTGCGCTCGCATTTAGCAGTCTTTCTGAACTAGCCGGTGAATTCAGTTTTCGTGCAACACCATCACCGGGTGTGACGCTTGCTGATCTCAAGAAAGAAATTGACGCGGCCCTTGACTCATTTGAGTTGCGTGGAGTAACTGCTGAAGATGTAGAGAAATTCAAAGGCAGTTTCGAATCCCAGACAATCAATGGACTTCAAAGTGTTTCAGGTAAGGTTTTTCAGCTGGCTCAATTTCAAACGCTGGCCGGTGATGCAAACATGATAAGCAAACTGATCGACATGCACAATCGCGTGACGAAAGAGGATGTGATGCGGGTCTACAATCAGTATATTAAGGATAAACCTGCGGTAATCCTGAGTGTAGTTCCTAAAGGTCAGGAAACAAACATCGTTAAGGCCGACAACTATAAAGTGGATCCTTCAAAATATAAAGCACCGGATTATGGTTACACCGGATTGAAGTATGCTAAAGCGAAGGATAACTTTGATCGTGCAAAGATTCCAGGCAACGGAGCGAATCCAAACGTGAAGGTCCCCGCCTTCTGGAAAAGAGATTTGGAAAATGGAATCAAAGCCATTGGGAGTGAAACCACTGAACTCCCGCTCGTTACGATTTCCTTTACCATTCCCGGTGGCCATCTGTTGCAAGCTTCCGATACCTCGAAGGCAGGTTTGTCGAGAATGCTTGGAGCGATGCTAAATGAAGACACGAAAAACTATTCTGCCGAGCAGATGCAGATCGAACTGCAAAAGCTTGGAAGCACAGTGGGCGTAAGCAGTGGCCTGGATGGTATTACGTTTACCGTGCAGGCACTGAAGAAAAATCTTGATAAAACACTCGCGCTATTTGAGGAGAAATTGTTGAATCCGAAATTCACAGAGGCAGCGTTCAACCGCATTCAAAAACAAACGCTGGAGTCGTTCAAGATGCGGAAGTCTCAGCCATCGGTGGTTGCAGATGATATTCTTGGTGAGTTGTCATACGGTCAGGGCCATATTTTAGGTCTTAATTCATTCGGAACTGAATTCTCAGTAAAGAATTTGACCGTTAAAGATGTTGAGAATTTGTATAAGACGTCCATCACATCAAAAGATGCCAAGCTTGTTGTTGTCGGTGATGTTAAGGAGAACGAGATACTGCCTAAACTGGCGTTCCTGAAAAAACTTCCATCCCATGAGGTGAAGTTGCCTCAGCTCGCGCCTGCACCAAAAGTAGATAAAACGAAAATCTATCTGGTTGACGTACCGAAAGCTGCACAGACGGAATTCCGAGTCGGATACGTCACTGGCTTGAAGTACGATGCGACAGGCGAGTTCTTCAAGATGGGTTTGATGAATTATGCTTTAGGTGGAGCATTCAATAGTCGTGTCAATTTGAATCTCCGTGAAGACAAGGGCTGGACTTACGGTGCCCGGTGCAGCGTGTATGGCGACAAATATACGGGCGAATTCTTCTTCGGCTCCGGAATCAAAGCCAACGCCACAGACAGCGCATTAGTTGAAGTGATGAAAGAGATTTCCACCTACGCCAAAACCGGCATCACCAATGAAGAATTGTCGTTCATGCGTAGTGCCATCGGGCAACGTGACGCGCTTCGCTACGAGACACCATTCCAAAAAGCAGGTTTTATCGAACGGATCCTTGACTATAACCTACCTGCCGATTACGTGGATCAGCAAAACAAAATCATAGCAACGATTCCGAAAGATGAAATCAATAAGCTCGCGTCAAAATGGTTAACAACAGATAAGATGTATATTCTTCTCGTTGGCGACAAAGCGCTTATTCAACCCGGCCTCCAACGTTTGGGCTACGACATCGTTGAGCTCGATATCAATGGAAATCAGAAGATGCAGGCTTCGTTGAAAGGAGCGAAGTGAGTTGTGCTCGTGTGTTAATGTGTTAATGTGTTAAGGTGTTAGGGTGTTAATGGGGCTGCGGTGAGTGAAATTAGGCGTCACGTATTTTCTAATGCGTGGCGTTTTTTATTATCTTCATCATGCTTGTTCCTGGCATCACGTGAGCACGTGAGTACAGGAGCACATGAACACATTGTATCCATGACAAAATCTTCAAAACAAAATTCCACCTTCGAGGCCATCGTCATCGGCTCTGGCATCAGCGGTGGGTGGGCCGCAAAAGTCTTGTGTGAGCGGGGAGTAAAGACTCTCGTACTTGAACGTGGGAGAGCGGTAAAGCACAAGGCAGATTATCCAACAGCAATGTCGCACCCGTGGGAATTTAAGTACCGGGGACAATTTGATAAGAAGTTTCTGGATGAGAACCCGGTGGTGCGAAAGTGTTATGCTTTTGAAGATGCTACACGGCATTTCTTTGTCAAGGATAATGAACATCCATACATTCAGGAAAAACCGTTTGACTGGATTCGCGGCTACCAGGAAGGGGGAAAGTCTCTGATCTGGGCACGGCAGACCCAACGATGGAGTCACCTCGAGTTTGAGTCACCACAACGCGATGGCTATGCGGTGGATTGGCCGATCCGCTACCGCGATATAGAGCCGTGGTATTCGCACGTGGAGAAATTTGTTGGCATCAGTGGCAATCGCGATGGGCTGGATAATCTTCCGGATTCCGAATCCTTGCCACCGTGGGAAATGAATTGTGTTGAGGAACACCTTCGTGACAAGATCATGAGTGAATACAAGGACCGGAAAGTTGTCATCGGCCGATGTGCGCACCTTACAAAGCCGCAGGACATCCATCTCGAGATCGGGCGTGGCCAGTGTCAGGCGCGAGAACTGTGTTATCGAGGCTGCCCATTCGGTGCATACTTCAGTTCAAACTCATCGACATTGCCCTGGGCACAACGCACGGGAAATCTTACGGTAAAAACGGATTCAGTTGTGCATTCGATTATTTATGATGAGAAAAAAGGAAAAGCGTCCGGAGTAAAGGTGATCGATGCGAATACGAAAGAGGAAACGGAGTACTACGCTGACATCATTTTTGTTAATGCAGCAACGCTCAACACGAACCTCATATTATTAAACTCGAAGTCCTCACGTTTCCCTAACGGACTTGGAAATGATAATGGCCTGCTCGGAAAATATATCTGCTTTCACAACTACCGGGGAAATATCATTGCATCGTTCGAGGGTTATGAAGACAAATATTATTCCGGCAGAAGGCCCACTGCCGTGATGATGCCATCGTATCGCAATTCGTATCGACAGGATATGAATTTTAAAGGAGGTTATATGGTATTCTACTCGGCAACACGGCAAGGCTGGGGAAGGAGCGAAGGAAATGAATTGCTGGGTGAAGAACTGAAAGAGCGAATGACAAAGCCGGGTCCCTGGAATGTCTTCATGATGATGCAGGGGGAAACGGTTCCAATCGAAGAAAATCACGTGCGATTAAGTTCGGACAAAACGGACCAGTGGGGTATCCCCCAACTTATCACTTCAGTAGGCTATACGGAAAACGATGAGATGATGCTGAAAGACTTCCTGCAAACAGGTGCAGAAATGCTTGAGAAAGCAGGGTGCAAAAACATTCGTCCATATGACACGAAGCAGGCTCCCGGCCTTGATATTCATGAGATGGGTGGCGTACGAATGGGGCGCGACCCAAAAACGTCACTGCTGAATGAGTGGAATCAACTTCACCACTGCAAGAACGTGTTTGTTACTGATGGTGCCTGCATGACCTCCACTGGAAGTCAGAACCCATCACTTACTTTTATGGCAATCACCGCGCGAGCCGCGGACTATGCTGTGAAGAATGCGAAGCGCATTTGATGTGTTCATGTGCGTATGTGCTCTTGTGCTCATGAACGGAGCGAATACTTGTTTCTAGTCGAACTAGAATCGTCTTGAAAAAAAGAATTTAGATACGTCATGAGAATGCTCGGAAGTCAGAACATGAGCACATTCCCACCCGAGCACCTGAGCACATTTTCCTCAAGCCCTCACTTTCTTCTTCCGCTTCACCGGCTCCAGTGACGTGAGCAGCTTATCATTATGAAGCATTTCAAAGAAATCCCTCGGACTGATTTTATGGATGGACAATATTTTGACTAATGATTTTACAGTGATGTTGGCTTTCCCTTTTTCGATACGCCAATACTGTATTTCTGGCAGGTCATATTTGGTGACGAATTCTTTGATGGTGCTATAACCTTTTTCTTCTCTCAGCTCCGTCAACTTGGCGCCAACTTCGAGCAAAAATTCCTTAAATACTTTGTCCGATTTCATACACGTCTCATAAGCAACTCCATTTTTGCTCGATTACATTTCGTTTAATTATCATTTCTGATAATTTGCAGCGTCTTTGGTCAGGCTCTTTTGTAGCAATATATGAAAATAAGGCATTTTAGTTGAAAACGTACGAGATAAAAACATGCTTGCTGGTGACGGATGATCCGGATGACCACCAGGCTTTTTCGGAAGCCATCGGCAGAGTATCAGAAGATTCAATCGTAGTCATTGTCGTTGACAGCGAAAAAGCACAGACACTCTTGTCTTCTGCCACTTATATACCGAATCACCTGATCATCGATCTATCGATGGATGGCCTGGATATAAATATGTTCCTGGAGACGATGAGGTCGAATCCAAAGTTGGCGCGCATCCCTGTGCTAACATACGGTGAACCAAGCCAATATGCCGATATCCTCGATCGCAGGGCTCTTGTATTCTTCGCGAAGGATTATGAGTTTTCCAAGCTTCAGTCAATCCTTCACGATTTCATTCACAACCAGCTTGGCTGATTAGCTCAAACCCTCTTTCGTGAGGGACAGCTAAATCGTTTATCGTTCATCGATGACCTTTAAACAAAAAAGGCCTCCAATGAAGGAAGCCTTTTCGGACGGATTAAGAGAGGTGGATTTTATTTTTACCCACCGGTATTGAAAAGTTTGGTTTGTTCAGACAAATTGAAATTCAGTAGTAAAGGGTTCTTGTTTGGCACGTCTGGGCATCACCATGCCTGCAGATTCAAAGTATAAGCGAAAGGCTCGGTGTTCAGGATTGTATTCAACATCCGCTAACGAAATTCGTTGGTCTTTGGCAATGTCGCGCTTAAGCACAAGCGTGTCGGATAAGAGAATAGGTAAACCCGGCTCTGCTACATTGTCTTCCATGTTCTCAATCATTCCGTATGCGTTAAAGCCTCCTTTGCCATCGAGTATTTCGCCCTTCTTAAGATCTCGTTTTGCATAGCTGAAGACATTCGTCTTCATTCCATAGGCGGGCTGAAGTCGCGCAGTTGATTCAAAGTACGCTTCGGCAATGCATTGAATCGCTTCAATGTGACCAAGGTAGTATGGACGATAGAATAAGTAATACGGTCCTGGTCCGATGTCAGGTGGAAACCATCCTAATGTGGATTGCTGGAATTTATCTTCTGTAAATCCAACAACGAATACACCACCACGAGGCTCTGAGCCGAGCAGGTAATCTACCATTGGTGTTTTGCCGTCCCACTCCTTATCGAAATTGTACAGCTTGAAGATATCGTAAATGCTTGAGGCGCGATACCCATGCATTCCGGGTACAGGAGTTCGTGCATTGATGGCATTTGACAGGACGGCCATCTCCACGGAGACTTTCGTTCCGTCTGTGAAGTAGGAGCACATTTTATGATCAAGGCTCCGCATGTCAGCCTCGAAAGCAATTTTTTCGGGATTGGTATAGCGGTCCTGGAAGTTTTTGACGTTGCCCGCCATCACGAGATCAAAGCCGTAGAGGTTAATTTCGTCCACTAACTTCTTAATAACGGTTGGCTTGTCGCCATCGGCACACGTGTACACCACACCTTCTTCTTCAGCCGCGCGCAGCAGGAGAGGTCCATACATCAGATCGGCTTCGAAATTCATCATCACTACATGCTGATGGTTGGAGATCGCTTTCATCGCGTGCATCGCACCTTGAAAGACGGAGCTGCTCGATTCAACAAGGACATGGACAAGACTGCTTGATGCCAGTAACTCCGCATTATCCGTGACAGCGAGTCTGCCACGCTGGATCGAAAAATTGAGATCCTGTATGGTGTCGACTAGATCATACTCGAGTTTGAGCCACTTCGCACAGTCGATCGCTTTTTTGATGTGAACATCAGCAATGGCAACCGGCTTCATACCGGGCGTTGTGTGGATTTGATAAACAAGACCTTTGCCCATTGATCCGATGCCGACCACGGCAACACGGATATCTTTGTCAAGGGAGAGGAGGCGTTGCTTCAGGCTGATCATCTGTTTCATAGACACAGGAGGTTGGATTGTTGAAGCAGCGAAAAAAATTATGCCCGCTTCAACAGACGAATCGTATGTTTAAACCGATGAGCGCATTTTCTTGACGATAAAGCGCCAGAACATTAGAAATGACAGTAAATGATGCTATTTGAATGTTAGGTATGATAAGTTGATTCTTTACCCGAGCATCACTCCTTTGTAGAGGCAGATAAGCAAAAAGCCACCCTGATTGCTCAGGATGGCTTCTCAATTTAGGTTTAGGTTTAGGTTAAAAGGTTTCTTATCTGAACGCCTATTTAATTGATTTGATCAATTCTTCGTTCATGGTCTGGTAGTCGCGATTGTTGGCCTTCTTAGCTTCATTCAAAGATGCGGTAGCCGTTTCCGTTGCACCTTTCTTATCGCCAAGCGCTTTTTGAATGCGGGCTTTTTGGTGGAGCATCCAGAACGCAGTTGGATTGCTTTCCAATGCGAGATTTACCCACTCAAGAGCTTTGTTCAAATCTTTATTGTTTTCGAGGTAGTAAACAGCGGCCTGGAAATAGTTGTTGGGATTGACCTTAGTGAAGGTCTCAATTGACTTCATCACTTTTGCATCATAGTCAGACGAAACAGTAAAACCAACTTTAGTATTCTCCCAGGTCAGGTTAACTTTTGCGCTCTTGTTATCCGCTGCAATGTCATCGATGCTGATGGTGAATGTTTCGACCGGAGTGGCAAGCTTCTCAGATTTAACTTTGAAGTTTGCAGCTTCCTGTGACTTGTCATAGGCACCTGTGTTGCCGCCAATCTTAACATCTTTGTACAAGGAGACTGTCCATTCGGTTGCGCCTGGCCACGTGAAGATCAGGTACTCGCCCTTCGGAACTGCAATGCCTTCAACTTTAACGTCATCAGAAAAAGTAATCTTTGTACCGCTGTTAGCACCGGTTCTCCAGATCGTGCCATGTGGATACATCACATCCTTTTCACCGAAGATCTTTCTTCCTTTCAGGCGCGGACGGAAATAATCGATTTTAACATCAGTAAGTCCAATCGTGCTTGATACAGAACCTGCTGGACTTGGCGCTGGTGTTTGTACTTGCGCTTCGGTGACCAGACTCATCACGGCAATCACGGCAATCAGTAATACTTTTTTCATGTGGAATTTTATTATGTTTTGTTGTGTGCTTTGTTCGTTATTTAAGCCGTCAAATTTAGAAAAGATTTTCATATTCGAAATCGTTTGCATGAAGTTGAATGAGGAATTTTACCAAGGGGCGAATGTAGTAGAAATTGCCAGAAATCTGCTTGGAAAAGCACTTTTTACGCGCAAAAAAAAGATCCTCACCGGAGGTATTATTGTTGAAACAGAGGCTTACTCATGGCGGGAGAAAGGTTGCCACGCCTACAATGCTAAAAAGACCGAACGAAATGCAATTATGTTTGAGGCCGGGGGCCATTCTTACGTGTATCTGTGTTACGGTATTCATTATCTTTTTAATGTAGTGACGAACGTCCCCGGTACCGCTGATGCCGTCCTCATTCGGGCACTTCAGCCACTCGAGGGGCTGGAAGAAATGAAGAAAAGGAGAGGAGCATTAGCCAGCCCGTATCATCTTACCTCGGGTCCGGGCAAATTGTCTAAAGCGCTGGGCATTGACCGAACTTTCAATGGAAAATCGTTGCTGAATGACGAAGTTTGGATTGAAGATCTTGGCAATAAGATTGCAAAGACTGATATTGAGGCGAGTCCAAGGATAGGGATCGATTACGCTGGCGTAGATGCGTTGCTTCCATGGAGATTTACACTGAAAAAAAATCCCTGGGTTAGTCGAA
>DASWTM010000016.1:0-13102 GCA_036402115.1 Chryseosolibacter sp.
CCATGGGAATGAAAATAACCGAAGACCGCTTAAAGCTGATCAATGAACATCATAACGTTGCACTCGAGGTGCACGACCTTACTGATGAAAACGGCCCCTCGGGTACACGTGTAGTTATCGGAGTAAGATATTGATGAAGTCCCGTCATTTCAGCCTGATAATTAAGCCAATGTTAATGCGAGCCTGACAATGTTCATGTTTGGATAAAATTATTGTCGTGTGCGAAACCTAATTTGCTTACGATACATTCAGGAATGAAAGACTCGCTTCAATATCTTTTCATCGCGGCAATAGTTAGCGTAATGATTCTCATTGCTACTACGTGGCGGAGCTTGAACTGATATTTAAGGAAAATTCTTCGCAACGGGAAGTTTGTGAAAAGGTTCACAACATTTTTCCAGGATGCGGAACAGCTCCTGGTAGGAATTCGGTTTCACGATGTATTGTTTTGCGCCCAACGCTACTGCAGTCACCTCATCATTCAGCGAGGATGACGTTGTGAGAATGAAGACCGGTATGTGCGAATATTCGGGATGAAGTTTTAATGCCTTTAAGAATTCAAGGCCGTTCATGCGAGGCATATTAAGGTCAACGTAAATGCAGATGGGCTGATCAATTTCCTTCAGAATGTCTAGTGCCTCGAGACCATCTGACGCAAGCAGACAGGTAAAATCAGTGTTCACCGACTCCATCACTTCTACAAAAAGTTGCTGGTCGTCCCGGTCATCTTCAACGTAGAGTACTACCTTTTTGCTTTCTTTCATTTCAAACCCCTCAGGTATAGACGCAAAGCTATCAATTTACTATACTCATCCCACCGGCCGACCGCGAAAATAAAATTGCTCATCAATAACGATTACTGCCGGTTCAGTTTATTTGGCAAGATCAAACTAAACCGATTTCTACCTTAAACGCTCAGGAAAGAATCTTGAAGAGGAGATCATCGAGAAACTGACTAGTAAACTCCGCGCGATTTTTTGGCGTAGCATCCGTAAGTCGTGGAAGATTGATACTGAAAAATTGTTGATAATGGGACGTCTCAATCAAAGTTGTGCTCAATGACTTGGGATATTTGTATTTCGGATTATATTCTGAAATGACGGCAGCAATCTTCGCACAAAGGTCTTTGTAAGGCTTAAAAACAGCATTCTTGTTGATCTCGGCCACTTCCTTGACCAGATAAACTTTGCTGCTTTCCGAAATAACAATCTGATTTAGGAACTTCTTGTTATAATCGAGTTGGCCAGAACTCTCGGGCAACTCGTGCGTGAGCAGATCAACGATTATCCGAAGCTTCTCTTTTTTGTCTTTGATATTTTGCAGCCTGAAATCCACCAGGTATTCCATGTAACTCCAGTACCAATTGAGAATGTACAGAAGGAGCCGATGCTTATTTTCAAAATAACGATATACGGTGGCCTCGGTGCTATTTATCTCGGTAGCGAGTTTTTTAAAGGTAAATTGTTCGAACCCCAATTCGTAGATCAGGTCAATTGAACTTTTAACAATGTGCCTTCCAACCTCGCTGCTCTCCGGGTCGCGCAGAAAAATTTTATCATTAACCTTAAAAAGTAACTGAAAGTCCATGTTGGATAAAGTTAACGAAACAATTTTGATTGATTCGGCTTTAATTCAATGTAATAGTAATACTATTAATTCGAAAAGTATCTATACCTTTATGCCGCTTTCACCAGCTCGACTGGTTGATACCCCATAGCGAAGGAAATTTTAATCACGTAAACTCTTAATATGCGCACACAATCGAAAGAAACACAAAGCCACCTGACTCCAGACCTTGCCATTCAAATTCTGAAGGAAGGCAACAATCGGTTTATGCACAACCTGAAAGCCAATCGCAACTTATTGCAACAGGTAAACGAGACATCAGCTGGCCAGTACCCATTTGCCACCATTCTGAGCTGCATCGATAGCCGCACTTCTGCGGAGTTGATCTTCGACCAGGGGCTGGGTGACATCTTTAGCATTCGCATTGCCGGAAACGTACTTAATGACGATATCCTCGGAAGCATGGAATTCGCCACAAAGATTGTCGGAACCAAAGTGATCGTGGTTCTAGGTCATACAAAATGCGGAGCCATTGTCGGTGCCTGTAATCACGTGGAGATGGGGCACCTGACAACGCTGTTGAATAAAATACAACCCGCCATTTACCAGGAGAAAGCAACAAAAGACAACAGAACAGGCGCAAATACAGCCTTCGTTCACAATGTGACAGAAATTAACGTTCACCTCACCATAGAACGCATCCGGAGAGAAAGTCCGATCATTGCCGAACTTGAAAGCAGTGGCGCGATTAAGATCGTTGGCGGCATGTATGACGTTGAAACCGGAAAGGTAAATTTCTACTAAAAGCCACTCAACGTCACGCATTGGAGCAACAACCGTTGTAAGAGATTCCCCGCTAATTTTACAATACAAGAGCCCATCCAGAGGAAAACTTGATGGGCTCTTGCTCTTATTATTACCGTTGGACCTTACACCAGCGTTATTTCGACCGGAACGTTTCCGCGTATGGCCTTTGAGTAAGGACATGCACCATGCGCAAAGTCTACTAGCTCTTGCGCAATTTTTTTACCAAGTCCGGGAAGGCTTACAAAAAGGCGCGCCTGCAGCGAGTATCCGGTTTCACTTGAAACCAGATCAACTTCGGCATCAATTGCTGTGTCTTTCGGAAGTATCACGCGCAATTTCTTCGCGCCAATTCCAAGAGCTCCTTCAAAACATGCTGACCATCCGGCTGCGAACAACTGTTCAGGATTTGTGCCAACCCCATCGGTGCCTGGAGGCGAGAGCGTAAGGTCAAGGTTGCCATCTGAGCTTTGGGCAACACCATGTTGGCGGCCACCCGTTGTATGAGTCTTACCGGTGTAAATGACCTTCTTTGATTGTGTGATAGTTTCCATTTGATTTTATTTAAAAGTGTTTTTTGTGTTCAATATTTGTATCGCTGTAGACCTTACGAAGCAGCCGTCTTTAATTCGCTGGAGATATGTTCGTTTACGTGGCGTTTGTAATAGGTGAATCCTACAAATCCACTGAGAATTAGCAATGTGACAATCGAATACCCGACACCTAACATTAACGGAGTCTGTACCTGCAGCAGACCAGCCATGGTATAACTCACGATTGATGTGATGATATACAGCCCGCCACCGGTAAGTCCGCTCACAATTCCCGCATGTGTTGAAAAGCGCCCAAACGCGTATGCATAGAATGTATTGAAGGTAAATCCCGATACCACGTGCAAGAGGAACACGATTGTGATCATGAGACTGAGTGATTGAAAGTAGGTCATTGTAACGATGAGCAGGAGCGGAAACAAAAGCAAAAGCGGTGTAACAACTTTCATTTTGCTGAAGATTGATTTTTTAATAGTGGCTTTGCTGATCAAACCTCCAACCAGTATCGCAAGGCCTGACAGCAATGCTGCATTGCCCGTTACCACGGGTGACTGATTAAAAACCTGCTCGATAATGAAAGGACTTGCCAGGTTATACATCATTACCATGGAGTACGTGAAACCGAGGATCGCGAGCGTCAAGGCAAAGTCTGGCGTGGAAAGCTTCGAGCCATAAGTTCTAAGCAATGATCTAAAATTAAAAGCATGATACTCCTTAATCGTCTCTCCACTATACTTCATTTCAAGCGCGATCAGGACAATGGTAGCTGCCGCGAGAAAGTAAAAATTTGATTGCCATCCAAAATAATGGTGAAGAAAACCACCCAGGAATGGCGCGACTATCGGGGCCATCGCCCAGATAATCGAGAATAGACTGGTATAGTGTTTTAGTTTTTCACCGGAGTGCACATCCATAATGAATGCGCGTTTACTCACCACGATCAATGCGACCGTTATTCCCTGGATCACCCGCATCGCGAGAACAACGGTTACGCTATTCGATAATGCAATCACAATACACGTGATGGCGAAAATGGCAAGAGACGCAAGTGTCAACCGATATCGTCCGAAACTATCCACGATACTTCCTACAAACAATTGACTGACACCACTACTTACAATGAATACGACTAATGATAGTTGAATGTCTGCCTGACTTGTTCCGAACAATTTTGCCATCGTAGGAAAGGAGGGAAGATAAATATCGGTTGCAAATCCCGAGAGCGGGATAAGCGCGAACGCCAGAATTGTGCTGATGAAGACGTGGTTTTTGTTGAGCTGTTTCATGTTCTTATTCTTTCGCGAGTTATTGGAGTGGCAGTCCGTTCAAGGCAAGTGCAGCCTTGTCTGGCCGGCCAAGGAAATTCTTGTAGAGTTGTTCGGTAAATGCGATCCGCACTTCGAAGTTGTTGATCGCCATACTTGTTAGGAGTTCATGTGCCACCTGCACCGCTGGGATTTTATTCGGGGATGCAATGTCTTTCGCAAATTCAGTATCCACAAGAGGTGGCATCACCTCAAACACTTTCACATTTGTGCCGGCCAGGCTCAACCGAAGTACCTGTGTGTAGGAATGCAAGGCAGCTTTGCTTGCGCTATAAGTAGGAAGTGAAATGCCGGGAGCGAATGCTAGAATGGAAGTGACGTTTATCACAGCAGCCTCTTTAGCCGACTTTAGGATCGGCAAAAGTTTCGTTGTGAGATTGACTGCACCGAAATAATTTGTTTCCATTTCCCTGCGTGCAATGTCAAGGGCATCGGCTGAATCACCAACATTATGTAGGGTAGCCGCACCGGCATTGTTGATCAGTATATTCAGGTCAGGAAATTCAGCCATAATTCGATCGGCCAATAAATTGATATCCTGGTCACGTGTGACATCCGCGACAATGTACTGCCCTTTGCCGTCAAGTTGTTTCACCGCATTTCTCAACTTCTCCTCGTCCCGACCGGTAATAATCACATTGTTACTATGTGAAAAAAGTTTTGCCGTTTCAAGCCCAATTCCAGAGCCGCCACCGGTAATGAGCACTGTGTTTCTTGAAGTTTTCATTTCATTTTGTTAAAGTGTGCTAAAATAGACCGATCGGTCTTTTATTCATTAAAAAAAAATCAGAACGTACTGATCTCCTTTTTCAAAGCGTCAACAACTGCTTTCATGGTAGCCGAACTCCCTGTCACGCGCGATGTAAATATCGCACCCTCAATCATGGCAAACATCTTCATCGCAAAAACACCAGAATCAACTCGCTTTCCGAATTCACCAGTCGATTTGCCACCATCAACCACCCGCTGTATCCGGTGCTGGCTGCGTTTAATAGCTTTCGCCACTTCCAAACGAAGAGATGGGTTGGTGTCATCCGCCTCCAGGCCGAAATTCAGTAAAGGACATCCTCCGAGCTCACTTGTCGCAACTTCTTCCTGGTAATAATCAAGCAATGAAAAAAGCTTTTCTTTGGCGCTTCCATCAATGGCAACCGCACCATCGAGACCTTTTCCAACAGCCCGTGTCAAGTAGTTGAAAGCTTCAACAGAGATCTCATCCTTACTTTCGAAGTTTCCATAAATTCCCCCCTTGGCGAGCTTTGTTGCCTCCATCAAGTCGGAAATCGAGGTCCCCGCCACGCCCTTTTTGTTAAAAATGGCTGCAGACTGCTCAATTATAAACTGTTTTGTTCTTTCCGACTTCGACATAAAACCTGTTTTGTAAAAAATAGACCGTTTGGTCTAATTTACGCAAGTGGAAGAGAATTGGTTCCATGGATTAAAAGATTTATTTTGGACCTTAGACTACGTCAGCTGCAATTCCTTGCTGATTTCCCAAAGAAATGAACAAAACCCTCATAATCATCGCCCTACAAGCCACTGTGGCAGCAACTCTTCAATCGTGTGATAATGAAAAATATCCAACGTATCGAATGGAAGACGATTTCAGGCCCTATGTGTTCTTCGCGGAAGGCAGTTACTGGGTCTACACGCTAGAGGGCGGTACACAGACAGATAGTATCCTTTTGTACGAGCACGATTTATCAATCAACGACACCCGCAGAGCATATTCGTTCAACTACGAGTGGTTTAATCATTACTTCCAAAGTTCGTATTACCGGGACACGGTGATCGGCTTTGGTACTGCCCAACGTTATCGCGACACTGTCTTCTATGTCTACGCACAAGCTCCGCTGGCGTATACAGGAGATCTAAGGCCGCTGTTCTTCACCAGGCATAACCCTCACGCAACGTTTGAGTTTACATATGATTCAGAAGTGCGTTATCTCGATTACTTGCCAACCTTTGCCGTTAATGGAACAGCATACCGTGACGTGCAGGTTTTTGAAAACACAACGGTGTACAGCCCTCGTGACATTACTAAGATCTATTTTGCTAAGGGAGTAGGAGCGATAAGGAAGGAGTTGTCTAATGGTGAAATCTGGAACTTGGCCAGGTACAAATTTCCCTAGTGATTTACCAAGTAATCGAGGAACGAATACACGATGATGGGGCCGAGGCCGACTACCCTTTCCAGCTCTTAAGAAAAGTACGCATTTCATTAACATCCGTGAACTGGCGCATTTCGAGCTTATCAACCGCCTGCGATGACTTGTTCTTGATGTTGCTGCCGGAAACTTTCGACATTACTTCGGAAGCATCAATGAGCTGCGCATGAAAAAGTGTTTTACCATTGAGATGTCCGACCATGCCGGGAAGTAGCACATCAACCACCCACTTCTGCGAATTCAGACCAATGATACCCATCTTGCGGATGTCTGCAATAAACTTTTGGGTTTTTAGCTTCTTGAAAGCTTCCAGAACTGCGGTGTTTATCTGGATGAAATGCGCATCATTTAAAACCCTACCTGTGTATTCAAGGAAAAGTGTGTCAACGTCTTTGTCGTAGTAAACGTTTGCGGAATTGTCTTTATAGAACGTCTGCATAAAAATGGGGTGATTTTTATACGGCCATCGCAACAAAAATGTTTCAGTCCTTAGTTATCTGAATCGCCTGGCAGCATCGTAAGCCAATCCCAGTCCGACACTGGACAACTTGTTTTCGTCTGCAATACGGGCAGCAGGGAAGAGCTGTTTAAAACACGCTTGTATCGCTGGAATTTCGGTGGACCCACCCGTTAAGATCACCAGTTGGATCGTTGATGCAGTAACCCCCGCCTGACGTATGCAATCGCGTGCTGAGGCAGCAACTTTTTGCACGTCTTCGGCTATTGCCAATTCAAAATCAGGACGTGTGATCGCAACAAAAAATCCGTCTTCGAGGAAATCCATCCGAGCCTCAACATAGTCCGAATTTGTCAACGCGATCTTCGACTCTTCCGCTGATGACAATACTCTATGCCCATTCTCTTGCTCCAGCAAGGTGAGTAATCTTCCAAATCGTTTTTGATCATGTGATTCGTTATAGAATTGCCGGACTTGTGATAAAATTTTTGGTGTATAAAGAAAATTAACCTTACTCCATTCCGATAAATCGTGATAATACTTCAAGGGCACCTCAAGCTGTTTTGCACCATATGTGCTTCGGTACCCAAGTTCTTTCATGATAGCTGATAACGACAACGCTTTATCGAAGTCATTACCACCGATGCGAACACCGGTATTGGCCAGTACATCGGAAGAACGATCAGCTTTCTTCATGTTCGCTTGTGAGAGGCGGATCACCGTAAAATCAGAAGTACCACCACCAAGGTCCGCAACGATAGCCAATTGTTCAGTGGTAAGCCGAGCCTCATGTGCAAATGCCGCTGCAATAGGTTCAAATTGAAATTCTATATTTTTAAATCCGACCGCTTTGGCAATAGCGTGTAATTCCTGCTGAGCGTGGTGATCGGCCGCGGGATCATTGTCAACAAAATGAACGGGCCTTCCCATCACAACATTTTCAACAGGATCACCGGAGAAGTTGAGAACAGATGTCCTCAGGTGCGCCAGGAAGGATCCGATGATACGATCGAATTTAACGACTTTACCATTCACAACCGTACCTTGTTTCATCAGGGAAGTTCCGAGAACGCGCTTCAGACTGCGCATGAATCTTCCTGGTTCGCGATCGATGAATGACCGTATTGCCTTCCGACCAAAGAGGGGAGATGCATCCGGAGGGTAAAACAATGCGCTGGGTATAGTAACATGAGACTCCTCAACTGGGACCAGCCTAATGTTACCGTCTTCCTCAAGGGCGACACTTGAATTGGAAGTTCCGAAGTCTATACCGCAGGAGGTCTTTTTCATAGCGCAAAAAAGTGGGCCGCAAACATACTAAATGCAACGGAGACCACCTCAAAAAAAATGTTGATGCAATTCTTTCGTGCGATGTATTGCCTGACACTGGCGTCATAGCAAATGATTTTTTTTCGTGAAATGAGTATTTTCACTTCAATCAAATCACTTTCCAATGAAAAATTATCCTGTCGAAAAAGTGTACCGGCTGCTTGAGCCTGGTCCCATTGTGCTGGTTACAACATTCCACCGGGGCAAGTCAAACGTCATGACAATGGGATTTCATATGATGATGCAACACGATCCACCGCTGATTGGCGCGATCATTGGACCATGGGATTTCAGTTATAAAGCATTGAAGGCAACGCGCGAATGCGTCATCGCCATCCCGGGCGCAGATCTGGCCAAGAAAGTAGTGGATATTGGAAATTGCTCCGGAAATGACGTAGATAAATTTCAGCGCTTCCGGCTAACTACAGAAGCAGGGGCACGCGTTACGGCTCCGTTGCTTGCTGAGTGCCTTGCCAACATCGAGTGCCACGTGGTCGACACCCGGATGGTCAACCGCTATAACCTCTTTGTGCTAAAGGCAGTGAAGGCGTGGACGAATCCCGATCGAAAAGAAAAACGCACCATGCATCACCAGGGCAATGGAACTTTCAAACTGGACGGCAAATTAATTGACCTTCAGGAACGAATGGTAAAATGGAGCGATCTCGTTGATTAGGCTTGGCTCACAAGATTGAAACTGGTCCCAAATTTTTTCGCTAATGCTCGCTCATATACGATCGATGCTGCAGCCACATCCTGCAAGGCAGTACCTGTGCTGTCGAAAATAATGACTTCTTCGTCATTTGTTCTCCCGGGTTTCTTTCCGGCCACAACCTCGCCCAATTCTGCATGAACATGGGAGAGTGCGACAAACCCCTTTTTAATCGCATGATGAAGATCACCGATGGCTGCGCTTTGCACCGTCAAGTCGGTAACAACTTTTGACGCAGCCACTAAACGCGGATGAATTTCGTTTTTGTGCTCACTGTCTGCACCCACGGCTGCAATGAAGGTTCCCGGTGAAACATCTTCCAGATCGATCAGAGGTAATGTCGATGGCGTACAGGTCACCACAATGTCGCTCTTCTTCACCGCGGAACGAAGGGTATCAGCTTGAATGATTTCCAGCTGCGGATACAAGCTTGACACCTCATCCGACAATGCCTGCATTTGCCTGGCGTTCGTGTCATATAAAAAGACGCGTATTAGTTTTCGAACAGACAGGATTGCCTGCAATGAAATCAAGCCCTGGTTTCCACAGCCACAGATCGTGATCGATTCTGCGTTTGTACGCGCAAGGTGTTTGGCTGCCACGCCTGTCGCTGCGCCTGTGCGGATGATTGTAATCGCAATTGAATCCATCAACGCCAGAAGTTCTCCGTTGTCGGCATCAAAGACTGTTACTACACCTTGAATCGTAGGCAGGTGATGCCTCGCAGGATTGGCCGGAAAATTTGAGTTCAGCTTTGCAACGATGTAGTATCGATTCAGTTGCATGACGCCAGCCTTGATATGCAATCCGCCTTCCTGCACATGAAGACCAAGAACTTTCGGAGGCTGCGTTTTTCCTTCGGCAAGGGTCCGGAAAGCATTTTCAACGGCAGTCATGCATTCTTCAATTGTCAGCAAGGAATGCACATCGACCTGCGATAAAATCAACGTATTGCCCATAAGTGCTTCAGTAAGTTCACCCAATCTCCACATTGTTGTTTCCAAAGTATAGGACATAAATGACTCGTTTTGGAAGGGATTTGACTGCACATGAAATTGCATGAGCAACAGCAGCAGCAATAGATAACTGGCCTGTATTCAGAACGCGTTCACCTACCTTGATTGTCGCATTCACACGCTGTTTATTCCGTACTCATGAAATACTTTTGTGCAAATACGGTCGATATAGTTATGAAACTTCTTCTTACATCCGCTGGAATTAGCAATAAGCGGATTGAACATACACTAACAGAGTTGCTAGGAAAACCGATTTCGGAGGCGAGTGCATTCTTCGTTCCTACCGCGATTTACGCTATACCCAATGGGGGAGACCTGTCACGTCAGGTGATCCGGGGATCATTGGGTGACCCGTTTTGTGAACTTGGATGGAAGTCACTTGGTATTCTCGAATTGACGGCCCTTTCTACTTTGAAGAAAGATCTCTGGGTGCCACAGCTGCTGGAGAGTGACGCGCTGCTCGTAGGTGGCGGTGATTGTCAGTATCTTTGCTATTGGATCTATCAATCCGGATTGTATGATTTGTTGCCATCGCTCCTGAAAAAAATAACCTATGTCGGATTAAGTGCCGGCAGTATGATTATGACTCGGTACGGCACAACCTATGGCAATCACACGTTGCCTCCAGACAGCCCAAAGTCCTTGAACATCCTTGACTTCGCTCTCCATCCTCATCTTGATCATGAATGGTTCCCTGACAATTCTTTGCAAAACCTCGAAAGGCTGGCAGGTACGCTTCCCTTTGCGTCTTACGCCATTGACGATCAGACTGCAATCAAAATAGTGGACGGAAACATAGAAGTGATCTCAGAAGGAAATTGGAAATTGTTCGGCAAGTAACGAGGTTACCGTCTATCAGACATCCGCATGAGTTCGTGACCAAGAATCTCAGCCGCACGCGTTGTCCTGTAAAATTCGTGACCTTCGCCTTCAATAAGCTGGTGTTCAACTCCGGCCGCGTTAACCCAACTTGTGTCAGGACGAAATTTGTCGTTTGCTCCAAAGTAAAGGCGAGTAGGGCAATCGGGCACCTGAGTTTCAAAGCGAAGCCGGGTTGATGAAAAGCAGACGAGCCGTCCAATGGATAACCCGGTCAGTGCTGCTCTCCAAAGAATTACTCCGCCAACGCTCAGGCCAAGCGCAAACTCGATTCCGTTCGGGTAAAGAGACCTTAACTTCGAAGCTGCCACATCGATGCCACCAGTAACCATGTCGTTGTGCCTCACGTTTGGATCGCTGGCAGAAATTTCTGCAAGGTCGATGGAATTCAATTGGTCAATCGAATCAAAGCCTTTTAAAAACTTGGTGTTTGTCGGATCAGCAAACGAGAAACCATGAATGTCGGAGAGGATCACAAGGTTTCTCATATAACGTTTTTCGAATTTAAGTGCACATCCAAAGAGAGTGTAATGCCGGTCAGGTTATTTCATCCGCTGTTTAAAGAAGTCAATACGTTCTTTCATGTTATTGAAAAAGCGCGTTCGCTCGCGTTCAGCAGTCTTACTGATCAGCACAGATTTCGCAATCAGGTTGTTGAGGTAGATTTCCGTTTGTTCACAAAACGGTTCCTGCAACGTAAGCAAAAGGTTAAGAGCATTCTGATTCACGTAGACACAGCGTGTGTCACCCATTTTAGCAAAAACGGAATTGTCAGAGATAAGAATCTCGTTCTTGTAAAGAAGAAATTCTCCCCCAAATTCTTTTACGCCCTGCGCTGCTTCTGCCTCAACAAGGTTTAGTAATGCACTTAGCTGATCGCAAAGCGCTATGGCCTCCTTGGGATTTTCGAAAAAATTACACTCATGGTAAAACTCAATCTGCTTGAGTGTGTCGAAGATTACTTCCTCGTTCCAGATCTCTGAGCTAGGCAACGACCCGTACCTTTTCCATACCTGTTGTGCTGTTGTCACTAGCGAATCGGGCACCGCGTCTGCGGTGTACTTCTTTTTTTCGTAATCGGGGTAACCGATCAGTGTTTTCATCCAGAAGAAATGTTTGAACCTGCAGAGATCCGGAAGCCTGAAATAATGGAAGACTGGTACATCCTTGGCCGAAAAGATCAGTTTCTTGTCAGCGAACCCGGCCAGATGTTCCAGGTTTTTCAATATTGAATTCTGCCATTTGTTAAGGTCATAGGCATCGTAGGTAACAACTCTCCGGTGAAAAGTCACCATGTTCGAATCACTCGAAAACAACTCATCAATCGATATCCCGTACCGGTCGTACAATATTTTCGCTTCACCAAGGGAAAGGATGGTCTCACCGCGCATCCTTCGATAAGCGCTATCCTTGCTGATGTTGAGCAATTCACTCAACTCATCCGCAAATGAAACGTTAGCGGGAAGCCTTGCCTTAACGCGTTCAAGAAAAATTGACTGTAAGCTATCGGGGTGGGTCATCGCAAATAGTGGGGTAGCACATTTGCAAATAATACTACGAGTATTCCACTGAATTTGCAAAACATGCAACGGTCATCCAAAGGATCGGCAACGGCCGCGACCTGCGCAAAAAACAATTATTACGCACCCAAAGAACGACATCCTCGCTCGCGCATTGCGATGTAGGTTTACCGTGTAATCGCATCACGTTATGCGTGTTTGAAAACATCTTAACAAACCCATCACTATGAAAACCCTGATAGCAATTGCCTTCGTGGCGTGTAGTAACCTTGTGCACGCACAAGAACGCGTCCATGATCCTTATTTTCCAGCGAAAAGACACTGGAACGTTGGCGTGCTTCTAACGTATTCCCCCGTTACACCACCCCCGGCCATCATTGCAGACGTTGCGTACGGAGTTACACCCGGCTTTTCTCTGGGAGTGGTAGGCGGGACGACCGGAGCATTAGGCTTATATGGCATGAAGCTTAACGCGCAAGTGTATCGCGGGAAACAGGTACGTATGCTATTCCGGATGCTGAGTGTCTATTACCCCGAACGCAACGGACCATTTCTATTTGACCGGAGTAACAAATATGTAATGCCATGGATGCTCTCAATGGCTGTAGCGGATTTGGAATGGAGAAGCAAAACAAACTTCAGGTATTCCTTCGGAGCCGGGGCACTCGAGACGCATTGTATTGACGACATGAAAATGTGGTTCAATCCAAAACACGACCACCATGCCCTCGCGGATGATGGCGAAATGGGAGATGAAAAGTTAATTGATGTTTTC
>DASWTM010000017.1:0-28154 GCA_036402115.1 Chryseosolibacter sp.
GTCGCTAGGAAGTAAGTGATTTGGCTTATTCTCATTTCACACTGCCCAAGCTTCGTTAGCGATGTCAGTGATCGGTGGATTTTGATTTTTGCTTTTTGTTTTTTGGATCTTTTATTTAACACGAATATGTTCGGCTTATTCTCAAAAGAAAAAAAAGAATCTCTCGATCGCGGCCTGGAAAAAACCAAAGACAGTTTCTTCTCGAAACTCAGCAAGGCTATTGTCGGCAAGTCTACGGTGGATGATGAGGTGCTTGATAACCTCGAAGAGATTCTTGTCACCTCAGATGTGGGTGTAGAAACTACGTTGAAGATTATCGAACGAATTCAGGAGCGTGTGGCCCGGGATAAATATGTGAGCACGTCAGAACTCGATCGGATTTTGCGCGAGGAAGTGGCGTCACTGATGACGGAGAGCAATACAGTTGACCTTGATGATTTCGAAGTTCCAGCAGGCAAGAAGCCTTATGTTATCATGGTGGTAGGGGTAAATGGTGTTGGCAAAACAACCACGATTGGAAAACTTTCATCGCAATTTAAGAAGAAGGGTAAAAGCGTGATCCTGGGTGCGGCAGATACATTTCGTGCCGCAGCCGTTGACCAGCTTAAGTTATGGGGTCAGCGTGTAGGCGTACCGGTAGTCGCCAGGGGAATGAACACGGATCCTTCTGCCGTTGCTTTCGATGCGATTCAGGAAGGTGTTAATCAAAACGCTGATATCGTCATTGTAGACACAGCAGGAAGACTTCACACGAAAGTCAACCTGATGAATGAGCTCACGAAAATCAAACGTGTGATGCAGAAAGTCGTGCCGGATGCGCCTCATGAAGTTTTGCTTGTCCTCGATGGCAGCACCGGACAAAACGCTACCATCCAGGCGCGCGAATTCACGAAGGCGACCGATGTGACTGCGCTTGCTATCACCAAACTTGATGGAACGGCAAAGGGTGGCGTGGTGATCGGCATTTCAGATGAGTTTAAAATTCCAGTGAAATATATTGGCGTTGGCGAGAAGGCTGAAGACTTGCAGGTCTTTAACAGGAAAGAGTTTGTTGACTCGCTTTTTAAGAAATAGAACCGCTCGTTATTTTTTCTTCTGCGGTGGCAATGGGGGAAGGGGTCTGAAGGGAATTCGGAACATCAACTGATAATTAAATCCCCAGGCAGTTTCTTTATCAGTCCTCCCATAGCCTGGAATGTCGTGCGAAATCATCTGGTCCTGCCCTTTGCCCTTAAGTCCGAACTTAAAGCGCACGGTGTAGCCGAGCCAAATGAACTTGTAAATCTTTACTTTGATACCGGAAGTTAATTCGAGCCATCGGGCAGTCGCTGCCGGATTGATGTAGCTATTAGAATATACGCCCCAGATGTCATCATCAGAGACTATCAACATCTGTTCATTATAGCTGGCACGACCGTAACGCAGACCGATGAAAAACAAATTGCGATCGATATCCTTGAGTAGAAAATTAACGTCAACACCGACACGCCAGTAAGTCCCGTCATTCTTATAGGCAGCGCTATCGGTGGCAAAGTTTCTCCCCCACGTGCCGTAATCAAAATTCAAGTAGTAGCGGTTGAAATCCACATCCGCGTTTACTTCCCAGCCGGTAAAGTCATCCTGGATGTTACTCTTAACAATGGCGATGACATCCGTTCCGATGCGTATACCGGTTGGCAGGAATCGGTTCTTCACCGTGTCGAGTTGAAGCACTGCGCTATCCCGTGGCTGCGCAAACCCCGCCAGTGCAAAACAAATCAACGCTATGCTAGAAAGTAATTTCAATGTTCGGTTGGTTAGAGTCTTGAATAGCAGGTCGCGCGAGTGTAGCTGTTGTGAAATCGTGCGTGGTCAACGCCAGTTGAGAAACCAAAACCTGCTCTCCGCAAGCATTGAATAATTCATCCGTTTCAAGTTCATAGGCAACGGAGAGCGTTTTTTTGAGACCATCCGAAAACGTAAAGATGAATGTCGAGAGAGGTTCGGCAGTATTCAGCGGCAGTGTTAACGTGGTAGTGGCTTCGCTTGGACCGGCTATCGTACCGATGTGGGAGCCTTCAATTGTGCTGATCGCCACAGCTGACGCGAATTGAATTTTCAGGAGGCTGGTATTGGGACAACGAAATATTTCAATGTTTGTGCCCGATGCGTTCAGCGGTTTAGGCACAGATGAACTCACACGCACGGAGTCAAAAGTTTCAGACACTGCCTGGAGTTCGCTAAGGACAAACTTAGCACCACAGTCTTCTGATACGAACTGCGTTTTGGTGAGGTAGTTTACGGTAATGTCATATTGAATGCCTGCGGCTTGAACAACAATCAGCGTGGACGTACTGTAGAGGTTGACTGGAACGTCAATGCTGGTCGTGCCTTCTCTCGGTATGAGTTCTACATTCGCTTCCGGCAGGTACACGCTTGTAATCCCCAAGGTATCGGCACTTCGATTCGAAAGCTTTCTGAAGGTTAACCCCACATAGTTATTAGTTAGGCTAAAACAATCAGGCTGGTCGAGGCACGAGATTGCCAGTAGGGCGAAGACGAAGAACCAAAGCGTGCGTTTAATCATGTGGAAATACGGCAGCAAAGATAAAACCAGTATTGAAAGCACATAGGCATTAAACGAGAATTCCGGTCAAATTATCTATTCCAATGCTGCTAACGCACTGGTTTTGAATGGATTTTACGATTCGCCATGGATGGCCTAACTTTGGCCCGATAAAGACTATAAAAATTTTTGAAAACTGAATTTAACGCCCGTTAGTCGTGTTTCAGTTTAATTACCCCACGCGATGAAAACCAAAGGAAACCGTACCACGAAGGTCAATGTAGTAACGCTCGGATGCTCGAAGAACCTGGTCGATTCGGAAGTGCTGCTGACCCAACTGAAAGGCAACGGAATTGACGCTGTGCACGAGTCTGCTAATGATGATGCAAACGTGGTCGTGATCAATACCTGTGGTTTTATCGACAACGCCAAGCAGGAATCAATCGATACGATTTTGCGCTATGTTGATGCAAAGGAAGAAGGGATTGTTGACAAAGTATATGTTACCGGATGCCTTTCACAGCGCTATAAAGATGATCTGGAAAAAGAAATTCCGGAGGTGGATGCGTGGTTCGGCACGCGAGACTTGTCACGTCTGCTGAAAGTGTTTAAAGCAAACTACAAGCATGAACTTGTGGGCGAACGCATTCTCACCAACCCAAGTCATTTTGCCTACCTGAAAATTTCAGAAGGATGTGATCGTCCTTGCTCCTTCTGCGCAATTCCCCTGATGCGCGGGAAGCATATTTCCAGACCGATCGAAGAACTTGTTCTCGAAGCAAAAAACCTTGCACGGAATGGTACAAAGGAATTGTTGATCATCGCGCAGGACTCAACCTATTATGGTTTGGACCTCTACAAAAAACGAAATCTTGCAGATTTACTTAAGAATCTCTCGGATGTAGAAGGCATTGACTGGATCCGATTGCATTATGCATTTCCCGCAGGCTTTCCGATGGATGTTCTCGATGTAATGGTGGAACGTCCAAACATTTGCAAATATCTCGACATCCCGTTGCAGCATGGATCAACCCGAATGCTCCAGCTGATGCGGAGAGGAATCACACGCGAAAAAACTGAAGAACTACTTGGCACTATTCGTTCAAAAGTTCCCGGGATCGCAATACGAACAACCATGATTTCAGGACATCCCGGAGAAACAGATGACGATTTTCTTGAGATGATGACCTTCATTGAAAAATCGCGTTTTGAACGCCTTGGGATCTTTAACTATTCACACGAAGAAAATACACATTCCCATTCGATGAAGGATGATGTTCCTACTGAAGTTAAACAGCAACGGTCTGACGCGGTAATGGAATTGCAGGAAGGGATATCACTTGAACTAAATCAGGCAAGAATCGGCCAGACATTAAAAGTAATCATCGACCGAAAGGAAGGCGGAAACTTTATTGGACGGACTGAATTTGACTCGCCTGAAGTGGACAACGAAATCACTATAGATGGCTCCGAGAACTACCTCCGTATCGGGGATTTTGTCAATGTGAAAGTAACGGATGCAACCGAGTTCGACCTCACCGGGAAAGTCGTTCTGTAACCGACAGAAAACAGCAAACCTTATCAATAATTTGTCGTTATTCGGGTATGGTTTTACAGAATTCCACCACCTTCACCTGTTGTGCCCATGCAGCTTAAGAAAGTTCCGCTTGCCAAAACGCATGCCTTCACCCCTTTCTTTCTAGACTACGTTGATCAAAAAACTTCGCTCAAGCCATTCTTCGGACGATTTCCTACGATCGATAACTTCAAGCCGCAGATCGAAGAAAAACAAAAATCTTTCAAGCAGGAAAGTCGTGATGTACTGGTGCGTGTGCTCAAATCACAATACGCGCATCTTAAAATTTCTGACGCAGTAAGTTCCAGTATCGACTCACTCAAAGACCAAAACACCTTCACGATTACTACGGGCCATCAGTTAAATATATTTACCGGACCGCTGTATTTCATCTACAAGATTGTTACGATCATCAACGCCTGCAAGCAATTGAAAGTCGCCTATCCCGCGTATAATTTCATTCCGGTATACTGGATGGCGTCTGAAGACCATGATTACGAGGAGATCAAATACTTCCGGTTATACGGAAAAAAATATACATGGGAAACGGATCAGAAAGGTGCGGTAGGAAGATTTCACACAAACGGTTTCGACAAACTTCTGAACGAACTACCAGGCGATGTTACGTTATTCCGTGAAGCCTATCTGAAAAATTCGAAGCTCAGCGATGCGGTGAGGTCATACGTGAACGCGTTGTTTGCCGGTGAAGGGCTTGTGGTTATCGATGCAGACAACAAAGAATTAAAATCACTTTTCAAAAAGGTGATTTATGATGACGTGATTAATTGTGCAACGCTTCCGCTAGTGGATGAAGACAACAAGAAACTTGAAGCACTTGGCTATAAAACTCAAATCTTCTGTCGGGACATCAATTTCTTTTACCTTGATGGCCAGATCCGCGAGCGAATTGAAAAGGAAAATGAGACGTACAAAGTTTTAGGAACCACCCTGCGTTTTTCAGCGGAGGAAATGAAAAAGCTTGTGGAAGCGCATCCTGAAAAATTCAGCCCTAATGTCATTCTGCGACCGCTGTATCAGGAAGTAATTCTTCCCAACATTGCTTATACAGGTGGTCCGGCTGAAGTGATCTACTGGTTGCAGCTAAAATCGGTTTTTGACAAGCACAATACTCCTTTCCCAATCCTACTTCCGAGAAATTTTGCGATGGTGATTGATCACCCGGTTGAACGGAAATTTGAGAAGCTAAAGTTTTCTCATGAAGAGCTTTTCGAAGACAAAAATTTTCTTTTTAACGACTGGACGTTAAAGCATGCCAACCACAAACTTGGAGTGGGTGACGAGCGCACTGTCGTTCTTGAGACGTTCGACAAACTTAAGGCACGCGCATCGGCAATAGACCCTACACTTGGTCCCTTCCTCGGTGCCGAGGGAAAGCGTGCGCTAAACAGTCTCGAAAAAATTGAAAGAAAAATGTTGCGTGCAGAAAAACGTCTTCAGGCAGACAAGTTGCGTCAGATTGAAGAAGTTAAGGACGCGCTATTTCCAAACGGCAGTTTACAGGAACGCACAGACAATTTTCTAAATTTTTATCAGCGCGACAATGCGTTCATTTCAAAACTCCTGATGTATCTTGACCCCTTCGATCTCAGGTTTCATATATTAACATATTCCGGGCATGAATAAAGAACAGCTTCGCAAACTCTATCTGCAAAAACGAAAGGCCTTGTCAGATGTGGAGTTCAAGCAACTAAACAAAGCTGTTGTCGACAACTTCTTTAAAGGAATCGATCTATCTGGGGTAAAGGTGCTCCATACTTTTTTGCCAATTGAAAAACAGCGTGAGGTAAACACCTGGCTGATCATCAACAAAATCAAATCCGATTTCCCCTCGATCCAAGTTTCGATTCCACGCATCAACAACCAGTCTGCCATGATTGAGAATTTTTATTATGAGAAAGCAGAGCAACTGGAATTGAACATGTGGGATATTCCGGAGCCGAAGCAAGGTATGCCCACAGACATCAATGATCTTGACCTGGTTATTGTTCCGTTGCTGGCGTTCGACCGTTCGGGAAACAGGGTCGGTTATGGACGTGGTTTCTACGATAAATTTCTCGCCACGGTACCCGAAAGTGCTGCGAAGGTAGGCTTGTCTCTCTTTGATCCTGTTAAGGAAATTGAAGGAATGAGTGCAAATGACATTCCCCTTGACAAGGTGGTAACGCCTGAGAAAGTTTTTGCGCTGTAAGCCCTCACCAGAAGTCAGGTCGGATGTTAGTTGAGCCTGGCGTATCAAGGCATGACTCGTAAGGCTCCTCGGCAAAAACTTCGAACGGAATACTTCGCTGTTCTATGAACATCGTCTTGCTCGTAACGCCACTGGCAGAAAAAAGTCCAAGAACAACTTCTTCCGGTTCAGCGATGTTGAAGACATTCCCCTGCATTCGAATTACATTTGGTACAAACAGGCTTTGCTGATTCTCCTCTTGCGACTGGACTAATCTCCAGTAGCGATATGCCTGTTCACTCAGCGCCAATTGCTCAACTTTCATATGAAACCGATAGTCAAAAGGTCGTTTATCAACCGGGATTGTCGCCACTAAAACATCCTCGAACTCTTGTGTAGTTAGAAACTTATTGTTCGAAAGCACCACATTTCTGCTGGTGGTGGTGACCCAGCAATAACAGCATGTACAGGGAGCGAATACTTCAAGCTGTACCGAGCCTGGCCGGACGCGCACTCCGCTACAGGCTGGTGGATCCGGGACTATAGTCGGGCGTGGTCTTGACGAAATCCATTTTGTTCTTCCTTCAGGTAAATTTTTGATTTCGTACGTGCTGGTCCATCGCCAGCGGAAGTAGTTGCTAAGCTCGCTGGAGGCCCTTGCGTCAATGAAAAATTTTACCGTGTGCTGGGGCTTAAAGACATCATCGCGATTGATGGAGTTAGGAAAAACCTGATACCGGAGATTTGTTATCTCGCCCGGTTCGATCATTACCTGCGGGGCCGTGGCATACTGTTTTCCATCGGACGTAGTAATTGTAATGTGATACTTCCGGCCAAGGGTACCCCGTATTCCTGTGGCGGAAGTAAAATATTCACCACCTTTAACGGTCTCCATTAATGTTTCTGAATTTCCCTGATCGTCAAAAATATTGATCGTGGCATTTCCTACTGGTTCGGGATTGCGTACGATTTTATTTAAGACATGCGAATAATATAACGAAATGTAATAGGGCCCAGGTTCATTCGTGATTAAGCCATCAACTACGAGGATGGGATTCATTTCGCGATCTGGCAATTCAAAGCGCTCAATGCAGCTATCGCTGAGAACAAAAAGAATGACGAATAGCCGCGCAAATTTCATAATTGAGCCTGCAGCTGAGAGGATGCATCTCAATATACGATGAAATGCTCACATTTCAGTTTGCGCTGGGTTTAAATTCCACGCTCAGATTGCTCTCTAATTGTACCGGTTCACCTGAAGTTGTTATACCATCAACTACAATTGAATACTCGCCCGTAACGTCCGATGTAAAGAAAGAAAACGAAGCTTCCCCATTTTCATCAAGCACAATGCTTGGATTCCAATACAATGACGTACGGAGATCAGGCACTTTGTCTTTGAAGCTGCGTCCATCGAAGGTGTTAACCTTCACAGGTTCGCTTAATCCATGAACAACAAACGAGTTTTTGCTGCGTGGCACTTTGCTGAAGTTGTCGGTGATTTTTGTCTCCACCAGGATGACTCCACCACGTCCGATGGCGCCAAACGTCTGAAGCTTTTCCCTTGTATTGACAACTTTTATTTTTGCCACATCGCTTGGTTTCAAGCTCATGAAATAGTCGGTGTCATCTGTCATGACACCATCGATGATGAACACAGGACTCACGGTAGCCTGGCGATTTACATCAGAAAAATAAACCCGAATAGTGCTGACATTTTTTATTCTCCGGTGCTGCACCATTGGAATTATTTCACGGATAGTCTCTTCCATGGTGGGAAATACAAGAAATTTTTCCAAGTCAATCTCGGTGTCTGCCCCAAAAATTTCTTCCTCGATCTGCGCATTGGGCGATGTCACCTTTCGATAATTGTGAGCTTTCTGATTATAGCCAAAGGAATTTGTTATTAAACGTTGCTGCCTTGCATTGACGTAAACTGGGTCAACTGTCGGACTCTCTTGAACGACTGGCCAGTCAATGGTGAGCGTTGGTTCCTCAACGATTTCTATGCGAACATCAGGCACTGTCTTACCCCTCTTTTCAATTCGATAGTAAACTTCGTCCTGTCCGAAGAAATCGATGTATAAGGGCAAATCAAACTTACCTTTATTCGTGAACGTCTGATAAGTAACAACGTTCTTCTGCAGGAAGAGCGTCACAAATGTTGTGTCGGTAAAAATAGCGCCCGTCTTTTCATTTACCAGTTGGCCTGTGAAGCGGATATTTGTAAGTCTTTCACCAGGCTGCTTTTTTGCCAACACATCGGCCCACGGGCTACGACTTTTGGAGTTGGCTATCATGGCGAAGTCAATTGCTTCGCGCCAAGCTGGAGTCTCGGGCTGGAATCTTGTCTGTGCGTTTGTAAGTGAACCTGGCATGTTGCTGTACAGGGCAAAATTTGCAGTTGCCGAATGCATCAAATCACCGAAGAGTGTCTTATTGAACACTGTTGCAGAAACGATTGTTCCAGCAAGGTCTTCGTTTGATGTGAGTTTCACTTTCGCTGTAACTTTTTGCCTTGTTCCAAATAAAGCACCGTTCAGTTCCACATTACCCTTCATAGAAGACAACATGGGTATAAACACAAGTCGTTCGGCTAGCAGATTTCCTTTTTCTCCAAAGACAGAAATGCGAGCAACTCCGTGTGTTAGTTCATTGGTAGGAATGGATACTTCAAGCTTACCTTGATCCACTTTAAGGAGTGTATTATAAAAAACATCACCCGAGGCATCAAGCACAACGCGAGCGCGCTGAATCGCCTGATGTGCGGTGGCAATGGAGACGTCAATACCATTACCATCCTGCGAAAGCCTAACTCTCATCGCTACGGCATCCTCTTCTGTCTTTGGCAAGGCGAACGTTCTGTTCTGCGCAGTTGCCGTATAGACCGCGCCTGCCTGTGGCGTGAGTGTAAAGCTGCCAAAACCATTTTCGTTTGTTGAAAACGTTGCTTGTGTCTGGCCTTGTGCGTCAGCAACGGTAACAACCGTATTGTTCCCGCCCTTGGCGATCAGACGATTTTCCACTCCAGAAGCAAGGTGGCCGCCTTCAGGATAAAATTGCAAATTCGCATCTGGAGAGCGACTAAATTGCTGCTGACCGTGGATCAGTATATAGGTTTGGAAAAAGAAATCTGGCGAAAAATTCTTCATCCAGTCATGATAGGCAACAAGGACGTAAAGTCCCGGGTTTATAGCAGCGGGAGTCACAAGTTGGTTAACTGCTGTGCCATTCTCCAGTCGTACTTTTTGATTGACTACTGCATTGCCTGCATCGTTCATGAGCATTACATGAAGGATTGAATTCTTATCAATAGGTTTCCGGTCAAACTCATTGACAACGGTTGCTCTGAAAAATATTGTATCACCCGCAACGTAGGAAGGCTGATTCAATGCGAGGTGGACTTTAAGTGGGGCTGTATTCTGGTAGTACGCATTCAGCGTTTTATCAAGTTCACGGAGTGACTGATCCTGACCTGTGGTTTGAAAAACAATAGCGCAAAATAAAAGTGATACTAGAAATCTCATGTTTACCAAAATAAAGGTTTTGTATTACTTGCTCCTGGCCGTAGCATGCAGGACTCGCGAACAGGTTCATCTGGTATCGTAAACGGAATTTCCTCACGTTGAATAAAAACCTCCCGGCTTACGATACCACTCGCAGAAAATACTCCAAGCACTTGCTCCTCGGGCTTGGTGGTAGAGCGAATATTACCCAACACCCGCACCGCGTTTGGCTGGAATAAACTTCCTTCACCCAGTTGCTGCGATTCCACAAGTTTCCAAAAATCGTACACCTCTTCGGAAACGCTGAGCTGATCGACTTTGAAATAATAACGAACGTGAAATTTGCGATCGGCCATTGGAACACTGGCAATTTGCACGTTGACGAATTGGTCGTTCGCAACCGAGGAATTCTTTGACACTGTAACATTATTACCTTGCTCTGAAACCCAGCAATTACAACATGAACAAATATCGAATCTGACAATTCCAGTTCCTTGTCTTCGATAACCGCTGCACGCAGGCGGAGCGGGAACCGGACGTGGGGGTCTTCCCTCCTCCCGCGTTTTCAATTCCGGATTGTTTTTCGTCTCATAGACACTGGACCAACGCCAGCGAAAATAATTTTTCTCCCCTGCGGTGCCTTTCGAATCGATGAAAAAATTAACAGCGGCTTCAGGCGCTTTCGAAGCCTTTAGCACAGCAAATTCATCAAACTCGTAGCGTAACGCCTCCAATTCTCCGCCATCCGTCAGACGCTGGGGCGTACTACTGTAATGATCTGATTCGGTTCTGATGGAAAGCTGGTAGGATCGTCCTACCACGCCCCGAATACCGCCCAACGCTGTCTGGTAGATGCCTGGTGCTACCTCCGTGAGTGTCTCAACGTTTCCTGCATCATCTGAAATTTGAACGAACGCATTCTGAACCGAAATCCTCTTATTGATAAACGTGTTGAGATCAAAAGCTCTGAACAGTTCTACCTGATATGGGCCGGGCGCATTCGTTATCAATCCATCAACAACAAGATGAGCAACCTTTATTTCTTTCGGCACCTCATAACGATCGATGCATCCATCTGCGGCAAGTACGAGTATAAAAAAGAGTACTGTTACGATATCCTTGATTTTCACCAGAAGGTTGGTTTTTTGTTCGATGAACCGTGAAATAATCCCAGGCACGAACCTTTGACTGTATCACTCACAATTTCAATTTGCGTAGCAGCTTCCTCCGGCTCAATCACGAAATTCTTTTGCGCAACCGCTGAAACACCAAAGAAACCGAGAACGATTTCATTCGGATCGTCTACACGTACAATATTTCCCCGTACCCTGACAGAGTTCGGCTGAAACAAACTTCCCTCGCCCTGTTGTTGCGCATGGACCAGCTTCCAGAATGCGTAAGCATCTTCCGTCAGGCTAAACTGCTCGATGAGCATATAAAAACGCAAATTGAATCGCCAGTGATCAACGGGAACGCGTGCTATAAACACGCCATTGAAGGAGTGATCGGATACCGCATTGTTACTTGATATCATGGCGGCAGAACTGTATTCGGAAACCCAGCAATTGCAACACGTGCAGATATCCTTCTTTTCTATCGTGCCGTAAGCACCCGGTATGTAACCGCTACAAGGAAGAGGATTAGGCATAACGACAGGCGGTTTCCCAACTTCAATCGTCTTCAAATGGGGGTAAGTGACAACTTCATAAACCGAAGACCATCGCCAACGAAAGAAATTCTGCGCACCGGGTACGCCTTCTGAATCAATTTGCACATCGAGCGCATCCTGTGGTTCACTTATATCATTTTGATTGATTACACTCGTTCTGAATTGGTAGTCAATATTCGAAATTGTTCCTGCAGGTAGCATCTCCTGTGGCTCAGACACATATTGTTTATCGCCAATAGAGATAACCGTATGATACTTTCGACCAACGGTGCCTTGAATTCCCATCGGTTGGGTTTGGTACACACCAGCCGAGACCTCGACCAGCGTCTCTTCCACGCCAGTGTCTTCTACTATTTTGACAGTTGCCTGGCTTACCGGTACCCTGCTGTTCACGTTGGTGTTGAGATCGCTGGCAACAAAGAGCTCGATGGTGTATGGACCAGGCTGCGATGTAATCATTCCGTCAACAACGAGCTGCTCTACTGATATTTTTTCCGGCAGTTCGTATCGATCGATGCATGCATCGCTCAACAGAAAAATCAATGGCAGTAAGTGAATGATCTTTTTCATCCTTAAATTTTAAAGGTATAACTGAGTGAAGGAATCACCGTGCCAATAACGGAAAGCTTGTATGGGCGAAGTGTTCCACTATTATCGCTTTTGAAAAATATTGAATACGCATTCTTACGCGAGTACACATTATAGAGCGAGAACGCCCATGTGCCGTCCCAAAACTTTTTCCGCTTATGATTCCCTTCCATAATCAAAGCAAGATCCATACGGTGATAGTCCGGAATACGATAGCGGTTACGTTCTGAAAAATTTGAAATCGGTGTTCCATCTGTTGCATACGCAGATTCAGGCAGTGACAATGGTCTGCCTGTATGGTAGGTGAAGTTGCCCGACAAGAAATAGCGTCTCGAGATGTTGTAACGCCAGTTCAAATTCACTACATGAGGCTGATCAAAATTAGACGCAAAAATTTGGCCTCCATTTATTTTTTCACTGTCAGAAATTCCATCCACCGTACGAAGGGAGCGCGAAAACGCGTAATTGGCCGAGCCGACCAGACGTCCTTTTACCTTAGTGGCCGATACCTCTATTCCGTACGACTGTCCAATTCCTGGAAGCAATGCTGTTTCGAGATTCTTGTTAAGAATCAGATCGGCACCGTCCTTAAAGTCAAGCGTGTTGTTAACGTGCTTGTAGTATGCTTCGATAAATGTCTCATACATGTTATCGTTAAGATTGCGATAGTATCCTAGGGAAACCTGATCAGCAATTTGTGGCTTGAAGTATGTGTTACTGGATTGCCAGATATCAACAGGGGTTACGGCCGCAGTATTAGTGACCAGGTGGATGTATTGGTAGATTCTGTTATAGCCGAACTTCAGCGAAGAATTAGGCGTGAGCGTGTAGCGAAGAGAAAGTCGGGGCTCTGCTCCGTGATACATTTTGATCACCTCGTTCTTCCCATAAAGCGTGGAGTCTACGATGTTCCGATTCTCAATAGATGCACCGTCCAGGTATTGATAAACAGTTGCTGGTCCAAATCGAGTAAATAAACTATAACGCAGACCCGCCTCCACGAAAACATTCTCCCGCCAGTAGAAGCCATCAGTGATATAAAAAGCAGTTTCCAGCGACCGCTCATTGGGAATTCTGGTATTTGCAATGTTGGATTCGACATGCGTAGGCCTGCGATCACCGGGCTGGAAATCATAAAGGCGGTTGTGAAGTCCGAAGGCGATTTCGTGGCGGCCGTTTAAGTTAAAATCCAGGTTTAACGAAGGATAGGTAACGCTATAGTCTAGTTTGAATGCATTGTAAGGATCCTCCTCTTCAAGCTGGTAAGCGTACTTCCCATAGTCGAGAGTCACCGTTGAATAGAACCGGTCGGAGAAACTGTGATCCACGCGGATGGAGCCAGCGATGTTTCTCCAATTATAGATTGTATCATTTGACAATGTGAAACGATCATTACTGGTATAACCAGACAAGGTAAGCTTGGTGCGACCTGAGAATTTATGGCTGAATTTCATCGAGCCATCATAAAAGGCTACCGATGCGTTCTGAAGGTTCGAATAATTGGAACGGATTGTTTTGAGCATCCAGTCGGAATACGATGCGCGAACGGAGGCGATGATTGTCGTGGTATCCTGCTTGATGGGACCTCCAATTGTCAGATGGCTTGAAATTATACCTATGCCTCCGCTTCCGGTCCATTTTTGCTTATTTCCTTCCTGGGATGTGATGCTTAGAACCGATGAAACGCGTCCGCCATATTCTGCCGGAATTCCGCCACGATAAAAATTAACTGAACTGACTGCGTCTGAATTGAATGCGGTAAAAAATCCAAGTGCATGAGAAGTATTGAAGATCGGAGTTCCATCGAAGAGCACGAGATTTTGATCGACACTTCCGCCACGCACATTGAAGCCGGAGGCAACTTCACCTACAGTGGTAACGCCAGCCTGCATCTGGATTTGTTTGATGACATCGACTTCGCCTAAAAACGCAGGTGCACGCTTAAGGTCCTTCATCTGCAGCGAAGTCTGGCCCATCCTGCTGGTGAGAATAGCCTGATCGTTGACTTCCACTTCTTCGAGAACGATCGGCATTTCTTCCATCTGAATATCAAGCACCCCGCTTTCATAGATTTTTAGATCAACGACTTTGTCTCCAAAGTTCACCGAGCGAACAGTCATGACATGTTCACCAGCAGGCATTGTTAATTCATATCTTCCATTCTGATCAGTGTTCACAGAAAGATTGATGTCCTCCACATACACAGAGGCACTGGCGAGCGGAATGTTTACTTCCGACTTCACCACACCTCGAAGCTTCACTGCTTGTCCCGCCTTGAAATTTGCCGGACTACCTATGACCTGTTCATTGACATTTTTTTTCTGCACCACTGCAGTCCGCAAGATATTCTCACGATCAAGAGCTTTCGCGGGATCTTTGGCGATCACGACAGCATACCCATACATAAAGCTAAAGCTGATATCGGAGTTGCTTAATACTCTGGTTAATGCCCGCTCAAGTGAATATCCATCATAAGATTCATCAAAGGAGTAGTTCGTCAACCATTCATCTAAATAGAAAAAACGAACAGGGTGCGACTTTTGAATCGCATCAAATACCTGGGTGATTGGCGTTTTCTCTTTAACAGAAAGGGTGATGTCGAAAGCAGACTGTGCTACCCCGGTTAGCGTTATGAGCAGAAACAGGTGTAGGAGTAAAGTTTTTTTCACGCAAAAAAATTAGGCTATAAAGATAATAGACCTTATCGTTAAATGGCTGATTTTTTTGATAGATGGGAATTATTTTGCCTCAGGTTCCTGCTGACTCAGGCAGTGAAACGATCCTAAACCCCAAATGATGTCAAGGGAATCCAATCCAATGACCTTCCGACCTGGAAAATATCCCGCAAGAAGCGTGAGAGCTTTCTCGTCATTCTTATCGCGAAACGTAGGAACGATTACGTACTTATTACTGATATAGAAGTTTGCATAGGACGCGGGAAGACGCATATCATCATATACGATGGGCCGTGGCATCGGAAGCTCAACGATGTTCATTTGTTTGCCATTCTGGAGACGAAGCTTTTTGAGAAGCTTTAAGTTCTCTTGTAAGGGTTCGTAGTTCTCGTCTGACTTATTCTCCTCGACTACCGTCACCACGGTATCTTCATTGACGAATCGCGTCAGATCATCAATGTGACCATCGGTGTCATCACCAACGATTCCATCGCCAAGCCATAAAATATTATCTACGCCATAGTAGTCATGAAGATACCTCTCAATCTGGCCCTGATTAAGGTGAGGATTCCGATTTTCATTTAAGAGGCATGATGTGGTTGTAAGCACAGTACCCTTACCGTTGAACTCTACTGAACCACCCTCCATGACAATTCCCGGATAAACGACAGGAATGTTGTAATGCTTTGCGATGAGTGTTGGAATATTATCATCGAGATCGAACGGAGGATATTTTCCACCCCATGCGTTGTATCCCCAGTCGACAATCATCTTCTTGCCTTTTGCTTTTGGGTTGATCAAAAACGCAGGACCATGATCGCGACACCAGGCGTCATTCGTGGGATGAATAAAAATCTTTATGTTGTTGAGATCAGCTCCTGCCTTTTGAAGATGGCCAAGCACTTTCTGTTTCATGGCCTCATCAACCACGTTGATGTTTACAATCTCGCCTTCCGCTACCAGCTTAACGAACTCAGCATATACAGGATAAATCGTATCGATCTTTCCCGGCCACGATGCTTCTTTGTGTGGCCAGCTTAACCAGGTTGACGTGTGAGGGGCGAATTCTGCAGGGAAATAATAGCCTAGTTCTTTCGGAGTCATGGTAGGAATGTCGACAATCCACGGACCACAGTCGGCTGCCGACCGTGGACTGTAGACTAATTAATCTTCGTCAATATATCGTTTCGTGATCGGCTGATAGGAATCAATTCTTCTGTCGCGCAGGAATGGCCAGTGCGTCCTGTAACGATCAGTCTTGCCAAGATCCAACGGCATCACATGTACTTCTTCTTTCTCGTGCGATGCGAGGTAGAGCAATTTGCCGAATGGGTTTGCGACAAACGATCCTCCCCAGAATTTCATAGCGCCATTCTGTTCAAAGCCTACGCGGTTCACACTTACCACATGAATTCCGTTCGCAACGGCATGACTACGCTGAATCGTCTGCCAAGCATTGTATTGCTCGGAGTTGGTGTCTTCGTCCTGACTCGTAGCCCAGCCGATAGCCGTTGGATAGAAAAGAATTTCAGCACCCATCAACGCGGTGATCCGCGCAGCCTCTGGATACCACTGATCCCAGCAAATCAACACACCAATCGTGGCGAACTTTGTTTTGAAGACCTTGTATCCGAGATCGCCTGGAGTGAAGTAAAATTTCTCGTAATACGCTGGATCATCCGGGATGTGCATTTTGCGATACTTACCTAGATACGAACCATCTGCATCGATCACTGCGGTGGTGTTGTGATAAATTCCGTTTGTTCTTTTTTCGAACAGAGACGCGATCACCACCACGCCAAGTTCTTTCGCAACTTTCGAAATAGCTTCGGTAGAGGGACCTGGAATGGATTCGGCCAGGTTGAAATTTTGATAGTCTTCAACATCGCAGAAATAGAGGGAGCGGAAAAGCTCTTGCAAACAAACGATCTGAGCTCCCTTACCGGCAGCTTCGCGGATCTTCTCGATCGCCTTTTTGAGATTCTCATCGGGGTTGGCCGAGCACGACATCTGTACCAGACCAACATTCACTGACTTATTTGACACGTCTCTATAATATAAGTGCGGCAAAATTAGTTCTTCTTGACGAAAAAATATAGAAATGAAAAATCCCACCGGAATTAATTTTCCGGCAGGATTCGTCATTGGGTTGGGTTCAGTGTTTTAAGCTTCTTCTACATGCACGAAAGACTCATCTTTTGCTTCCAGTTGAGATGTTCCCATCAGCCAGGTATCAACCGCCCTCGCAGCCTCACGGCCTTCGGAGATAGCCCAAACTACGAGTGACTGACCTCTGCGGATATCGCCAGCGGCAAAAATGCCTTCCTGGTTTGTCATGTAGTTGGTCGTCCGAATATTGCCGCGCTCATCAAGGTCTACTCTTAGTTCTTCAAGCATTCCGCCTTTTTCTGCTCCGATGAATCCAATCGCCAGCAGAGCAAGTTCACATGGAAGCACACGCTCGGTTCCCGCAATTTCTTCGAAGCCCATTTTACCTTGCGCATTCACGCCCCACTTGATGTCGACTACTTTCAGTCCGGTAAGTCTTCCATTATTGTCGCCCAGGAATTCTTTCGTGAGGATCGCCCACTGTCTGTTGACGCCTTCTTCGTGTGATGAAGAAGTCATGAGCACCATGGGCCACAGAGGCCATGGATTATCTTCGTTCCGCTTTAACGGAGGCTTGGCAAGAAGTTCAATTTGCGTCACCGTCTTGGCGCCCTGGCGATTTGAAGTACCCACACAGTCTGAACCGGTGTCGCCTCCACCAATCACGAGAACATTTTTTCCAGATGCCAGAATGTCTCCAGAGAAAATTCGGTCACCTGCAACGCGTTTGTTCTGCTGAGGCAGAAATTCCATCGCAAAATGAACGCCTTTGAAATTTCTTCCCGGAATCGGGAGATCGCGCGGTGCCGATGCACCCCCTGTCAACACAACCGCGTCAAATTCAGCCTGCAAGTGTTTCGCGCTGATGTTAACACCAACATGAGCATTCGTTCTGAAGATGATTCCCTCCTGCTCCATCAACCGGATCCTGCGATCGATCACATGCTTCTCCAATTTAAAATCAGGAATTCCGTAACGCAACAGGCCACCGATCCGATCACTTCTCTCAAACACTGTCACCCAGTGTCCTGCCTTGTTCAACTGAGCGGCTGCAGCAAGTCCTGCAGGACCTGAGCCGACAACAGCAACGCGTTTTCCGGTGCGTGTCTTTGGAGGAGCAGCCTTGATGTACCCTTTCTCAAAACCCGTTTCAGCGATTGTCTTTTCGATGTACTCGATCGTCACGGGGTTGTTGTTGATACTGAGCACACAGCTGGCCTCACACGGTGCCGGACAAATTCTTCCGGTGAATTCGGGGAAGTTGTTTGTGCTGCTCAAGATCTTAACCGCATCTTCCCAACGGCCCTGGTATACAGCATCGTTGAAGTCAGGAATATTATTTCCGAGAGGACACCCGTTGTGACAAAATGGAACGCCACAGTCCATGCAACGCGCAGCATTCGTCTTTACCTTTTCTTTGTCAAGCGGTGTATAGGTCTCCTTGTAATCCTTTAATCTTTCTTTGACATCGCGAGGCTTGGGATTTTCGCGATCATATTTCATAAAACCATCAACTTGTCCCATGTCAGTAAATTTCGTTGGTCGTTTAGTGCGTCTTTTATTTTACAACTTCTGCTGGCGTCTTCGCGATAACCTTGGTGGCCTTCTGCTTCTGAAGTACGGCCTTGTAGTCCTTCGGCATTACTTTCACAAAAAGCTCCTGGGCAACTTCCCAGTTCTCAAGGATCCACTCTGCCGGATCGCTTCCGGTATACCGGAAATGATGTTCGATCATTGTGCGAACTTCAAGAAGATTCTCCTCGGACATCGTCTCAAGTTCGACCATGTCTTTGTTGCAGAGTCTTTCAAGGTTGTGCTCCGGATCAAACACGTAAGCGATTCCACCGCTCATTCCCGCAGCGAAGTTTCTTCCGGTCTTACCCAGAACCACTACGCGACCACCCGTCATGTATTCACAAGCGTGATCACCGACACCTTCAACCACTGCGTTCACACCGGAGTTTCGCACACAAAAACGCTCACCCGCTTGTCCGCGGATGTAAGCTTCGCCTGACGTTGCTCCGTAGAATGCAACATTACCGATGATGATATTGTCTTCCGGTTTGAACGTTGCTTCCTTGTCGGGATAAACAATCAACTTTCCACCTGACAAACCTTTTCCGAAGTAATCGTTTGCTTCTCCTTCGAGCTCGAACGTCACACCGGGAGCTACAAAAGCTCCAAAGCTTTGTCCTGCAGAACCTTTAAAGTTGAATCGGATCGTATCGGAAGGAAGACCTTTGCCTTTGTAACGTTTTGAAATCTCGTTTGATAAAAGCGCGCCCGTGCTCCGGTCCGTGTTTTTGATGATGAACTTCGCCTGACTTGGTTCACCTTCCTCAAGTGCAGGCTTTGCAGCCTCCACAAGCTTCCAGTCAAGTACTTTTTCAAGTTCGAAATCCTGTTCAATCTGCTTGTAAACTCCAATGTGCTCACGAGCGGGTTCGCGGTGAAGGATCGGTGACAAGTCGAGTTTCTTCACCTTCCAATGATCGATATCCTGGCGAACGCGAAGAAGATCTGTTCTTCCGACCATCTCATTGATCGTTCTGAAACCGAGTTCTGCCATCACCTCGCGCAAATCGTTCGCGAGGAAGTAGAAGAAGTTGACAACGTGATCAGGATTTCCGGTGAATAGTTTTCTCAAGTCCGAATCCTGCGTTGCAATTCCAACGGGACATGTATTCAAATGACACTTACGCATCATGATACAACCCTCGACCACCAGGGCAGCCGTTGCAACACCCCATTCTTCCGCGCCTAGCAACGTTGCTATCGCGATATCACGCCCTGTTCGGATCTGCCCATCGGTCTGCAGAACGACACGGCTTCTCAGGTTATTCTTTACAAGTGTCTGATGTGCTTCGGCAAGACCAAGTTCCCACGGCAATCCCGCATGGCGAACCGAACTGATCGGTGATGCTCCGGTTCCACCATCCGCGCCTGAAATCAGAATCGCATCCGCTTTTGCTTTTGCGACTCCGGCAGCAACCGTTCCAACGCCCGCCTGCGAAACGAGCTTCACGTTGATGCGCGCCTGACGATTTGCATTTTTCAAATCGTAGATCAACTGCGCAAGATCCTCGATCGAATAGATATCGTGATGCGGTGGGGGAGAAATCAATCCCACACCTGGCGTTGAGTGACGAACGCGTCCGATCCACTCATCTACTTTATGTCCCGGAAGCTGACCACCTTCACCAGGCTTCGCTCCCTGTGCCATCTTGATTTGAAGTTCGTCCGCATTCGAGAGGTAGTAGCTCGTTACACCGAAACGACCCGAGGCAACCTGCTTGATCGCAGAACGTTCCCAGTCGCCATTCTCTTTGCGCTCGAAGCGAATGGAATCTTCTCCACCTTCACCACTATTGCTCTTTCCACCGATGCGGTTCATGGCAATCGCCAGTGTGCTGTGCGCCTCATGGGATATCGACCCAAATGACATCGCACCCGTTGCAAAACGTTTTACGATGTCTTCTACAGATTCAACTTCATCCAATGAAATAGGCGTACGCTTCTTGAATTCAAACAACCCACGTAACGTCAGTGTTTCCTTCGCCTGATTGTTGATCTTCTCCGTATATTTTTTGTAGAGAGTATAATTGTTTGTCTTAGTCGACTGTTGAAGCAGGTGAATGACTTCCGGACTAAACAAGTGCTTCTCTCCTCTTCGCTTCCATTGGTAAACTCCACCAACAGGAAGATTTGAGGTCTCTTTATTGTATGCGTTGTGGTGACGAACCAACACTTCTTTTGCAAGATCATCGAATGATAAGCCTTCAATCCGACTGATCGTACCGCGGAAACATTTGTCGATGACTTCACTGGCGAGGCCAAGCGCTTCGAAGATCTGCGCGGATTGGTATGACTGCAATGTGCTGATACCCATCTTCGACATCACCTTCAGCAAACCATTTCCAATTGCCTTCTGGTAATTATGATAAGCGTCTTCATCGCTCATCTGTTTTCCAAGCAAACCGTTCTTGTTCAGGTTGTGAATGGTTTCAAGCGCCATGTACGGATTGATTGCGCTTGCACCGTAACCGATGATCGTAGCGAAGTGGTGTACTTCCCACACGTCACCAGCTTCGACTAGCAAACCCGCTTGCGTGCGGATTCGTTTCTCAACAAGGTAATGGTGAACGGCACCAATCGCGAGCTGCGATGGAATGGGAGCATAGTCAGGGCTGATCTTTCTGTCAGAGATAACAATGATCTTCTTACCCGCTCTCACGGCTTTCTCCGCTTCGAGACAAATACGCGTCAGACTTTCTTCAAGTCTTCCCGGTTGACCGTCAGCTGGGAACACAGAACGCAGGACAGCATATTCAAAACCATGTGCAGGAAGGTGCTTCAACTTCTCGAGATCCGAATTCAACAATACAGGTTGCGAGATGTGAATCTGGTTGGTGTGCTGTGGCGTTTCTTCGAGAACGTTCAAGCTCACACCAATTCGCGTAAACAACGACATCACCAGGCGCTCACGGATCGGATCGATCGGTGGGTTACTTACCTGTGCAAAGTGTTGTTTAAAATAATTTGAAATGTGACGGCTCTCTTTTGACAAGACCGCAATCGGTGTATCATCACCCATTGATCCCACAGCTTCGTAGGCTGTTGCTGCCATTGGCGTGAGAATCGTTTTCACATCCTCCTCAGTAAAACCGTAAGCATTCTGACGCTGAATGAGCGTCTTGTCATCGTAGTTGTCTTCAAACCACTCCTGTTCTGGTTCGAGGCGCAACTTCAAACGGTTTTGAATAATCCAGTTGAAATATGGTTTGCCCTCGTAGACACTACGTTTTACTTTTTCATCATCCAGCACTTTGCCTTGTTCGAGATCGACAAGCATCATCTTGCCTGGTGTGATGCGGCCTTTTTCAAGGATATCTTTTGGATCGACTGGCAGAGCACCTGCTTCTGAAGCCATCACCATTCTTCCGGAACGAGTCACGAAATAACGAAGAGGACGCAAGCCGTTTCGATCCAACGTGGCGCCTATACGCGATCCATCGGTGAACACCAGCGCTGCGGGACCGTCCCACGGCTCCATCATTGAAGCGTGATACTTATAGAAAGCCTTGCGATGTGGATCCATCAGTTTGTTATCCTGCCATGCTTCCGGTACGAGCATCATCATCACGTGTGGAATCGTGCGGCCGGATAACACCAGCATCTCAACCATTGCATCAAGGTTCGCAGAATCGGAACCTTCGGGAACGGTGATCGGGAGAAGCATCTTCAGCTCCTCATCCGTAAAGTACGTAGACTTGAAGAGCGCTTCCTTCGATTTCATTTTATTCACGTTACCGCGAATGGTATTGATCTCACCGTTGTGTGCAATGTAGCGGAACGGTTGTGCGAGTTTCCAGTTCGGGAATGTGTTAGTCGAGAATCGTGAGTGCACCAACGCAAGGGCTGTACGCAACCGTGGATCCTGGAGATCGAAGAAATATTTACGGAGCTGCTCCGTGCGAAGCTGTCCTTTGTAGATGATCGTTTTGGAAGAAAAGCTGGTGATGTAAAATTCTTTATTACTTCCCTTTACGTCCTTTGCGATTTTATGGGAAGTGAAATTGCGAAGCACGAACAATTTGCGTTCAAGGACATCCTGAGGCCACTCCTCGTTCTTCACTTTTACAAATACCTGTTCGATGATTGGCTCAACTTCAGCAGCGCCAGGGCCTGGCACGCTGTGGTCGACAGGCACTCCGCGGAAACCAATCAACTCCATTCCGAGCGCAGCGATGTTTTTCTTGAGTGTCTCGCGACACGCATTCATCACTTTTTTATCCCGCGGAAAGAAGACCATACCCACTCCGTATTTTCCAGGTGCAGGAAGTTCGAAGCCGAGACGTGAAGCTTCCTCCTGAAGAAAATCGTGTGGTAGCTGGATGAGCACTCCGGCTCCATCTCCGGTTTTGGCATTGCACCCTCTGCCCCCGCGATGCTCCATGTTTTCAAGCATCGAAAGTGCATCACGCAAAACGTTGTTTGATTTGGTGCCATTGATGTTGGCCACGAATCCGATACCGCATGCATCGTGCTCGAGCTCCGGTGTGTAGAGACCTTTGGTGGTGGTTGTTTTTTGCATTTGTTTTTACTTCTGCGTCAGGTGAAAAAAATAGGCGTCTTTGTCACCAAACAATTTTTTGAAGTTACCCAGAAAACGAAAGGAAATTGTGCCTGAGGCAGGAGTGGGCAGAATTATTTGAATCTTTTCACAAATGATTCAGAATACTTTGAAATTTAAAAAGTGAGAACGTTTGCGCTCCGCAATATTTTGAAAAATTGTAAGATTTCCGAAAACGTTTGAATTTTTTGCAAGCCTTTAAAGCTTCTGCTACGAATTTTTCAACGCTCTAACCATTTCTTTCTTTCCGGGCGGTCCAGCCAGAGTTTCAACCAAAAACCCGATCGTTTTGAGGTCCCTTTTCAACTGACCTTTTGCACAGTAAGTAACGAAAACGCCATTCGGTTTTAGAGCTCCAAAAACCTTTTGGAGCATCTCAATTTCCCAAAGTTCGGGCTGCTTACTTGGCGCAAACGCATCGAAGTAAACAACATCAAATACGTTTTGATCAGGGGAGACTTCCTGAAGTGTCGTCTCGAGTTTCGTTAAAGAAAAAAAGTCATTGATTAGGTTCTCTGCTTGCCAGGTAGCGGTGTGAAGTCTTTGAAAAAGGACAGTGTCTTCGCTGGATTCCGTGTAATTAAGTTTTTTCCAAATGGTTTCATCCAGCGGAAACGCTTCGATGGAAGTGTAGGAAATTTTCTGGTGATGCTGTTGAGCGAAGTTGGCAGTGAGTAGGGCGTTCAATCCGGTGCCAAATCCTACCTCGAAAATTTTTACTGTGTCAACCGCCTTTCGCTCGAGAAAATACTCGAGACCCTGCTTAATGAACACGTGAATTGATTCGCGCTTCGCTCCGTGAACGGAATGATACGTTTCGTTCAATGCCGTGTTCAGCAGCGAGTGCGAGCCATCGCCCGTGGTGATGATTTGAATGTCGTCAGGCATTTTTTGATAGGAGCGCAACACAATAGGCATTCACACCTTCTTCTCTCCCTACATATCCTAACTTTTCATTTGTGGTGGCCTTGATGGAAACATCATCTTCAGAAATGTTCATCAGTGGAGCAAGCACTTTTTTCATCGCAGGAATGTGCGGATTGATTTTCGGTTTCTCAAGCGTTAGTGTACAGTCAATGTTTTGAATGGTCCAACCCTTTTCGGTGAGCATGCGCGTCACCTCTTTCAGAAAGAATTTGCTGTCCATTCCTTTCCAGCGATTGTCTGTATTTGAAAAATGAAACCCAATGTCGCGCATGTTTGCCGCGCCAAGCAAAGCATCGCATATAGCATGTATCAATACGTCAGCATCGGAGTGACCAACAGCTCCTTTCTCGGCTTCAAGTTTTACTCCACCAAGAAACAGGTCTCGCCCTGTCTGCAAAGGATGGACATCGAAGCCCATACCGACACGAATTTTCATTTTCAATGAGTTAGTTTTTTGCGTGATAGTACATCACGCTTGAATTCTCTTCGCGAAGGATCTGCTTACCAATCCGCTGAATATCAGCTAACGTTACGGATTCAATATCCTGTGCTTCGCGATTGACAATATTAGCATCTCCTGAAAGTTTAGCAAACGCGAGGTTCATAGCTCGATTCATCACTTCTACTTCACCAAACTCCAACGTTGAGTACGCCTGATTTTTTACCTTGGTCAATTCTTCCTCCGTTGCCCCACCTTCAATCAAGTCATTAACAATTGCGTTAACTTCTTCTTCCGCATCCGACAGCTTGACACCTTGCCTTACTCTGCCATTGATGACAAGCAAACCTGGGTCAATCGTTCCCATAACAAAGGACGAAATGGAAGTGAACAATTCTTTCTCCTTTACGAGCTTCTGATACAACCGGCTTGAATGACCGCGGCTCAAAATATCGCTGAGCAAATCCGCGGCATAATAATCTTTATCAAATCTGCCAGGCATGTGGTACGATTTGTAGAACGCACTAGCAGGAACTTTCGCATCAACTTCAAGGAAACGTTTTGTTGTTTGGGCAGGCTCCAGCGGCAGATTGCGTTTTGCAACATTTTGCTTTGGTATCGGACCAAACCATTTCTCCGCCAATTTTCTCACCTGATTTTTTTTTACGTTTCCTGCCACAACAAGAATCGCATTGTCAGGCGCATAGTGCTTGAAGAAGAAACTTCGGACATCATCCATTGTTGCGTTCTCGATGTGGCTGATCTCTTTACCGATCGTTGCCCACTGGTACGGGTGTTTCAAATAAGCTAACGGACGAAGGCGCAACCACACATCACCATAGGGCTGATTCAGATAACGTTGCTTGAACTCTTCAATCACGACCTTGCGCTGCACTTCCAGCACATTCGGATCGAAGGAAAGGCTCAGCATCCGGTCTGACTCCAACCAAAAACCAGTCTCAATGTTCGCTGCCGGCAGCGTGAGGTAGTAGTTCGTGATGTCGGTATTCGTGAAAGCATTGTTTTCACCGCCAACTTTTTGAAGCGGCTCGTCATAATTCGGAATGTTGATCGAGCCTCCAAACATCAAATGTTCAAAAAGATGTGCGAAACCAGTTTTGTCAGGATGCTCATCGCGCGAACCTACATCATACAATATGTTTAAAACGGCAATTTCAACGGTCGGATCTTCATGCACGATCACCCGCAAACCATTCTCCAATGTAAACTCTTCAAAGTGGATCATAAGGGGTCAAATAACGGTAGATTTTGGGTTGAGATCAACTTTTATTCATATCCGCTTAGGTGGTTCACTCCACCTCGTCCCCAACCTTCTCCGGACGGAGAACGGAATGCACCTTTGCCTCAGGAGCTGCCGTTAGAACACATCTTCTTTTAAACTCTTGAAGTTCTGATCGATCAGCGCGATTTAACTACGACTGCAGGCGTTGCTTGCTGACGACTGGTCCACGTTCGACTCGAGCGCCAGTGCGGGGAGGGTGGTCACGAGGGGCTCCACCCCTCGTGATAATATTTCGCCCTTTCAGGGCTTTGCGATTAGCACACCTTCAAACTCATTGCAAAAATTTCGCGGTAGCTGACTCTCAGCCCCGAATGGGGCGTCATCACAACACGAGGGGTGTAGCCCTCTCGTGACTGCTCTCGCCTTAGCGCTCGCTCCTCGTTCATGGAGGAGAACTCAGAGTGTTCAGTGCAAATAGCACATCTGGTCAAAAGATGTGTCCTAAAGGTAAGCCTTCACGAGAGGGCTGGGTGCGATGGGGATGAGATGAATTTTACTACCTTGCACACGATTACGCCCTTATGAATTTTCAGCGAAAAAACTATTCTGACGACCTCTTAAAGCAACTCTACCGCGGCCTGCTTTTTCCGCGCATGATCGAAGAAAAAATGTTAATCCTCCTGCGCCAAAACCGCATCAGCAAGTGGTTCAGCGGTATCGGGCAGGAAGCGATTTCGGTAGGGTTAGCGAATGCATTGCACCCGGACGAATACATTCTTCCGATGCATCGCAATCTCGGAGTTTTCACCTCGCGCAATATGCCATTCGATCGGCTGTTTGCACAGTGGCAGGGAACGATGATGGGTTACACAAAGGGTCGTGATCGCTCCTTTCATTTTGGAACGAACGAGCATCATATCGTTGGAATGATCTCTCACCTCGGCCCGCAAAACGGTGTGGCCGATGGTATCGCGTTAGCTTCCAAACTTAAGGATGAGAAAAAAGTTGTCGCTGTGTTTAATGGTGATGGCGGTACGAGCGAAGGCGATTTCCACGAAGCAGTGAACGTAGCCGCAGTCTGGGATTTGCCTGTTTTGTTTATCATCGAAAACAATGGTTACGGATTGTCAACGCCCAGCAATGAACAATTCCGCTGCGAAAGTTTTGCTGACAAAGGAATTGGTTACGGCATCGAGGCGGTGAGCATTGACGGGAATAACATACTCGAAGTATATGATACCATCCGACTCTTAGCAGAAAACATTCGCGAGAACAACAGACCTGTGTTGGTAGAGTGCCGCACCTTCCGCATGCGCGGGCACGAAGAAGCTTCCGGTACGAAATATGTACCAAAAGAGCTGATGGAAACGTGGGCGAAAAAAGATCCACTCGACAACTACGAACAGTATCTGTTAAACGAAAAAGTAATTGATGAAGACTACATCTATAATCTCCGAAAGGAAATCAAAAATGAAATAGAGGCAGGTCTCGAAAAAGCGTTTGAAGAAACGCATCCTCAACCCGACAGCCAGGTTGAACTGAATGATGTGCATGCACCGTATGTACAACGCGTTGTGCAGCCGGAATCAGAAAAAAAATCGGAGAAGAGATTTATCGATGCCATCAGTGATGGACTTAGACAGAGCATGGAGAAGCATCCTAATCTCGTGCTGATGGGCCAGGACATCGCAGAGTACGGTGGTGTATTTAAAATCACGGATGGGTTTGTTGAAAAGTTTGGAAAGCCGCGTGTACGAAACACGCCCATTTGCGAGTCTGCGATTCTTGGTGCTGGCCTGGGACTTTCCATCAAAGGGATGAAGGCGATGGTTGAAATGCAGTTTGCTGATTTTGTCAGTGAAGGTTTCACACAAATTGTAAATAACCTTGCGAAATCACATTGGCGTTGGGGACAGCCATCAGACGTTGTTGTTCGAATGCCGACAGGTGCTGGCACCGCAGCAGGACCATTCCATTCGCAAAGCAATGAAGCGTGGTTCTTCCATACACCTGGGTTGAAGATCGTCTATCCTTCAAATCCACATGATGCGAAAGGTCTTCTTTGTGCAGCCTTTGAGGATCCTAATCCTTACATGTATTTCGAACACAAATTATTATATCGTTCGGTAAAAGATTTTGTTCCCGATGACTACTATACCGTAGAAGTCGGCAAAGCGAAACTTGTTACTGAAGGAACCGATTTGTCGATCATTACCTATGGAATGGGTGTTCATTGGGCACAAGAAATCTTAGCTACGATGCCTGAGATCAAGGCTGATGTTCTTGACTTAAGAACGTTGCTTCCGTGGGATAAGGAATCGGTGCGCGAAACGGTTGAAAAAACAAGTCGTGTGATTGTACTGCATGAAGACACCTTAACGGGTGGCATAGGCGCAGAGATCAGCGCATGGATAAATGAACACTGTTTCCGTTCGCTGGATGCACCGGTGAAACGGGTAGCAAGTCTGGACACTGCCATTCCGTTTGCTCCTACGTTAGAACAGAATTTCTTACCGAAGAACAGGCTGAAAGGTGCAATTGACGAGTTGCTGAAAT
>DASWTM010000018.1:0-27169 GCA_036402115.1 Chryseosolibacter sp.
CGGATTGATATCATTCTCGGTTACAAGTTGACGGGCGTAAGGCTCGGGTTTGGTTGGAATTGGTTGTGTTGGCCATGCTTCTTCACCAGGAATGTCGGAAGGCGGAAACGGCTTCTCTTCTATTGGGAAAAGTGGTTCTCCTGTTTCGCGATTAAATAAGAACACGTAGCCATGTTTCGTCACCTGTGCAACGGCATCGATCTGTTTTCCATCTCGGGTTACCGTAAGCAGATTTGGCGGAGCGGGTGCATCGCGGTCGAGAATGTCATGATGCACAAACTGAAAATGCCAGATGCGTTCGCCTGTTTTTGCGTTGAGTGCGAGAAGTGTGTTGGCGTACAGGTTCCTGCCTTTCCGATTTCCTCCGTAGTAGTCAAAACCTGCTGAACCGGTGGGGACATAAACGATGCCTCGCTTCCGATCCACAGCCATGCCAGACCAGTTGTTCGCGGCACCTACGTCTGTATTTTTATATGCTTCGGGTGGCCATGTTTCATATCCTGGCTGCCCTGGGTCAGGAATTGTCTTAAATACCCACGCAAGTTTGCCTGTTCTGATGTTGAACGCCTGGATGTATCCTGGCGCAGCATCGGTACCTTCGGACACGCGCAAGGGCATGATGATGAGGTCTTCAAACACGGTTCCAGGTGTATTCGATATTACAAATTTTTGTTCTGCTGCCGGACCGAGGCCGGTACGCAGGCTGACCCTTCCGCTATCGCCAAAGGTTAGGATAGGCTGACCGTTGACAGCATTCAGGGCGTGTAGCCAGGATTCCCTCGTGTATAGAATGCGCTTGTCATCCTTGTCTGCCCAATAGACAAGTCCGCGGGCCGTTCCATACCACGTGGTTCCGGCCGAGTCCCGTAGTCGCCAAAGTTCTTTTCCCGTGGCAGCATCCAGCGCGAAGGGTTGGACTGTCGCGGTCATGCCATACAGAACGCCCTCTACGATAATCGGATTGCACTGGATCTGACCACTGTCCTGTGTGTGGTATTCCCAGGCTTGGCTGAGTTTCTTTACGTTGGACAAATTGATCTGATCAAGCGAAGAATAATGGTTCCTTTCTGGCCCGCCAAGGTATTCGCGCCACTCCGAGGCTTCGGATTTCTTGTCGCGATCATCGCAAGAAAAAAAAATTAAAATTGTACTGGCGAAAATAAGAATGCTGTTGCAAAGAGATCGTGTTCCCATGGTTTTCCGTTAGTGATTGCTTCTCTCGTGACGCCTGCCGACAGGAAGGATTCTGTCGAAACAATCGTTTGAGTTTTTAAAATAGTCAAATCATCACAAAAAATTATATCCTGTCATAATTCATTTCTTCGATCACCATTGGAGAATAGGAACACGATTCATTATATTTGATTAGCATGGTTGATTTCACCGATCACTATGTACCCTCAAACCCCCATTATGCTAGACCCAATAAAGCTCGAACACTTTCGCAATCTCGTATCGCTGATTGCCGCTGACGGAAAAATCGAAGACATAGAGCGGATGACGCTGTCAAAAATTGCTTTTCAACGAGGCATCCCCGTGGATCGCTTTAAAGTGATGCTGGACAAAGCACACGAATACAAATACCTGATCCCTCAAAACCATCACGATCGCGAAAGACAACTTCAGGAAATGATTGAAGTGGCTTTGATCGATGGGGATTTTTCTAAAGCGGAGCGTGATCTCATCATAATGGTGGGAGAGAAGCTTGGATTCACGAAGCCCGAGCTTGACACGATTATCGCATCCCACCATAAATAGTTAGAACTTTTTCGTTGCCAGTATCATCGGATAGGGAGCTCGGAATGGAGTGCTAAAAACGCTTTGCGCATTTTTTGCAGCCAACCGACAATAATTGCCATAAAAACGTGTTTCAATAAAAACCCTGCACCTGACCCTTGAAACGTTCCCTCCGGCTCATTGTCTTCCTGTTGTCATTAGCACCGCTTGTCGCTCACGCCCAGAGTATCAGCGGTCGCGTTGTGGATGAGCACAACAATCCTGTTCCTTTTGCCAATATTTTTGTTCGTGAGAATGAAAGCGGAACTGCAGCGAATTCCAAAGGTGAATACTTTCTCAATATCGATCCGGGTATTTATCACCTGGCGATCTCTTCGATTGGCTACGAGACTATTCAGGCTGAAATCATGGTTGATCGCGCTGTGGTCAAAGACTTGGTGCTGCGATCATCCAGTGTTGAATTAAACCAGATCGAAATCAAAGTTCGCAGACGTGATCCCGCCTACGAGATCATCCAGAAAACGATTGCCAATCGCGAGCGCAATCTTTCACTGATCAATAGTTATCGAACGAATGTCTATGTCAAGGCCAATGAAGTAGTTGATCGAAAAAAGAAGAAACGAGAGGACCATCCGGAAGATGATGATGATCTCAAGAAGAAAGGCGAGCCTCACGATCCGTTCGAAGCTGCACGAAAAAGAGAAGAAGCAAGATTACAAGGTATCAACCTGCTCGAGATGCAGATGACGCTAAGTTTCCAAAGTCCCGACAATTACAAAGAAGAACGCACGGCTTATAAAGCTTACGGAGCAAAAGATGGATTGTTCGTCCCCGTATTTAGTCAGACCGATTTTAACTTCTACCATAACCTCGTGCACCTCAAAGGGATTGCAGAGGTCCCTTTGATTTCTCCGATTAGCCGGACTGCAATCCTGTCCTACCGATACAAGCTCGAGCAAATCCTGAAAGAGGATGGACAGACCGTTTACCAAATCCGTGTGACAGCACGGAAAGCCGGAGATGCCACGTGCAATGGGACGATCTTCATCAATGACAGCACCTGGAATATTAACAGGATCGAAGTCAACATTCATAAGGGAGCGCTCAAATTCTATGACGATTTTACGATCAAGCAATCCTATCAAAGAGTAGATTCCGCTTTGTGGATCCCGTTCCGGCAGGAATTCCACTATCAAACCAAGGCCGGACAAAAAACATTCAAGGGAAACACAGTTCTTATTTATTCAGACTATGAGCGTAACATCGCTTTTCCGCCAAAATTTTTCGGTAATGAAGTTAGTGTGATTACGAAGGAGGCGTATGAAAGAGACTCTACATACTGGCGTCAGGCTCGTCCGGAACCGCTTACCGAGGACCAACGAAAAGTAATTGACTATCGCGACAGCATCGAAGCTGTTCATAAGTCAAAAAAATATTTGGATTCTATTGAAGCAAAGTTTAACAAAGTGACACTAGGTGAATTGGTGTACAGCGGTGTCGGATTCCGCAATCATGAAAAGAAGACCTATTGGGATCTTCCGCCAATCCTTGGATTTCTCGGACTCGAAGTCGTAGGTGGTTTGCGGCTTGGGCCGTATGTGTCGTGGGGCAAACGCTTTCAGAATGAGAAGTGGATTAACAGCACGGTGCAGGCTAGTGTAGGTGTCAAGAACATGGACTGGCAGGGCGGTGCCAGGTTCCGCAGCCTGTATAACCCGTATCGCCTCGGTTGGTTCGGCTTCGACATTGGAAGGCAATTTCAGATGATCAACGCGTTTGATGCGTACTTAAACCAACTGAAAGTGTCCAATTACATCGTGCATGATCATGTGGATATTTATCACCGGAAGGAAATATTCAACGGGTTTTACCTTCGAACTGACTTCAATATCAGTGACAGGCGTTCCATTGCCGACTATGATCCAACGTGGGCGCTCAACGAAATTATCAAGGTCGATTCAGCAGTCCAGTTCCAGAACTATCAGGCGTTCATCAGCCATGTGGGCTTGTACTACACACCGTTTCAGAAGTTCATGCGTGAACCGTACAGGAAAGTTGTACTGGGAAGCAAGTACCCCACGTTCATCGTTAATCACCGGAAAGGGTGGGAAAATATTTTCAGTAGTGATATTAATTTCGACTATATCGACTTTGGCATTGATCACCTGGTGCAGTTCGGAACTCTTGGAAATTCGCGCTACACGCTCACCCTGGGAAAATTCCTAAACACGAAAGATCTGCGCTATGTGGATTTTAAGCGATTCCGGCAGTCAGATCCATACCTGTATTCCGATCCCATGCACTCGTTTCAGTTACTGGATACTGCACTGAATGCCACCGATTGGTTTTTTGAAGCGCACTATATGCATCACTTCAACGGAGCGATGATCAATAATCTTCCGTTGATCAAGAAGCTGAAGCTGAGAACGGTTGCGGGTGCTGGCATGATGTGGATCAAAGAGAGTGGTTATCGTTATGAAGAAATTTTTGGTGGTGTGGAACGCGTATTCAAGCTTGGCGCAAGGCGCAGATTAAAAATTGGATTTTATGGTGTATTAGGCCAGTCCAACAACGATCCTCCGAAAGCCGACTGGAAAGTTTCATTCGACATCATCGACACCTGGAAGCGCAACTGGAGCTATTGATTCCGGATTTATGCATCCACATTTTGCCTACTGCCAATTGCCTACTGCCAATTGATTTCCACTGGCACATCTTTTTAAACAGCCATTGAATGCGCTGGTTTGCTGTGTTTGTGTTCTTACCAATTCTCTCGTTTGGACAAGCTGATTCAATTAGCCAGGTCAGTCGCCCTTATGCCTTGGTGGCGGGTGGAAGCAAAGGGATTGGGTATGCGATCGCGGAAGCCTTAGCCAGGCGCAAGTACAATCTCGTGCTAATTGCGCGCGACACTGACACATTGGCGATTGCAAAACAAAAGCTTGAGAAAGCATATCACGTTCACGTTCATACGGTATCGCATGACCTTAGTCGTGAAAAAAGCGCGGAAGAGATTGCGTCATGGTGCACAAGTCGCGACTTGAGTCTAAAGGTTTTATGCAACGTAGCGGGGCTTGGCGGAGATGAAGATTACCTTGAACTTTCCCTTGACAGCGTTCGCTACATGGTAAATCTGAATGTCGAATCAGGTGTCGCATTAACGATGCTGTTACTTCCGCTGCTGGAAAAGAATGCGCCTTCATATATTCTCAATGTGTCAAGCCTAGCGGGTCTTGCACCCATTCCCTCGAAAAATATTTACTCATCAACCAAGGCAGCCGTGATTTATTTTAGCTATGGCCTCCGGTATCAGCTAAAACCTATGAAGATCAAGGTAAGTTGTCTGGCACCCGGACCCGTATTTACAAAGCCCTCGATTAGACGAGAGACAAGAAAGACATTGGGCTGGCTGGGAATGAAGATGGCGGTTCCACCGTCACGGGTCGGAGAGGTGGCGATCCGCAAAACGTTGAAGGGCCGTATGCTAATAATTCCGGGAACGTTAGCGAAACTTTCCTCAATACCAATCAGGCTTATGCCGCGTAGAATGGCAGCAGCGCTCTATGCGAGGATAGATAAAAAGGAGTAGGCTGGTCCAGCGTTGTAAGGATGTATGTGAGTAAAGTCTGTGAAAAGCTGGCTTTGTCATCAATCTTAACTTATCTTTAATGATGAGCTTCATCAAAGGCGGATTTGTGCTCATGCGGTAGAATATTTAAAGCAAACCCTCTATGCTAAAGAACTATTCTGTGTGCCTGGTGCTGGTTTCACTGGCAGTTGTCTCCTGCAGTCGTCCGGAAGGTGCGGCTTCGGTACGCGACATTGCTGCAATGACCGTTCCTTCCAGAAAAATAAACTCGATTCCATTTGAGGCGGACTCCCTGTTAACCCTCAGCTACAAAGATCTGCAGCATTTGTTTGGCGAGACCAATTTTGCAGTGAAAGACGTTGATTCATTCCTTCCGCATGGCAAGTATCATATTGTGGTCGCGTTCGCGGCTACAGATAAAGAACTCGAGCTCGTGTTTGAGGATTCCACGGCTGATGCTACGGTGAAGGCAGTAATCCTTACTGAAGCTTCTCGATGGTCTACAACAGCCGGAATATCGCCCGGGATGACGCTCAAAGAGCTTGAGGCCCTCAACGGTAAACCGTTCTTGTTTTACGGTGGCGGGTGGGATCAGGGTGGTTATGTCACGAATTGGAATGGGGGCAAGCTTGAAGGGAAAGTAAAATCCATCAGGCTCGATCGAAATCACATCATGCCCTACGATCTCTCGAAGGGAGACTACGACTCGCATGAATTCTCAAGTGACTCCAAAGACGCACAGGCTGGTAATCCCATTGTTGAAGAGGTTACACTTGCGCATTACTAATTCGTATTTGCCACAAATATTTTGTAAATTAGAGATACTAATCTCGCCTGCCGATGCCTCTCGAACGCGCCTCAAAAGAAACACTTCGTTATCTTCTTACCGAGTACTTGAAGGGCCCAGCCGTTCCTTACAACATCACGGCAGTTGCCAGGCGTCACAACATATTGCCTGGAGCACTTTCGGACTACATGATGGAGCAGGGGTGGATCCGCGACCGGTGGCTTTACCAAAACGGAGACGTCACGTGTAGAATCACCATTAAAGGAATCGAAGAAATTGACCCTGCCTATGTGCGGACAAAGCTCCGCCAGGTTATTGGCGGCCTCGGTGAAGCGGGAGGTAGGAAACAACTAACCGAACTGCTCGAAATAAAGATCTCCGAGTATTCAATTACCATGGATATCGTTAAACAATTGGATGGCCTTGGATTCATTCGAATTCATCATCCTGAGAACACTATCGTTATTGAACTCACTGAAGCGGGCTGGAAATACTATGAAAAAGGCTCACGCACTTTTTTTACACTGATGAGTTATTGACGTTGAGGCTCACCACGGTTACCGGTACCGTCCGTAATCAGTAAAAAAAATTCAACGCCTTTGCAACACGTGACGTGTTACAAAGACGTTGAACGAACTTAACCTAAGCACTTACTAACCAAACACCAGTCACTAACTCAGAGAATTTCCAATGATTTGATTGTTATCGTAAAAGATAGTAAAATAATTATTCCATAATGGCCTGGAACCCGAAGCAACTTTCTATCGCGCGTAGAAAATGGTATTTGGTTCCTTTGTGGAGCGAACGGAAATAATTCACGGTGAGAAATGCAGTACACAAAAATGGGCGGCTTGCAAGTTCTGCAGCGTCAAAGCCGATAAGTAGTATGCTGGAATTACTACTGCCAGTTTAGCTGCAAATCTTTTCCGTTGGTGGCGGCATATTTTCCAGTAGCGAGCGTAACTTTTCCACTGCCGTTACAGGTTGAATGGAAATCAATTAAGATTGTCCCGAAGTCCAACGAAGAACCTGCTTTGAAATTTTGGATGAATGCTGTCCCGCTTTTTGGATTTTTAGAACAGTCAGTGAAATTGAACTTCGTGTTGATCATGGCGTGGTAGAGTATACCCCCTGAGTCACTTCTCGCTTCTGCAATTTGGCCACCTCCTGAGATACGGTAATCATCGTCAAGAAAATTGGTCGCGGTCGTATTCGGTGTCACGGTGAGGTGCCACACATTCTGCTGTACAGCTACAAATGCGTCTGTTGGTGCGGGTGTGTTTAACCGGTTCAACTCTGCGTCAAACTTTGGTCTCGAAAGGCTTAGGTTCATTAACGTGTCGGAGCCCTCGCCAATCACAATGTCTTGCTGTGCAAAAATTGAGGCGATCTCATTTGTATTGGAGCGCACCATGATTGGAATGGTATGAATGCCATAAAATTTAAAGTCGCCATTGACAAGATCAAAGTCTGAAAACATAATGGAAATAACGCCTCCGCTGTTCTCATTCCAGAGACCTGCCATGGTGATGTTCCCGATTTTGCTGTTGAATGGAACTGGCGCACTATCATCAACGGAGATATGAATGAGGCCGGAGTTGCTGTAGCCATCCGTAGTCCGTTTTGTGAAAATAACGTTAGGAGGGAGGCTCTGACCAGTCAGCGCACGGGTTGCTACTGAAATGCAATAGCCTATAGCAGCGGATGTTTTGAAGCCGTCTTCCAATGGAGTCAATTCAGGTGGTTGCCTGAATTCATCAACTTTGCTACAAGACATAGCCATTATAAGGCCGAATACAAGAAGAGACCGGATGCGCATCATGGTTTACAAAGATACGCAAAAGCCGCTTAATCGTCTAGGCCGCTTTTTTGGAGCATGAAGTTATGGATGGCAGCGTTGCTTGCACCGTACTTTCTATTTTTACTTCATTCCGGGGTTCCGACTCCTTTATCCTCGTCCAACTACATTGACCAAGTGCTACCCAGATGATGATGAAAACGACTACGGTACCGAGACAGCCACCACCAAGTTTTTTCGCGCCATAACCGGCAATGAGCGCCCTGAAAAAATTGTTCATAAGAAATGTTTAGGAGGTGTGTTAAAACATTATGCCGGATGTAGACGTCTGTGAAACGTCCATAAAGCACACGCGCAGTCGCATGGGATACTTGCTTCTTCAAGAGAAGAGAGGGATTCTTCTCCATCGCATTTTACCCTTTACTTCCGATAGAGACTATCCCTTTGAAATAGGCGCAGCATTACGCGGGCTTAGACTTCATTATTCCCGTTTAACAAACGTTAACATTTATTAAGTTTTTGATAACAACTCCATTGCAAGGCACGCTACATCTTGCTTCAAAAAGAAATACAATGAAGACAAGGTCATTCTTCGCCTTTACTTTCTTGCTTCCGCTCTTATTGCAGGCGCAACCAAGCTCACCCGAGAGCCATCTACTAATGAAAGTGGCGGACGGGTTTTATCATTTGTTTTACGATTCCTCAACCGCAAAAAGTACAGTCATCGAATTCGAGAAATTTATTGCGCTCGTGGAGGTGCCGATACGGAACGAAGGAGGTGGAGCTACCCATTTGAGAGACCATTCCTTTGCCGCGCAAAAAGTTATAGCAGCGCTGGAGAAATACTTTCCTAAAAAGCCTCTAAAATATGTATTGCACTCGCATTGGCATCCGCATAGTATATCGTCCGTGAAGCCGTTTCTCGTCCGGGGCACAACACTTATTTCCACTCAGTCGAATTTTGAACGACTGAAGGAGTTTGTCGACTCAACTACCGTCATAAGATACAATAAGCAAATCCGATTTGTCGATTCCGACTCTCTTGTAATCAAAGATAAAACGAACAGTATTGTTGTCTATCGCTTCCTTCAGTCGGAATACAAGAGTACACCTGCGAAAGAATACCTGTATTTTTATTTCCCAAAATATGCAGCGCTTCATTCCGGGTGCATGTATGCGAAGTCGCAGCGCACGTTAGCAGATGGCCGTGAGATCGTAACCGATCGCGTGAAAGATCTGGATGCGTTCGTCAGGCGCAAGAATCTCAAGGTTGACAACTTTGTCCGCATCAATGGCGATAAACAATCTCCGTTATGTTTAATGCAAGGGGAGGAGTTCAAACTTATTTGTAAAACCGGTGTCACAGTTTCTGATATCAATGATGCCTACTTTTCGATCGGTACAGAAGCATTGAATAATAATCAGGACAGTCTTGCGCAAGTGATCCTTACACACAACATACCGGCATCTATTCTAAATGGAAATGTGTATAGCAGCCTGCGCGAAAGGAATTTTAATCGCGCTTTGGCTTTTGCCAGACTGCAGGTACTTGTCAGTCCATCTGACGCCAATGCGTGGGATACGCTCGGAGAAGTAAATTTTATTCTGGGGAATACCGAGTTGGCAAAGAGTTTCCATGCGCAAAGCCTGAAGGTCGATCCCGGATTCAATACCGGAGGACTGAATGCCTGGACCCAGACGCTGAGGGAGTATAGCGAGTTGTGGAATGGACTCAATGCTAAATGACAGCTAATGAATGACGCAGGGTCATGTGCCATTTGCCTTTCATGACCACGCGTCATCTCTCTCTATGATTCTTCATTATAATAAATCTTGTAAAACTTCCTTCCATCTTCATCCACACCACGTTCAATCAGGTCGCGATCCCCATGAATGTAAATGTGGAAGTTCCGATCGAGCTTTAATACACTTTTGAATACTTTCGTTTGCCGTTTAACAGCGGGGTTTGAGATCTCGAACTCGCTGACGATATGAAGATCGTTTTCGTGCTGGTAGTCGCTTTTGAATTTTTTGAATGAATTAATGACAGATGTGTGTTCGAAGACAGAGGATGCAAATTCCTGCTCGTTGAAATGTTCGTTCTTTTTGAAGTATTCAATCGATCGGTTGAGATAATCAATCTGATCAGCTTTCGAAACCTCGAATTCGTCATCGAGCCGTTCCGTGACAAAGTTCTTGGCAAGACTTAAATAGTTCTGGGTTTGAAAATAATTGTCGGCTACAGGCTTTAGCTTCAGGAATTCATCTTTCCAGTACTGCGCTTCGTTGTTGGCATTCTGAGAATCCACAATACAGACTTTGAAACCGTTATCTGCATCTATATTTAAAATCAGACAACCTTTGTCGAGCCGTTTGATATTGATTCCCTCCTGATGACTTACTTCGATGTTCTCTTTCTTTTCATAGACTTTGAGAAAGGTGTCTTTGTTCTCAGACTTAAAAATACCTAACGCATCCGTTACTTCGTTTCCGACCTGGATCTCTTCGAAGTACGCAATGTACAGCTCCCCGGTTTTGATCTTGGGATGGTTTGAATACTCATATAAAATGTTGGCGATATCCCTTGATTTTTTAAGAAAGCCACGTGTCGATTGAAACAGTGCATTGGAGATCGAGTATATCTCGTTAAGCTCGATGTCGGACACGTGGTGAAAGTTATAAAAAACGGGTTCTTTGAATTGGGATAAAAAATAGGTCATGAGCACACCCGATAAATCGTCACGCCCCTCGAGCTCCAGTTCGTCTTGTGAATGGGTGACGCCATCTTCAAGTAATTTGTTTCCGACTTTATGAATGATGAGTTTCTTTAATGATGCGTTTTCAAAGGCTAGCATGTCTCAATCCGGTTTCAACCTGCAAGTATACAAGAAAGCCATCGGAAAAATATTTTCTATTTGTTATGAAAAGTAGAAACAAATGAATCACCTTTGCCGTATCAACCTGTAATCGTATGAAAGGATATATCGGAGAATTTGAGGAACTCGTTCTTCTAACGGTAGCCGTGTTGGGCGATGGCGCTTATGGCGTGTCTATTAAGGAAGACATCGAAGCTCGCTCAAACCGGGCGATCAGTATTGGTGCGCTTCACTCAACAATTGCAAGGCTGGAGGAGAAGGGTTTTCTGAAATCATTTCTTGGTGGAGCCACGCAGGAGCGGGGAGGCCGCAGGAAGCGCTTTTACCAATTGACACACTCAGGAAAAGCTGCTCTTCACGATATCAAAAACTTAAGGGACGAATTGTGGAAAAAATCCAAAGCTAACCTTGCGCTTGACCTATGACAGACGTAAAACATCACCCGCCACGCTGGATAAAAAGGATTTTTGAGTGGTATTGTTCACCTGAAATAGCCGAGGACCTTCTTGGCGACATGGATGAACTATTCTACCATAATGTGCAAAAGTTCTCGGTGCAGCGCGCAAAGTGGAAATACATTTTCCAATCCCTGGCCCTGCTGTTTTCGTATGGGGTAAAAAGTCGCAGGCGTAATTACTATCGTATCCCCGATACCTACCACAGTTTTGCCATGTATAAGAGTTATTCGAAAATCGCCTTCCGCAGTCTGGCAAAGCAGAAGGTGTTTGCGGTTATTAATATTGTGTGTCTTGCAGTAGGGATGAGTGTTGGCTTGATTGCGCTTGCGGCATGGGTCGATATCATGCAAGTCGACAATTTTCATACGAATAAAGAGCGTATTTACCGGATCAATACTGAAGTTGATGACTTCAACAACAAAAGAATCTATGCATCGAGTCACGCACCGCTTGCTGAACGACTTAGATCGGAGGGAACCGGAGTGGACGAGGTTGTTTCTGTCAATCGAACTTTCGTAGGAGAAATCGTTGTTGCTTCAAACGTTTCCATTCCTTTTGAGCAAGGGTACTTTGTAACGCCAAACTTCTTCAAGGTTTTTAATTTCCCGTTGCTGGCCGGCAACGCTTCGACTGCGCTGACGAAACCTTTCACGATCTTGTTGTCGCAGGAACTTGCCGAGAAACTTTATCGCGATGGGCAGGCGCTTGGGAAAGTGATCGAAATCAAAGGGCTTGGGAATTTTGAGGTCACAGGCGTGGTTGCCACTCACCCCAGATCGCATTTCTTCTTTCATGCGTTGACATCACTTGGCACCCTCGAAACCCTTGAGGAGCAAGGCAAGTTGGACAGAACGTTGGAAAGCGTAAAACCCGTGACGCGTTTTTATACCTATCTGCTTCTCGGTGAAGGATCGGATGGTGAGTCCATCGAACCTGTCTTGGAGCAGTTTGCCGCAGAGGTTACAAATGCCTCAACCGAGAAGAAGGTGGCAGTCACATATCAACTGGAACAACTCGCTGATATTCCGATGTCAGAAACGTATAATGACGTGGGGCTGTCGTGGGGTTATGTATCGGTGATGATCTTTTTCTTTCTTTCAGCGCTCGTCTTGCTACCCGCGTGTTTTAATTACGCCAACATTTCGGTAGCCCGCGCGTTGAAGCGCGCAAAGGAAATTGGTTTGCGGAAAGTTTCCGGGGGAGAGTCGAAACACATCTTTTTTCAAATGGTGGTCGAGACAATTATTGTATCGTTGATTTCCCTCGGAGGGGCAATGGTTCTCTTTTATCTGGTGCGCGATGCTTATCTCGACATGATCGTTCACGGCAGCCGCACGTTTAGCCTCGAAATCACGCCACTAACGTTTCTTGTCTTTCTTGGATTTGCTATCGTCACAGGATTTATCGCGGGGGTGTTGCCCGCATCTTACTTCGCAAAATTAAATCCCATTCAGACCTTGCGAAACTCCTCTGCATCAGGCAAGCTTTCAAAAGTGAGCATCAGGAAGGGATTGATCGTGGTTCAATTCGTGTTGTCGCTCGTCTTTATACTGGGTGTTTCCATCGTGATTAAACAATATCGCTACGCATTGAACTTCGATTATGGATTTCACAAAGAAAATACGCTCAACGTTCAGTTGAAGAATGTGAGCGAAAAAGTTTTTAAGTCAGAAATAGGAAGGTTGAGTGACGTTCAGTCGATCTCCATGTCTTCATTTGTGTTCGGTAATTGGGAATCGTCAAGCGAGTATATGATGCTTCCGAATCAAACCGATTCACTGGAAGTATTTGAAATGTTCGTAGATGAAAACTACATTCAAAACTTTGACATCAAGATGCTTGCTGGCGTTGGATTTCCGGAAGAACGATCCGGTGAAGAGCACTATATTATTGTCAACGAACGTTTTCTCGAGAAAACAGGGCTGGGTACACCGCATGAGGCCCTGGGTAAGTCATTTGTATTTGGAGACAAGCCACTGACCATCCGGGGCGTGGTTAAAAATTTCAATTTCCTTCCGCTTCACGATCAGATCAGGCCTTTTGCATTCCGTTGCAATCCTGACCACTTTCGATTCGCCAGCGTACGGTTGCGATCAAATGAGATTGGTGCTACGCTGGCTGCACTTGAGTCAACGTGGAATAGGCTGACTGATCAAAAATTCGAAGCACGATTCCTTGAGCATGAGCTCGAAGATTCGTTAGTGAATTACAAAAGCCTCGTTCGGATATTTGGATCGCTTGGAGTAGTCGCGGTGACGATTTCATGTCTCGGGTTGCTTGCGGTGGTGATCAGCGCTGCGGAATCACGCGTTCGTGAAATGGGGATCAGGAAAGTATTTGGGGCGAACATCATCAGTTTAATGATGACGATGGCAAGTGGATTTATGAAGTTGATCGCGATCGCTATCGTTATTGCCACACCGCTCACGTACCTCATGTTTGATGCTTTCCTGCTGAAGCTGTATGTCTACCGCGCAAGCATAGGCGTCCTTGAACTTGCCGCTGGGATTGGATTGTTATTAACTCTAGTAGCTATTATCGTGGGGTCGCAAACGTTTAGGGTAGCACGGATTAATCCGGTTGATACGTTGAAATACGAATGACAGCGATGATTTCTGGTCTATTGAGGGCCAGAAATCATCGTTAAAAAATTCGTCTAGTCTTTAATTTTTAATTGATTCTTTTGCACGAAAACCTTGCTACCCTGATCATTGATATAGTAATACCGCTTCTCTTTGTCTAAATACACCGTCTGCCCAGCGGGTGCAACTTTATCTTTCACAATTTCATCCGCAATCCCGGCTGCAGTGTTAGCAGCAGCCTCCGACACTTCGCTGTCTAACGAGTCGGTGTTCTGTTGCACATCGGTTTGTAGTCTGTCGCCACCTTCCTCAATATCGTCTTCGATGTTCTCAGCGTGATCATTCAACTCCTGGCCTGCTTCGGTAGCACCTTGATCAGCTTCTTGCGCGCTTGAGTCGATTCCCGATTCAAATCGGTCCATAGTCTTGTCAGCTTCTTTCTTTGACGAGTCAATTACTCGTTTGGACTCAGATCGCTGGTTGCGATAGGCATCAGACTCCGGCTGTTTGCCGCTCTTCCGTCCGTGAAGTTCAATGTGCGCGTTATCGCCCGCATCGTTTGCTGCAGATCGGTAGGTGAAAGCAACCTTCTGAATTTCACGTCCGCGGTGTTTCAACTGATACGCTTGTGTTTCAGCGCCTTCCTTCAGCTCCGCTTCCACGTTAAGCTCTTCCATCTGTCCAGATTCATAAAACACCTGAAGTCGATCGATTACGATAGGGGCACCTGTAACTTTCAACTTCAAGGCCTCAAATTCGTCTGCCCCGAGAACAACGATCGACTCATCTTCTGCCCTGAAACTTATAGTCGTCTCACCAATTTTTTGCCATCGCTCCGTGTTATCCATCACTATGCCTGGTTGCTGGGCCATCGTAAACGACCAGGATGTAATCACCATTGTTATCACCGCTGTTGTTTTCATATCTAGTCTTTTCGTTCAGGCTGAAATCAAAAACACCATGCCACTCAGCGTTACATGCCGAAGCAGGTGGGCTTTTAGTGGGTTCCAAGTTTTGTTTGCGGCAACATCTTTCACGAATAAATGGAAGGTAGAATGGGACAGAGCCGGAGTACGTTGACCCTGCAAAAGAAGGGAAGAGCTCCATTATGTATAGAATACGCAATGGATGGTGCAAAATTGGAGACCATTCACTGGAAAAGAATGCTGAATGGCAAATTTTTTCGATAGAAGTTGCATAAAATAGTAGGATAAATAAAATAATCCTTTTTACTTTGCTATTGAGATTAAAGTTTTAGAGAGGGTCTTTCTTTAGTCTTCACGAAACCCTGGAAGTTGTCCAGGGTTTCTTCTTTTATAGCCTGTCCGCCCAATCACCGGTTTAACCCTTTCAACAGGAGTCAAAACCTCCTATAATCCGGATTCTTTTCTGCTGCGGCTAATGACGTTTTTTGCTAACTTGAGTAGCAGAAATTCCAACCTTATGGCAAATTATAAACTGAACATCAATGGGAAGACCTATGAGGCGGATGTTGACGCTGACACTCCGCTGCTCTGGGTACTTCGGGATAACTTCGGACTTTTAGGAGCAAAATATGGATGCGGGATAGGTCAATGCGGTGCCTGTACCGTTCACCTGGGTGGGACAGCCGTGCGATCCTGTTCGCTCCCGGTATCAGCAATCGGAACAAAGAAAGTTGTCACCATCGAGGGACTGTCTATCAATGGCGACCATCCTGTTCAGCTTGCATGGGAAGAAAAAGATGTGGCCCAGTGCGGCTATTGCCAGGCTGGTCAAATCATGTCGGCCGCAGCGCTGCTGAGCAAAAATCCAAAACCCTCGGAAGACCAGATCCAAAGCGCCATGAACGGCAACATCTGCCGTTGCGGAACCTACCATCGCATTCGTGAAGCAGTTCTTTTAGCGTCCAACAAAATCAAGTAAGCCATGACCATTCCGCCAAAAACATCCCGCAGAGACTTTATGAAAGTTGCCGCAGCGGCAACCGGAGGCTTATTCCTTGGATTCAACTGGGCTGGTGCAGCAACCGAACCCATGACGTTGCTGTCGTCTGGAGCGCCATCGCCTGCTGACATCAACTTCAATAGCTATCTATCGATTGCTCCCGATGGAGTGATCACGATATTTTCGCCCAACCCTGAACTTGGCCAAAACATCAAAACCTCGTTCCCGATGATTGTTGCCGAAGAGCTTGATGCTGACTGGAGCAAAGTCAAAGTCATTCAGGCTGCCCTCGACACAAAACGTTTTGAACGACAGCTTACCGGTGGTAGCGGAGCTATCCCGCATTCGTGGGAACGCTTGCGGAAAGCGGGAGCAACTGCACGTCAGATGCTGATGGAAGCTGCTGCCAAAAAATGGAACACCTCCGCGAGTTCACTCACCACTTCCGACAGCATGGTCATTCATCCGGACGGAAAAAAGCTTTCATACGGTGAACTTGCAACCGAAGCTGCAACGCTGACGGTCCCCTCCGATGTAAAGTTGAAAGACAGAAAAAATTTCAAGCTGATCGGAAAGGCTATCAATAACGTAGACAACAAAGACATCATCACCGGCAAACCGATTTTCGGACTTGACTTTTACCGCGAAGGTATGCTTTACGCGATGATCCAGCGTCCGAGTGGTTTTGGAATGAAAATCAAATCGGTGGACGCTGCAGCAGCGAAGGCAATGCCGGGTATTGTTGATGTGATACCATACAAAAATAACGTAGCGATACTAGGAAAGTCGACCTGGCAGGTGATGAAGGCCAGGAAGGTTTTGAAAGTGGAATACGAAGCAGAGTCGCAGATCGAGAGCACGGAAGATCACGACAAACTTTTCAAAGAATTGCTCGACAAGGGTGAAGCCACCGTGCGCAGAAAAGACGGAGATGTAGATGCTGCATTCAAGGGCGCAGCAAAAGTTGTGAAGAGTGAATATCAATGTCCGTTCTTGCCACACGCACCGCTCGAGCCGATGAACTTTTTCGCTCATGTGAAGGAAGAGGGTGTTGAACTTATTGGTCCATGCCAGTTGCCTGATAATGCGCGCAATGATGTGGCGAAAGCCCTCGGTATAGCACCGGAAAAAATCACACTTGAATTGACACGCCTTGGCGGTGGATTCGGCCGTAGACTTAAATCCGATTTCGTTGTTGAGGCTGCAGAAGTATCCAGCCTTGCCAAAGCACCGGTGAAGTTGATCTGGTCTCGCGAAGACGACATGACGGGCGGAAGCTACAGACCTGCGGTTCGCTATCGTTTTGAAGCTGCCCTCGACAAAGACAATAACCTTATCGGGTATAAGCTCCGGGGTGTTGGTATCAATGCCGGCAACTGTACACGTGAAGACAATTTTCCTTCAGGGGCCGTTGATAATTTATTGATCGAATCAGTCGAACACAAGTCACCGATCACCACGGGAGCGTGGCGTGCCCCAATCACCAATTTTCTCGCTTACGCGGAACAGTCATTTATTGACGAAGTAGCGATGGCTGCGAACATGGATCCGGTTCAATTCCGTTTGAATTTGCTCGATCGCGCCAAGCAAAAACCGGTTGGTGCAATCAAGTATGATATCGACAGAATGAAAGCCGTGATTCAGTTGGCAGCGGAGAAGTCGAACTGGGGAAAAAATAAGTCGTTGTCTCAGGGATTCAGCGTTTACTTCTCGCACCGATCGTATGTAGCACAGGTGGCAGAAATCGAAATGAAGAAAGGTGTTCCTGAATTGAAGAAAATAATCGCTGCCGCGGATTGTGGCATCGTGGTGAACCTGAGTGGTGCATATCAGCAAGTGAGGGGTGGAGTTGTCGATGGGCTGGGCCACGCGATGTACAGCCGACTGACCTTCAAAGATGGTGCTGCCGACCAGAAGAACTTCAACTCATACCGTCTGATACGCATGAAAGAAGTTCCCGAGATCGATGTTCATTTTGTCGATAACGGCATCGATCCAACCGGACTTGGCGAGCCTGCACTCCCTCCAACAGGTGGCGCAGTCGCTAACGCGTTCTTCAAGGCTACGGGTAAGCGATTGAGAAATCAACCGTTCATTTTGCAAGACGAAATGAAAGGAGTGAAGCTCGAAGAGAAAATGTAAGACGAACTAATAATCAATAATCAATTATCAAATCTCAAACGGAGTGCGACTGCGGTGAGCATGTCAGACTCAGTTTGAGATTTGGCTTTTTAGCGCAATTATTCATGCTTCAGAGAATCAGCGGGATTGGTTCTGCTGACCGAGAGAATCTTGAATGAAACAGTGATGGAAGCGATAGCGAACAGGATGACGATTGCAGTTGCCACGATGTCAAATCCAATCGCCACGTAATACTCCCATACACTATCCATTAGTTTGTTGACCATGATCGTTCCACCGATTGAGCCTAACACAAATGCCATGAACATAATGATCAGGAATAACTTGCTGGCCTGATAAACAATGTTTTCAAGTGGTGCGCCAAGAATCTTACGGATACCGAATTCCTTCGTTCGTTTTTGAAGGTGGAGTGACACCAATGAATACAGGCCGGAGACGCTCATGAGGATAGCAACGGCTCCAAGGAATGTATACAGAATCACCACATTATCGAAATGCTCAAGAGCCATGATCATCTCTTCTTGCATTAACGTTCCAGTATACAATGAGTTAGGGTACAACTTCTTCCAGACAGTCTTGATCTCTTCATTTGCAATCAACAACTCACCTGCGTTAGCGGATGCTACCAGATACCGGTAATTTGGCTTTGGAGCATATTTGAAAATCACGGGGGTAAGTGGTTTGAAGAGCGCCTGCAGATACACATCTTTTGTAACACCCGCGATGTAATATTGCGCGGTGTCGGCAAGGGTGATACGTTTGCCGATAGGGTCTGTTAAGCCAAATACACGCACAAATTCCTGATTGACAATGATTGACTCCTTCTCATCAGAGACAGACTGGTCTGCGAATGCTCTACCACTCACAACTTTCACACCCACCGCATCAAAATATCCATCGCCAACATTAAGAAGGTCCACTTCCTTTTCGTCTCCATTCTCAAACCTTGCAGCTACGTTTGCCCAGCTGTTATAGATATGATGTTGACTGCCCCCGATGGCGCTGATCTTTCCGTTCGATTGTAGTGCATTCCTAAGCGTAGTAAATTGTTGTTCACCATTTACCGGTACCTGAATTACATTCTGGTAGCGATAACCCAGATCATATTCTTTTTGAAATTTTGAATTGAAATAGAATGCAAGCGCAAAAATGACGGCAGCGAGTGAAATACTGAATTGAAAAGCAAGAAGAGTTTTTGTAAGCCAGTTTGAGCCACCAAATTTGACAGACCCCTTTAACACTTCGATTGGTCTGAACCGCGAAATGTAAAAGGCTGGATAACTACCTGCCAGCAGCGAAGTAATGGCCAGCAGCGCAAAAATTGCCAGGAAGAACGAAAGGTTGTTTTTGTAATGGATGACGATCTCAATTCCAGACCACATCGAATTCCATTTTGCAACAAACAGCTCCGCCAGATACAAGGAGACTGAAGTTGCCAGTACGCAAAAGATTAATGTCTCCGATAAAAATTGGATGACGAGCTCTTTTCGTTTTCCGCCAATTACCTTTCGAATGCCAATTTCCTTTAGGCGGTTACCAGCAATCGCGATGGCGTTGTTAGTAAAGTTGAAGCACGCCACAAGTAGAAGAAATGCAGCCATCATGAAAGGTGCGATTACTGCTGCCGGTGGCATTGGCCTGTTGAACCAGTGACCTTCATTTCGTTCGCGCACGGCTCGCGCTGACATTCCTTTAAAGGGATCGAGGTAGAAGTTGCTAGCCGCAAGGTCAGGACGCGCTTCGTTTTGAATCTTGATAAACTTTTGCAGGTAGGCCTCGACTGATGCAATTGCTGCGGCATTAGGAATGTGTAAAAATACCGTAGACCATTTTTTCCAATCGTTTGCTACCGCATTGCGTTGTGCGGGATCAAGGAAATAATTTTCGAACTGGGTCAGCAGGTCGAAGCGAAAACTCGAATTCGCAGGAAACGCCTTATAGACTCCTGAAATTGTAAACTCGCGTGGTGTCCCATCAATTACCTGGAGGAGTGACTTCCCAACTACGTTCGTATCGCCAAAATAGATGGTCGCCAGTCGATCAGAAATCATCACGTCTTGTTTTGATTCAAGTGACATCGATCCGGAAAGCAGTTCCAATGTAAACAGCGAGGTGAATTTGGGATCGACAAAAACAAATTCTTTCTCAAACATTTCATCTCCGATTCGAAACTGACCTGTTTTGCTGATGTAATAAATCACATCCGTTACACCGCTCACGTTTTCACGAACGAGATTTCCGAGTGGCATCGGACTTACTCCATACTTGACCGGATGTCCATCGCGTTCTGTGTTAAAATTTATTCGATAAATATTTTCAACATGCTGACCGCGGTCGAACTCAACGTTGTATTCATAATTCACGTATGCGGCAATCGCAACGCCAAGCGCGATACTCATTCCAATCAGATTGATGAGAAAGGAAATACGGTTTTTCCCGATCGTGCGAAGGGTCAGAAGGATGTAACTTTTGATCATAGCAAGCGGAGTTAGGTTAGGACTGCCGGAAAGACAGTCGCCCTATTGAAGGGTTGCTTAAGATAATCAAAAGTTGTCTAGAACATCGACAATTGCTGGAAAGAAACTGCTGGCGCCTGTGCAAATCTCGGTCGGCTCACGTTGGCGCGGATGTGGTAAAGCTTCGTTTCTTTTCTCCTGCCCGCAATAATGACTTCAGTCGAGCCTGCTATTTTTTCAAAAATGGACTTTACCAATTTGGGTGAGTTATTATCCTGCGATAAGTGCGATAGAAACAGGTGCGTCATGAACGAGGGCTTGTGATCTAACACCAGTTGCATGGCTTGCTCGTTTGATAGATGGCCCTTGCCTCCGCGGATGCGTTGCTTTAATGCCCATGGATAGCTACCTCGGGTAAGCATATCAATGTCGTAATTCGACTCGAGAAACGCAGCGTGGCATTGTTTGAAATTCGAAGTCACGTGATCGCACGCCATCCCGATATCGGTGAATACGCCAACTTTTACCCCGTTGCACTCTACGATAAAACTATGAGGGTCAGAGGCATCGTGAAACTTTGGAAAACCTGTAATTGAAAGACTTCCGATCGATACTGGAACGTATGGACGAAACGTTGATGTCAATTCTTCGCGCAACTCCACACGTCCGTTCTGAAGGGTGGGCGTTGTAATATAGACAGGTATCTTATATTTCTTTGAAATGGATGTAACACCATGAATATGATCGCCATGCTCATGCGTGATGAAGACAGCTTTTATCTTCTTTAGCGTCAAGCCGAGGCGCTTCAATCGCTTTTCGGTTTCACGGCAGGAAATGCCCCCGTCAATCAGAATGTGGTCATCGCCATTTCCCAAGTAATAGCAATTTCCATTACTTCCCGAATTGAGTGACGCCACGAATAAAGACATGCCGCAAGGTAGACAAAAACCAATATCGAAAAAGTAAAAAACGGTTCCTAAAAGAACGGTTTGACAGATATTGTCAAAAAAAAGTGAAGCCCGGATTTCTCCAGGCTTCGTATACGCTTTTAAGCATGCCGTGAAAAGCAGCGAGCGAAGGGCATCGTCATTGTATCAATAAGAACGCACATTCATTTTTTTGACAGATGCCCTCCAAGCGCATATTTTACTCGAACGAAACAAACTGGCTCACCTTCCATTGACCGTTGAAGTACATCGCTTTGTCAATCACGAATTTGTGTTCCTTTGAGTTTGCTGAGAACACAATGGTGATGGGAGCGAAGGTCAACTCTTTTTCCGTTGCTGTAGATTCAACGCGTTCAAATTTGATGGACCTCCAGTCAATGCCCGATTTTTTTCCTTCCGTCAGTACATTTTCAAACGATTTGTTCATAGCCGGAATTACTTTCGTTTGATATTCATGCGTGAACACCGCCTTGGCTTCTTCGAAGTTTGAGCCGTACAGTGCCGTGTTTTCTTCCATCAGTTCATAAAATGCTTCCACGGGTGGATATAAAGCGCTGTAGTGATACGTGGATGATTTGTGAAGTGCAGAGACTACCTGAAGTGCCATGCGGTCTGCTGCAACGTCTGAGTTGTTTCGATAATCAAAAGAAGTCATTACCATAAGTACTGCAATAAAAGTTATAAGGGTTGTTTTCATTTTAGTTTAATATTAGATGTTTTCAATTTTGTCTGGACTGATAGGGGCTGGTACAAGGTTGTCAACCTTAGGCAACGATTTCAAGTACGCGAATATGGCCTGCAGATCTTCATCCTTCATATTTCTGTACATGTCCCACGGCATTGGGGGCAACAGCATGCGATTGTTCTCCAAACCTTTCGATTTTCCTTTTCGAATCGCAGTGAGGAACTGTTCATATTTCCAGTTACCAATGCCGGTATCATCAGGAGTCAGGTTCGCGGAAAATGACACGCCCCACGGACCAACCGCTGCAGTTAATGTGTTGTTAAAAAGAACCCAGTCTTGCGTCTTTAAAACTTTCCCTAAGGGTTGATCCTTCGGGTGACCGGACAACAAGCGAGTTGTGTCGAGGGCGGGCCCGTTCGCTGTCATTATTTTTGGTGTATGACAGTCGTGACACGCTGAAGTGTTCACCAGGTATTTTCCCCGCGCAATTAACGCTTTGTCAGTGAAATTAATTGACGCTTTTTCTGATTTGATCTTTTGCTCATTGTTCACATCGCAACTCGCCATACTAATAGTTGCGATCGTGAGCACAGCAATTGTGATTTTCAAGTTCATGGTTTGTTTGCTTATGGGGTCTTGAACGGCAACGGAACAGGTTGCGGCCTACGCGAAAAGGAGCATTTGCTACGCGAAAACATCTTTCTTGATGTAACCGCTGATAACCCAAATTTATTTATCCGTGTAACCTAATAGCCGCTTGTTACGTGAAAGACCATCATTGTTTACTACTGAGAAAGACCGTCTCTTATGACTCCATCGAATCAATATTATACGGTAGATAATCCCAACATTGGAATTCTTTGCCCGTCTTCGGCTGGAGCAACACCCTTCGGAAAGTTTTTTGACTCGAGTAGACAGTCCTTAGAAAAAAGTGTTGAGCAGGTTCGCACCCGCGACATGTATCTGCCCAACTTTTCACTGCGCTCTTTCGAGGGGCGTTTTGATAGTGATGCCGTGTTTTATAATGAACAAGGGAAAGGTGTGGATCTGTTGGGGAGCTGCATCTTCTTTAAGGGCACGGTAAGTTCGTTTTTGTCAGATCGGAAAATCATTTCACAATCATTCAGCGATTCTCAGAATTTTAAGTTCGATCCGAACAATGAATTCCTCCATTCATGCAAGAAGGATGCAGACATAAATTTCGTTCACATTTCATACAAGCCATCGTTCCTTGATCAATTTCTTCCCGAGGACGAGAAGTGGGCAGACACGCTTCGAACGAAAGTCCACAAGCGCGAGCGAATTCTGGGAAAGCACTTTGCTGCACTCAGCCTTGCTCAAAAACAAGCCGTGCGAAATATTTATGATTGTCCGCTCGATGGAAAGCTTGGGTACCTCATGATTGAAACATGTATCATTCAATTGATCCTTGTTCAACTTCATTTCTTATTCAGCGCAGACACTGCGTTTGAAGTAACCCCGGTGAATAGGCGAGATGCAGATCTCATGAAAGAACTGAAAGACTACTTGTCAGCCACTTTTCTGGATGATCATTCCATGCTTTCCTTAGCAAAGCATTTTGGAACAAACACCAATAAGCTGATGAGCCTGTTTAAAAAACTTTCCGGCAAGAGCATATTCGAATACCTAAGCGAATTAAGAATGGAGCACGCGCGTCAATTACTATTGGATGAGGCAATGCTCGTCACCGAAGTTGCCCGCACCGTGGGCTACAAAAATCCCAACCATTTCTCAGCTGCGTTTAAGAAGCATTACGGCATTTGCCCAAGTGAGGTGAAATAATGTGCTTAGGTGCTCGTGTGTTCATGTGCTCATGTTTAGTTGTGTTAAGGTGTTAAGGTGTTAATGTGTTAATGTGTTAATGTGTTAATGTGTTAAGGTGTTAATGTGTTAATGTGTTAAGGTATCGTCCTCACCTGAGTTGCAATTATCATAGACCTCAGTATATGCATACAAGCACTACTGATGTTGAGGAAATGGATAATTTGAAAACTTCAGAATAAACTTGACAACCAGCGACCGAGTTACCCACTTTGCAACACCAATGACGATTGTAAAAAGTGTAAACTTATTTTAGGACGAGACAACTTTAACACCTTAACACCTTAGCACCTTAACACAATCCGATAAACCGATCTCCCTCGCAGCAGTCTACCCTTCACTTTTGACCTTCCCACATGAGCACCCGACCACCCGCACACCTGAGCACATTAGCGCATTCCCTACCGATTTAATAGATTTTCGTATCTTTGCGTGAGAGTTGTCTGCCTATGTTATCGAAGAAATGCCAATATGCCCTTCATGCCTTGATTTATATAGTCGAGCATGAAGACTCGGATCGTCTAACCATTCAGGAGATCGCTGACAAGAAAAACATTCCGAAGAAATTTCTTGAGGGGATTCTCGTTGATTTAAAGAATGCCGGAATAGTTGGTTCGAAGAAAGGCAAATTTGGCGGCTATTATATGATGAAGCGACCGGAGAGCGTCTCCGTCTTGGAAATCATCCGGTTGATTGATGGTGCAGTTGCAATGCTACCGTGTGTATCCCTTAACTTTTATGAATCCTGTGGCCGCTGTGACGATGAAGCGACCTGTCGTGTGAATAAGCTGTTCAGTGCAGTGCGAGATGAAACACTTAAGATCCTATCGGGCAACACGCTTGCTGACTTGCAGAAGGTGGGAGGAATGGGGAAAAAAGAGGCTAAGAAAGTCCTGTTGAAAAAAGCATCACTTTAATTTTCACCTAACAACCTTTAAGCCCTCGATCAGACGCGTAATGCCGTCTGTATACTACGAAAACGTATGCAGCGCGTCTTATTGGTAATGCCGCTTTAGCCGGTATAATATTGGTACATGAATCAGCAGTGATTCGTCAACCCCATATGGTAAGAGTGATGTCGATTGTGCTGATGATCCTTTTTGCCCAATTAGGATTTGCTCAGAGCTTTAATGGAGACACCCGTGAGCTGCTCGATGTGATCAAGCAGTGGACCTTTGCAATCAACGCTAAGGATAAGCCCTCATTACGTCAATTGTATGACAATTCCGTGAGCATTTATGGTGAGCAATTGTCCAATCGGGAGGCAGTCGATTTGAAGAATACGTTCTTTCAGTTAAATCCCTCATTTCGCCAAAAGGTAATATCAGATCCATCGTTCAAGCAGCTTGCCAATGGAGCAATCCGCGCGGAGTTCATCCGAGAGGTCTTTGAAGATGGCAAATGGCAGAAAAATCCATCGTACCTTCTTATAATTAAGCACAATGGTAGTTATAAAATTTCTGGAGAAAGCGCTTTGTCCGCGCAGCGAAGAGTAAACGACAGGCTAGCTGCGCTCTCAAAACCGATCAGTCCAAAATCGCCTAGCGTACAAGCCGAGCCGCCTAAGGAGTCGAAGACTGACATTGCAGTAGTCGAGGAGACTGCGCCTCCTGTAGATGCGCTGGATCAGGAAGCAGTAGAGGAGGATTCGTCAGCATCGCCTGATACGTTATCTGATTCGACTGGGATTACGGGAATTGGATCTCAGGAAGATACTACGTTGACTGCAATTACAGAGGAGGTTATGTCTGACGAAACCGTAGCAGTCCCAAAAAAATACGTGTACATTCTCATCGGTTCGCTGGCGTTCGCTGCATTCATCGTTTTAGTGGCCAGAAGACCGAAGCGATCTGGCAAAAAGCGTATGAAAACTGAGGTCAGAGAAACACAGCTTGTTCGCAACGACAGTGGATTTGAAGGGTTTGTGCTTTCGCTTTTTGATCCTCACTATTTTACCCAAAAAAGATTTTCGCGAAAGCATGTATATGCCGGCAATGTTACCGGTCAGGAATTTATTCCGTCCCTCCAGCTTGAATTCCGCAACAAAGAAAGCCACGTGCGCATAGCCATTGACGTTATTTTCATTCCGCAGCTAGCGTCCCGCGAGATCCTATCGTATTCCGCAAATCAAATCAATCGTTACGTGGAGTTTGAAGAAGAGAATGGAATTGAGGTTTACCTCGTCATAGGACTCGAAGGGTCACCGCATGACCCCAAAGAAACATTCCTGATTCCAGCCACAGATTTACGGGAAGGCGTGATGGGCTACAAAGACCTGCAGCCGTTCCGCAAATACGGGATGTTCTTTTACAATTCTACCCGAAGGAGGTTGTTGTAAATGCCTTCCACCCGAAACCATTACCTCCCCGCTCCCGACTCTGATCTTACTTCGTTGATCGCTCGATCTCGCGAAGATTTTCCATCTTCTTGTTCCGGAGGAATCCATTGATGTCTTCAAAGTGTTCTTTAATGCGCTTGTTCCCGAATTCAAAAACTTTCGTTGCAAGCCCGTCAAGGAAATCACGGTCGTGGGAAACAAGAATCAGCGTTCCATCAAATGCCCGTAGCGCATCCTTTAGAATGTCTTTAGTTTTTATATCAATGTGGTTGGTAGGTTCATCAAGGATGAGCAAGTTCACAGGCTGAAGAAGAAGCTTGATCATGGCAAGGCGAGTCTTTTCTCCACCCGATAGATACTTTACTTTTTTCTCAATCGTGTCTCCGCTGAACATAAATGCGCCAAGAATGTCCTTGATTTTTGTACGGATGTCTCCTTCGGCAATTGTGTCAATCGTTTGAAACACAGTCATCTCTTCGTCAAGGCGGGAAGCTTGGTTTTGAGCGAAATAACCGATGAGCGCGTTGTGCCCCAGTTGAAGCCTGCCTTCATAATCGATTTCACCCATGATGGCTTTGACCAGTGTCGATTTACCTTCACCGTTCTTTCCCACAAACGCGATTTTTTCACCACGTGCGATGGTCAACGTTGCGTCCTTAAACACAACATGATCGCCATATCGTTTTGTCAATCCTTCGATGATTACCGGATAGTTTCCCGAGCGCGGGGCAGGAGGGAACTTGAGATTTAGGGCAGAAGTATCAACATCGTCAACCTGAACGATTTCAATCTTTTCAAGCATCTTGACCCGCGATTGAACCTGAAGTGTCTTGGAGTACGTACCCTTAAATCGTTCGATGAACTCCTGGATGTCAGCGATTTGTTTGGCCTGATCGTCAAACTGCTTCTGCTGTTGTTCACGTCTCTCTTTGCGAAGTTGAAGGTACTGTGTGTACGGAACTTTATAATCGTAAATACGTCCCATCGTCACTTCGATCGTGCGGTT
>DASWTM010000019.1:0-2207 GCA_036402115.1 Chryseosolibacter sp.
CAGAATAAAACAGACGATAAAGCATGCCACAATCACTCCAATGACCTGGAAGAATCGGTTGTTCAGGTATAATGATCGCAGCAGGTTCACTTATCTGGGGACTTCTATTTTATCAACGATGAGTTTAATTATTTCGTCTGCCGTTGTGCCTTCCATTTCCTTGTCGGGAGTGAGCATGATGCGATGGCGCAGCACCGGATAGGCAACAAACTTCACGTCTTCGGGGGTCACGAAGTCGCGGCCATTAATCGCAGCAAATGCTTTTGAGCTATTCAAAATCGCCACGGACGCGCGCGGAGATGCACCGAGGTACAACGAATTATGATTGCGTGTTTCGTGAATGATCTGACCGATGTAGCGCAGCACGTTTTGTTCCACATGAATTTCCTGAACGAGTTTGCGATACTTTCGGATGTCGTCAGCCGAAAGAACCGGATTCACCGAGCTGACCGGAGCACTTCCTTTGCGGGAATGATGTCCATTGATAATCGAAATTTCCTCCTCGAGGTCAGGATAACCAACTTCAATCTTGAACAGAAAACGATCGAGCTGAGCTTCTGGTAAACGGTATGTTCCTTCGTGTTCAATGGGATTTTGAGTGGCGACTACAATATAAGGGCTTTCCATTGGGTAGGTCTTACCATCGATGGTCACTTGCCGCTCTTCCATCACTTCAAAAAGTGCAGCTTGCGTTTTTGCCGGAGCACGGTTGATCTCATCAATCAAAACAATGTTTGAAAAGATCGGTCCTTGTTTGAATTGAAATTCAGACGTCTTCACATTAAAAATGGATGTCCCCAGCACATCTGAAGGCATGAGGTCAGGAGTAAATTGAATCCGCGCAAAGTTCACCGCAATAACACGCGAAAGAAGTTTCGCAGTTAATGTTTTTGCTACACCGGGAACGCCCTCGATAAGCACATGACCATCTGCAAGGATCGATGTCACGAGGAGATCAACCATCTGACGCTGCCCTACAATTACTTTTGCAAGTTCTTCCCGGATTTTCGAGAGGCTGTCGTTAAGCGCTGTGAGGTCGACCCGGTTTGCAAAGACTTTTTCTTCCATATGTTAGTAAAGTTCCAATGATCAAATTTCAAATACCAAATCCCAAGAGCCAAATTCCAAAAACCAAAGACGAAAAAACAAATTTCAGAAAACAAATATGCGAGACGGACGCTGGCTAATGTTTGTTTTCAAAGAAATGTTCAATCTTTTGGTTCAGTGACATCAATTGTTGAGACGAAATCATGGTTGAAGAATTGATGAAAATAATTAGTTTAAACAATTCTCGGATCTCCTCAAGCCCGTATCCTGACTTTTTGGACAGTGTTTCGTAAAACTCATCGTTGAAATGTGTGGTGCGTACAAGGTAGTGGGTTCGAATAAAATCCAGCAGGAAGGCTATCTTTTTCTCTGCTATATTTTTATGATCGCCATTCTGAAAATAGAGATTCCCTATGGTGGACACAAATTCAAGTGACGTGTTTTGAAGAGGTTTGATGACCGGGATAATGCGTTGCTTCCGCTTTGCTTCAAAAATCATGAACACGAGAATCGCTGCAATCGTAATGTAGTAGGCCCAGGCAAGTGGCTCTGTTGTCAGAATAAACCGGAGCGGGCTTCCGGATTCCATTCGGCCCACATGATAAAACTCAGTCCATGAAATATCTTTGTCCGGCAGAGCCGACAACGTTGACGCAACGTATTCATGAGTGTTTGCAGATAACAAATAGATGTTGGTGAATGCCATCGGTGTGGAATTCAGGATAAAATTTCCCTTGCCTCGTTTGATACGGATCGTCACTGGATTTCCGTAACTATTCCTCGCAAGGACGGTCGTGTTACTATTTTCAAAAGCATGAAAATACGTTGTGACGTTGCCCTGGGCAAAGCTATAATTTGCGACCGTGTCAAGATTTAAATTACTGAAGCGTAGTGTGGTGCTGTCTTTACTTTGATTTGTGATATTCTCGAGAAAATGATCACGAAGTTCAAGACTCAGTGTATCGCGGAATACACCTCCGAAGCCATGTGCGCTGATGAAAACGTTTCCTCCATTCTCTACATGCTTTAGCAAGACTTCAGTATCCGGTTTGTCGCCCTCGAAGGATGACGCGAGAATAAATATGTTTTGGCCGGGCTTCAACGATTCCTTTACCTCGTAAATCGTTTTGAAATGATGATCGATCTTTCCTTCTTTAAAT
>DASWTM010000020.1:0-4594 GCA_036402115.1 Chryseosolibacter sp.
AACCGTGTCGGTGGATAAGGTTGAATTTCTTCAGCCCGTTGAAGTTGGCGAACTAGTTTCGCTCCACGCTTCCGTCAACTATGTTGGCAAGACTTCGATGATCGTGGGAATCCGTGTTGAGGCACAAAATGTAAAGCTCGGCACCATCAAGCATACGAACTCGTCTTACTTCACTATGGTAGCGAAAGGTGATGATGACAAACCTGCTCTCGTTCCGGAACTGATTTTGGAAAACCGAGAAGAAGTAAAGAGGTTTATTGAATGTATGCGAATGAAGGAGATCAAACAAAGTGTAAAAGACCAAATGGACGATGCGCGTTCCCAAATTGCTGTGGAGAATGCTGACAAAATTCTGAAAAACGAACGTTGCCAGATAAACTTCAAAAAAGAACAGGTTGCATCATGAGATATTTCTTGTTCGTCCTCCTGCTGATCGTTTCGTGCCATTCGTTCGGTCAACCCTATTCCGTACTAACGCAAAAAGACCAATCGCAAATCATCGATGGCATTCTGGAAGACCGGCTAAAAACCTTGCTGCCGGAATTAATGCGCAGAGAGAAAATTGATTGCTGGGTAATCATCTCCCGTGAGTACAATGAAGATCCGATCATTGAGACGCTGCTTCCTGCAACGTGGATGGCTGCACGCAGAACAACAATGCTAGTGGTGTTCGATCAAGGTGCTGATAAGGATCTTGAGCTTCTTGCCATTTCACGCTATGATGTTGGAAAGTTATTCAAACGATCGTGGGACCCGGAAGCGGAGCCGGATCAGTGGAACCAACTATCGAAAGTGTTACAGGAGCGCAACCCTAAAAAGATTGCCGTGAATAAATCCGAGCATGAAGGCATTGCCGATGGCATCAGCGCAACCGAACTCGAAAAACTTAAGGAATCTCTTCCCGAAAACCTGCGCGGTAAAGTCGTCTCAGCGGAGCCGTTGGGCGTTGCGTGGCTCGAAACACGGACCGAAAAAGAAATGGAGCACTTCCAGAAGATGTGCCGAATTTCCCACGACATCATCAAAGAAGGATTTTCATCGAAGGTGATCACACCTGGAAGAACGACAACCGATGATGTCACCTGGTGGTTCCGCGAGAAGATTAAAGAACTAAAGCTCGATACGTGGTTTCATCCTTCCGTCTCAATTCAGCGAAGTGAACCGGATGTTCTTTTTTTGAAACGTCCTCAACCCGTGGTTATTCAGCCAGGCGATCTTCTTCATGTTGACTTCGGCATCTCGTATCTCCGATTGAACACAGACATCCAACAACACGCTTACGTGTTGAAAGAAGGCGAAACATCGGCACCAAAGTTTTTGAAAGATGCGCTCGCAAAAGGCAATCAGCTGCAGGATATCCTTACGGGAAATTTCAGACAAGGAAAATCCGGAAATGAGATTCTTGCTGAGTCGAGGAAGGAAGCAATCGCGGCTGGCCTCGTGCCATCGATCTACACACACCCGATCGGCTATCACGGCCACGCAGCCGGCACAACGATTGGTATGTGGGACATGCAGGGAGGCGTCCCGCACGATGGCGACTACCCATTACATTACAACACCGCCTACTCAATTGAATTGAATACCACCGTATATTTACAAGACTGGAAAAAGGAAATTCTGATCAAACTTGAAGAAGATGGGTACTTTGATCAGGCTGGATTCCGATACATCGATGGACGACAAACTGACCTGATCGTTATTCCTTCAAAAGCAAAATGAATCTTTCAACCGCGTGGAATCAATCTTCGATAAAGCATAGCGATGTGATGAAAATTGTGCGAGCGATTTACACGGGGTATGGCGTAGTCATCTTTACAATTATCTTCATTTGTCTCTTCCCGTTTCTGCTGATTCCGATTTTGATTCCCTCTCAATTCAAACTCGTTGGGGTTTTTAACCGATGGTGGGCCAAACTCATGTTCACGTTTCTCGCACTGCCGTGGAAAGTGGTTTACAAAACGAAACTTGATAAAAACCGCCAGTACATCTTTTGTCCAAACCACTTTTCATACATGGACATCGCAACGATGGGACTGAACGCACACAATACCATCTTCGTTGGAAAAAATGACATGGAGAATATTCCGCTTTTCGGCTTCATGTATAAAAAGCTTCACATCACGGTCGACCGCTCGAAATTGAGAAGTCGTTATTCCACGATGCTGCGCACACTCGAAGCCTTGGACCAGGGGAAAAGTCTTGTGATTTTTCCGGAAGGCGGCATCGTCACCGAAAAGGAACCGGTGATGGGAAAATTTAAGGATGGGGCTTTCCGCGCGTCTATTGAGAAAAAGATTGCCATTGTACCTGTCACGATACCGTTTAATTGGATAATTTTGCCACCGGATCAATTTCTGCTCAATTGGAAACCGATGAAGATTATTTTTCATGCACCAATTGATCCTTCCGCGTATTCTCTGGAGACGATTGAACAAATGAAAGAGGACGCGCGAAAGGTAATTGATCAGGAACTACAATTGCATTTACAAAATGAAAATAGATCGCGCACATCTTGATAAAATCGCACACCTCGCCAGGCTTGAGTTTGACGAAAAGGATGCCGAAAAGATGATGCAGGATATGACTGCAATCGTGGACTGGGTCGAAAAACTCAAGGAAGTCAACACCGATGGCGTAGAGCCGCTCACCACGATGTCCTATGAGATCAATATGTTCCGTGAAGATGAAGTTAAAGAACATCTCTCACATGAACGCGCACTCCTCAATGCTCCAAAAAAAGACAAGGATTATTTTCGTGTCCCCAAAGTAATCGAATAAGTCGTTTGAAACTCGTCAATTCTATTCTCAGCGTGCTGTATAAGATATGGGTATTCCTTGTCTTCACAGTGTTTATGATTTTGTTTTTGCCAGGACTTGTACTGCCATTCTTCTTCGGATTGAAAGCAGGCAGAGTCGGCTATTTCTTTTTATATATCTGGAGCTGGATCTTCGAACAACTCACGTTCATCCGTTACAAATTTTACGGGACAGAAAATTTCAGAAAAGGCCAGGGTTACATCTACGTAAGCAATCACACCTCCTTTCTTGATTTACCGGGAATCCGCATGATCATTCCGGGACAGTTCAGACCACTCGCGAAAAAGGAGCTGAAAAAAATTCCAATCTTCGGATGGATTGCTCAGGCAGCTACGATTATCGTTGATCGTTCAAGTCCAGAAAGCAGAAAGAAAAGTATTGACCGATTAAAAGCTGCGCTGCGAGCGGGCATTTCGATTTTAATCTTTGCAGAGGGGACACAAAATCGCACGAAAGAAATTCTTCAGCCCTTCCACGATGGTGCGTTTCGTATAGCTGTGGATACGCAAGAACCAATTCTTCCAATGGTTGTTGTTGGTGCAGGTAAGCTCATGCCTCCTGGAACAATCAATCTTAAGCCCGGACTCATCCGGATTTATGTTGGAAAAGAAATATCAACGGTAGGGCTAACAGCGAAGGACGTTCCCGAGTTGAAGGCGAAGACGTTTGAGGTGATGAGGGAAATGATTGTGAGCAATAGCAAATAGCGGAAAATACCAAGATCCAAATACCAAATACCAAGATCCAAATTCCAAAAGCCAAATAGCAAGATCCAAGATTCAAGTGCTTTCTCTGACTTGGATCTTGGATCTTGTAACTTGAGACTTCCTTCAGCTAGTTCGCGCCATCGGTCAAAGCGGAATTGATCGTGAATCCTGCAATAACTTTTCCATGTGCCATTCCTTTTTCACAATCTGAACGATAGTGTATAGCACCATACAATCTTGACAGCGAAGCTTCCGTTGCTTGCGACTCGAAATATTCCGTGCCTTGTGGGAATAGGTACGAGAGTACGGAGGCCGCAGCTGCTGAGAACGTTGAGTGACCAGATGTGTATGAAGGAAAATTAGGGAGCCCAGTCAATGTTTTGATCTTCGGATCCATTTGGCTTGGACGAGGGTTGAAGTAGAAAAACTTTGTATCCCAGCATCCGACAGCGGCATCGTGCATTGCCATGTTGAGCAACGCAAAAGCTCTGGCTGCGCGCACTTCACTGAATCGTGCTTCAGAAACATATTCTTCAGCGATGTCATTCCAGTGGCCCGGAGGGGTGTATGTTCCTGCACCATCAGCCCACTTATGAACGATAGCGAGTCGTTCGCGCGTCATGGTTTGAGAATAGTAGAGAACTTCTTTCAATTCAGTATCCATTTCACCGGAGGCAGTTGGTGGTGGCGGTAACGGTCTGTTGGCAACGATCTGCGCGGTGGTCATATTCCACGGCAGTACATTTCCAAAAGCCGGAAGCATCGGAGGACGTTTTGGATTGTCCTGACTTACCCACGGAACTTCTCCGCGGCTCTCCGCATTCGCTGCAAGTCCATCCCACAGAGCCTTGTTACCACCCGCAGCGCCCATGCGATCGGTACCTGCACGCGCCAGCATTTGCACAGCAACAGCTTTTCCGAGAGCAAGACCTGCGCTGATGTCACTTGCCGCGGCACGGCCAGACCATAACGCAGCGTTGCGCTGGTTTGCTGCATGGAGTGTAATTTTTCTGACTGCTGCAGGGAACAAAGCCTTCAGCATATCTGCAGCAGCACCCGACATCACG
>DASWTM010000021.1:0-74746 GCA_036402115.1 Chryseosolibacter sp.
AAACCTGCCTTTAGAAAAAGTCCCTCCCCCTCGTTATCTTTGCCCCCTTATTATATTTTTCTCAGGCTATGGCCAGTAACTACAAGGAATACAGGGATTTGAACTTTGCCAAGATCGCGGAAGAGATGCTCGAATTTTGGAAAAAAGAGCAGATTTTCGAGAAGTCGGTTAGCAATCGCGAGGGCGCTAAGTCATTTACGTTCTACGAAGGACCTCCTTCTGCGAACGGCACACCCGGTATTCACCACGTGATGGCCAGAACGGTAAAAGATATCTTCTGCCGCTTCAAGACGCTTGAAGGTTTCCAGGTAAAGCGCAAGGGCGGCTGGGATACCCACGGCCTGCCGGTAGAACTGCAAGTGGAAAAGCTTCTCGGCATCACAAAAGATGATATCGGAAAGAAAATATCGATCGAGGAGTACAACAACAAGTGCCGCGAGACGGTAATGATGTATAAAGATCAATGGGACGACCTGACAACCAAAATGGGTTACTGGGTTGACCTGAAAAATCCCTACATCACATACGAAAAAGAATACATTGAGTCATTGTGGTGGATCTTGAAGCAATTCTACGACAAGGGATTGTTGTATAAAGGCTACACCATTCAGCCATACTCGCCTTCCGATGGTACCGGACTTAGCTCTCATGAGTTGAATCAGCCGGGCTGTTACAAGGAAGTGAAAGACACTTCGATTGTGGCGCAATTCAAGGTGAAGAAAGATGCGAAGTCTGATTATCTGTTCAAGGGCAGTCATGGCGATGTTTTCATTCTCGCCTGGACGACCACTCCGTGGACCCTTCCCTCAAACACAGCACTCGCTGTTGGAGAGAAGATCAAATACGTTCTCGTCAACACATTCAACCCTTACACCTTTAAGCCGGTAAGTGTTGTCCTGGCGAAAGACCTCTTAGGAAAATATTTCGCTGAGAAGAACAAGGATCTTAAGCTTGAAGATTACAAGCCAGGTGACAAAGCAATTCCTTACCAAATCGTCAATGAGTTTTCAGGCAAGGATCTCGTTGGCGTTCGCTACGAACAACTGATGCCATACCTTCAGCCATTGACCGATGTTGATAAGGCGTTCCAGGTTGTCGCGGGTGATTTTGTTACAACGGAAGATGGTACCGGTGTTGTTCATACCTCACCAACGTTTGGTGCAGACGACTTCCGCGTAGCGAAGCAGAATGGAATTCCAGCGTTGACATTGAGAGATGAAGCAGGCAACGAAGTCCCTACTGTCGACAAGAAGGGGAAGTTCGTTACACCGATCGGTGAAAAGCTGAAAGAAGGCGTTGCGAAATTCAAGATCAAGACACACAAGCCTCTTGGTGCCGATGATTTCTATGTGAAGAACTATACCGATGAAGATGAAAGCCATCCGGATTACAAGACCACGGACGTGATCATCTCCATCATCCTGAAAGAAGAGAATAAGGCGTTTGACGTTCGCAAATACGAGCACACGTATCCGCACTCGTGGAGAACGGACAAACCTGTGTTGTACTATCCACTTGATGCGTGGTTCATCAAGACTACGGCATTAAAAGATAAAATGGTGGAGCTTAACAAAACGATCAACTGGAAGCCCGAGTCCACGGGAACCGGTCGTTTTGGAAACTGGTTGGAAAACCTTGTCGACTGGAACCTTTCGCGTTCACGCTACTGGGGAACTCCACTTCCGATCTGGAGAAGCAAGGATGGCAGAGAAGAGATTTGTATCGGCTCCCTCGAGCAATTGAATAAAGAAATTGAAAAATCCATCGGGAAGGGATTGATGAAGAAATCTCCAATCGAAAAAGGAGATCTTCACAGGCCGTATGTTGATGAGGTAATTCTTGTCAGCGCATCGGGTCAGCCGATGTATCGCGAAACAGACCTCATCGATGTGTGGTTTGATTCGGGTGCCATGCCGTATGCGCAGTGGCATTACCCGTTTGAAAACGCCAACGTCTTCGAGCAAAATTATCCCGCTGACTTCATCGCAGAAGGCGTTGATCAGACACGCGGATGGTTTTTCACCCTTCACGCCATTGCAGTGATGCTGAGCGAATCAAGCGATGCTATCAAGGCGGTCAACAAAAAAGTTGGAAACGGTGGTGTTGCGTTTAAGAACGTCATCTCTAACGGTCTTGTCCTCGACAAGGATGGAAACAAAATGTCGAAGCGCAAAGGTAACGTGGTGAATCCGTTCGAAGCCTTGTCAACGTATGGCGCGGATGTTGTGCGTTGGTACATGATTGAAAACGCTCCACCTTGGGATAACCTGAAATTCGATTTTGATGGAATCGTGGAAACCCAACGCAGGTTCTTCGGGACGCTTCTCAATACGTACTCGTTCTTCGCGTTGTATGCGAACATTGATGGATTCGTAAAAGATGAAATGAATCTCGGTGACGAGAAGCATCTCACCAACCTCGACCGCTGGATCCTTTCCAAACTCCAGACATTGACGGCCGAAGTCACAAGAGCATACGAAGAATACGAGCCAACAAAGGCAGCACGTGCGATCCAGAATTTCGTTAACGATCACCTTTCAAACTGGTACGTTCGATTAAATCGTAAGCGCTTTTGGAAAGGCGAAATGACGGCTGATAAGAAAGCGGCCTACGAAACACTTTATGAGTGTATCCTGGTGACGGCTCAATTGATGTCGCCTATCGCACCGTTCTTCAGCGACTGGTTGTATAAGAACCTGACGGATAACATTCGCGCGGCAGCGATCAAAAACAATACTCCGCTTCGTTTTGCGTCTATCCACCTGACACAGCTGACGAAAGCTGAGACAAACAGGGTTGACGAACATCTTGAGAAATCAATGGACTATGCGCAGCGTATCTGCTCACTTGTTCACTCGATCCGCAAAAACAGTAAGATCAAGGTTCGTACACCTTTGAAGAAAATTTTATTACCTGTCATTGATGAGTCGTTTGCCACCCGTATAAAAACGGTCGAGGAAATTATCCTTGCCGAGGTGAACGTAAAGGCAATTGAATATATTGACGACACCTCCGGCATCGTGGTGAAGAAGGTGAAACCAAATCTTCCTAAGCTTGGAAAACAATATGGTCCCAAGATGAAGGAAGTTTCGGGAGTGATCGGCTCAATGACGAAAGACGAAATCGCTGCGATTGAAAAGACCGGAAAACTTTCGAAGGGCGGATTTGATCTTACGGTGGAGGACGTGCTGATCAGCTCTGAAGATATTCCCGGTTGGGCGGTTGCTACCGAAGGAGGCATTACCGTTGCGTTGGATATCAACATCACCGATGATCTTAAACGCGAAGGAATTGCACGTGATTTTGTCAATCGCGTTCAGAACCTGCGTAAAGACATGGGATTGGAAGTGCTCGATAAAATCGGCATTGAAGTTGAAAAAGATGGCGAGGTTGTAACGGCTGCGCTAACGGAATTTAAGGAATATATCAGTGTAGAAACACAGGCGCTTAGTCTTGAATTAAAGGAGAAGGTTTCCGGTGCTTCCGATGTTGATATGGATGAGTTCCAGCTGAAAGTTAAAATTAGTGTTAAAAAATAGCCGGGTTGTCAAGCAATCCATTTTTTGAGAATCGGATGAAGGTCTACAAATATTTCCTGATCGCTTTAATCGTAATTATCATCGACCAGACAACCAAGCTGCTGGTGCATGAGCATATGTACCTTCATCAGGAGATCAACGTCATTGGCGACTGGTTCCGACTTCACTATCTGTTGAACCCGGGGATGGCGTTCGGTATTCGCTGGAACAATGAGTTCGGAAAACTCGCCCTAACTGTCTTCCGCATTGGTGCGATGTTCGGTATTGGTTACTACCTCTGGAAAATGGCAACGAGAGATGCGCACACCGGCTTCCTCTGGTGCATGGCATTAATTCTTGGCGGAGCTGTGGGGAATGTGATCGACAGTACGTTCTATGGTGTGCTGCTCAACAATCATCCCGTTGGATCACCAACGCCTTGGTTCCATGGGCAGGTGATCGACATGCTGTTCTTCCCGATTTTCGAATTCTATGTACCTGAATGGGTTCCGTTCAAAGGGGGAGAATACTTCCTATTCTTCAGCCCTGTATTTAACATCGCAGATTCTTCCATCTTCGTGGGCGTGGTGATCATCCTCATCTGGCAACGAAGATTCTTCAAGGTGCATCATGATGAGCATGACGAAGTTCACGCGGACGCTACGCCAAGCGTAATCAGTCCCTCAGACCAGAGCATAATCGCTCCCGAATCGACCACTTCCCGTCCTGACGCTGCAAAAGATTCCGAAACACCTGCGTAAGCCAAAGAAGGTACTCTTTTTCCGTTCACAAGAAAAAACTCATTCTTGAAAAACGGTCGTTAGCCAAATTCATTATTCTTCTTACTTTTAGGGATTAATTTACTTTAACCTTTACTTAAACCCTTAACCTGGAAGATAATGAGTTTGTTTATTAAGAAACCTTTGGCCCAGTTGATTGAGCAGGCTGGTGATGCTAATAAAGGGCTGAAGCGAACCCTGGGTGCTGGTAATCTTGTAGCACTTGGAATTGGTGCGATTATCGGAGCCGGACTTTTCGTACGTACCGCTGCCGCTGCCGGTGAAGTAGCTGGCCCTGCAGTTGTTGTTTCCTTCATCATCGCTGCGGTGGGTTGCGCGTTCGCGGGATTGTGTTACGCAGAGTTTGCTTCCATGATTCCTATCGCGGGTAGTGCATATACCTATGCTTACGCCACCATGGGTGAACTTGTAGCGTGGATTATCGGCTGGGCACTTGTTCTTGAATATGCGCTCGGTGCGGCAACCGTATCCATCGCGTGGAGTGAATACCTTAATAACTTGCTCGGAGGTGCAATACCGTTCTCGTTCAGTCACTCACCATTTGAATACCTGGTGAGCAGAAGCATCAACGGTGTAATGACAAACGTATCAACGGAAGAAATTCTTGCAGGAGATACAATCGTCTCTCAGGGAATCATTAATGCACCTGCTCTTCTGATCCTTTTAATTCTGACCCTTGTACTGATCAAAGGAACTTCTGAATCTGCCGGTTTGAATGCGGTTATCGTTTTTGTTAAAGTAACGATCGTATTGATCTTCATCGCTCTCGGATGGAGTTTCATCAATCCTGACAACTATACGCCTTTCACAATCCCTGCAGGAACGCCTGGCCACGAGGAAGCGCGTGAGCACGGATGGCTTGGTGTACTCGGTGGCGCGGGTATCGTGTTCTTCGCCTTCATTGGCTTCGATGCTGTATCGACTGCTGCACAGGAAGCAAAGAATCCAAAGCGTGACATGCCTATTGGTATCCTCGGTTCACTCGTAGTTTGTACAATCCTTTATGTGTTGTTCTCTTATGTATTGACCGGTATCGCTAACTGGCAGGAGTTTAAGACAGTCGGAAAAGAAGCATCCGTTGCTTACGCAATCAAGACGTACATGCAAGGTTACGGATGGCTTGAGAAAGGAATCAGTATTGCGATCCTTGCCGGATTCTCTTCCGTGATCCTCGCCATGTTGTTCGGACAGTCACGTGTCTTCTACTCGATGTCAAAAGATGGATTGATTCCAAAAGTGTTTGCAGAACTTCATCCAAAGTTCCGTACTCCTTATAAATCCAACATGATCTTGTTTGTGTTTGTTGGTTTGTTTGCCGGATTCGTTCCTGGAAGCATGGCTGGTGACCTGACAAGTATCGGAACACTCTTCGCCTTCGTACTCGTGTGCGTTGGTGTGTGGATCATGCGTGTGAAGAATCCTGAGATCCCTCGTGCATTTAAAACTCCACTTGTTCCACTTGTGCCGATCTTAGGTATCCTCGTATGCTCAGCGATGATTGCGTACCTCGATCCTACAACTATTCAAGTAGCGGTGATCTGGATGATTGTTGGTTTGGTGATTTACTTCGCCTACAGCAAGAGCAGAAGTAACCTGCGCAACGGCAGAAACGAATCATAAAATTTCTACCTAAACCTTAAAAACCCTGGCAGCGATGCCGGGGTTTTTTGTTGCCAACTCATTCTCAGCCCTTCTCTCAAGGGCTAGTCTATGCAAACAAGTCTATGGAGATTTTTTGTCAAGTTCCGGTAATTCCATAGCGTAACATTGCGAGCATAGCGTCCCTGCGGTAAAAGCCAACCAAGTTGGCTGATAACTTCGACTACGAAGCACGATGAAGTCTGTCACGAATTGGCTTTGACAACTATTTAATTGTTGCAAGGTGTGTCCAGCTTTCTTTCCCGTAATGACGTGGTAGGAACGCTATGTTCCGCAATGAGGTGCCTGGCACCCCGGCCTCCCGGCTCCCCGGCAACCTACTCCAGCCCCTTCTCTTTCATCAACCTGAATTCTCTGATCCTTCTTACCATTGCAATAGTAAATCCGGCCATGAGCACAAGTGTTCCAATCCAGAGCACGTTAATGAATGGTTTCTCAAAAGCTTTTAGCACGATCCAATCTTTCTGGCGTGTGTTAATGCCAACGGTGAACTGACCAGTCTCTGGATGGATATTCATCAGCGTCAAGCGCACACCGAGGTCTTTGATCTCATGGGGAATTCTTCCTACCATGCGGTTGCGGATGATGAAGATCGGTTCTGCTTTGTAGTCGCGATACTCACCTTTTACAGTGATCGATGCCTTTACAGCAACATCTGCCGAGTCAAGACTTACGCTTCCTACCTGGAAGATGCGTTCAACATTTTCAAGAACACAAACGTAGTCATTGGCGAAGAACTGTTGATTGGCGCTGATCTTCATTTCCTCTGTATCACTCCATTCCACTTCGTCAGAAGGTGTGCGGCTCACTACGTGTGCATACAAGTCTTTTGTTGCGTCACGCTTGATATCAGGAGAGGCAGCGTTACCCATCGTTGGATTATCCTGGATCCGAGGATACAGCGTGTGCGTCTTTCCTTTGGCATTTGTAAGGACGATCTCGAAATATTTGTTCTCGGGGAAAATCTCGAACGTGTCTTTTGCTTTGTAGAGAAGCTCATTCTCGTGAAGGATATCCTCCTTCGCGACCACGCGGTATGGATCATCCGTTTGTTCAACGGCATCCATGCTTACGTAACCTGCTTTGTCTCTCGGCTCGAGACGTTCTCCACGGTATTCGATTTTATAATTAGCCATGGTGCGTGGCTCATTCACGAACAGCAGAAGGTTTTCGCGGTTGAATTCATCGCTTACCTCGCGTGAGATTAGCATTCCTGTGTTATTCAACGAAACAACTTTCGAATATCCTGACGAAAACATAATTCCGACCAGCATCATTCCCACGCCAATGTGGGAGACCGCACCACCTGAAAGTGTCGGGCTTGACTTGAGTAGGGATATCAGGATTTTCGCATTCGCGATGATCGTGAACAATCCTGCGAAGAGAATTACCAGGTAAGAAGGTTTTTGAATCGACTCGCTTCCTTCTGTGAAGATGAGAAACTGGAGAATGACCAGGAAAGAAATGGCTGTAATGATGAGTGGAGTCAATAGCTCCTTGCCCAGCACTTTCGCATCCATTTTTTTCCACCAGAAGAATTGTCCGACTGCAGATAGCAACGCTACGGCTACTGCAAACCACAATTGAAATTTCGTATAGAATCCAACCTGGTCGGCAGGTGGTGCCATGTTCGATGCCATACCGAATGATTTGACGATTGAGTTCCACACAGGTATAGAAGTCGGCATCAGCACTTGGAAGCCCATGAGGCACAATACAAGCGTCCCAACGAAAATCCAGAACTCCCGGGAGTAAGTAGAAACTTCTTTTTCGCTTGATGGAATTTCTTTCCACCGAACCACAGCGAGTACGAGCGCAATAACGAGGAAGAAAAGCAGATAGAGAAGGAGTTGTCCTGAAAGCCCGAGATCCGTGAACGAGTGAACGGACGACTCACCTAAAATTCCGCTTCGAGTCAAAAATGTTGAATACAGAATCAATACAAACACCGAGATCACAAGAATGATTGAAGCCTTCAAGGCTGTCTCACTGTTCTTGTATGTGATCATGGTATGGATCGCGGCAACGAGAATTAGCCAGGGAACATAGATCGCGTTTTCCACCGGATCCCAGTTCCAATAGCCACCGAAGTTCAGTGTTTCATAGGCCCAATATCCTCCCATCAAAATTCCTAATCCCAGCACGGCTGCTGCGAAGAGTGCCCATGGTAACGTTGGACGAACCCATTCGCGGTAGCGTTTCAGCCACAAGCCAGCGATACAAAACGAGAACGGTACAAGCGTAGCAGCGAAGCCAAGGAACAGTGTTGGCGGGTGAATCACCATCCAATAGTTTTGGAGAAGGGGATTCAAACCTGTTCCGTCATTCGGAATAAATTCGGGATTCGATTTGAAGATGGGTGCCTGCTGCATCACATCGCGTAACAAAATGAAAGGCGAGCTTCCGATTCGAAATTCTGTGTAAGGAAGAACTACGCCCAGGATCATCGAGCCGAGGAATGCCTGCACGAGCGCAAACACGGTCATCACAGGAGCTTCCCAGAATTTGTTCGTGTGAATGAGAATGATGCCGAGTGCGGCATGCCAGAACAACCACAACAGAAAACTTCCTTCCTGGCCATTCCAAAATGTAGATATTAGATAGTGAGTGGGTAACTTCTTATCGGAGTAGCTGTACGCGTAGTGGTACTCGAAGTAGTGATTCGCAATAATGATAAACAGTGTCACGGTGATGCCGATCACCGAAAATGCATGCGCGTAAAAAGCAACACGTCCATTGAGTAACCATTGTTTCTTTGTGTCGAGGTTTTCGGTGATAGTGGCCTTGAAGTACGAGAAGGCCGTAACAAGCGAGCCAATGAAAGCCGTGATAACGAACATGTGACCGAGGTCACCAACAAAATAATGCATAGTGTAAAGCGAAATGCCGGTTTACCGGCTTAAAAACGATTCAAAATTAGCACAGAAATCGGATCCTGTCAGTATTATTCCATCAATCACGATTCATTGGCAGAACGCTAACTTCTGGTAAATAATTACACGAAAATCCTAAGAAAGCAACCTCTTTTGGTGCAGATGCTGGAATTAGATTGGAAAGTTATATTTTTGCAGTCCTCTTTTATTGATGAAATGAAAAAAGCGTTACTCACGGGCATTACTGGACAGGATGGGGCCTATTTAGCGGAGTTTTTACTCTCTAAAGGCTACGAGGTTCATGGTATAAAGCGAAGGGCTTCGCTGTTCAACACGGACCGGATTGATCATTTGTATCAGGACCCGCACGAGCAGCAGGTTAAGCTTCGCCTACACTATGGCGACTTGTCTGATTCAGTGAACCTGATCAGGTTAATCCAGGAAGTCCAACCTGACGAGATTTACAATTTAGGCGCAATGTCTCACGTGCGGGTGAGCTTTGATATGCCGGAGTACACGGCCAACGTTGATGGTCTTGGCACTTTGCGCTTGTTAGAGGCAATAAGAATTCTGGGATTGGAGAAAAAAACCAAATTTTATCAGGCTTCAACCTCGGAGTTGTACGGACTCGTTCAGGAGGTTCCTCAAAGCGAGAAGACACCGTTCTATCCACGCTCACCTTATGCGGTAGCTAAATTGTATAGCTATTGGATCACAGTTAATTACCGTGAGGCCTATGACCTTTTTGCATGTAACGGAATTCTTTTCAATCACGAATCACCTCTGCGCGGAGAGACCTTCGTAACACGTAAGATCACCCGAGCCGCATGTCGGATTGCACTAGGACTGCAAAAGCAGTTGCATATGGGAAATCTTGATGCAAAACGAGACTGGGGTCACGCCAAGGATTACGTTCAGGCGATGTGGCTAATGCTTCAGCAGCCGACAGCAGATGATTTCGTTATTGCGACAGGTATTACCACTACTGTACGCGAATTTATTGTTCGGGTATTTAAGAAACTTGGGATTACACTTGGCTTTAAAGGCGAGGGAGTTTCCGAAGTGGGATTTGTTGAAAAAGTGGAGAACGATGCTAAGGTGAAGCCGGGCGATGTGATCATCAAAATCGATCCGAAATATTTCAGGCCCACGGAGGTCGAGCTTTTGATTGGTGATCCAACAAAGGCCAAAGAAAAACTTGGCTGGAAGTTGCAGTATGACCTCGATGCATTAATTGATGATATGGTTAAAAGCGACTACCAGTTATTCCTCAGAGATAAATACCTGCACGAAGGCGGTCATAAAATTTTCCAATATCACGAATAATGAATAAGGATTCCAGGATTTACGTTGCCGGCCACAATGGCATGGTTGGTTCTGCTATCGTAAGGAAGCTTCGGGCGTCAGGCTACGGAAACCTTATCCTGCTCTCCAGTCGTGAACTTGATCTTCGCCACCAGCAGCAGGTGGAATCGTTCTTTAAGAATGAATCGCCCGAGTATGTCTTTATGGCTGCCGCCAAGGTGGGTGGTATCCTCGCGAACAACACATACCGCGCTGAATTCCTTTACGACAACCTGATGATGGAGTCAAATGTAATTCACCAGAGCTATCGGGCGGGTGTGAAGAAACTGTTGTTCCTGGGTTCATCCTGCATTTACCCGAAAAATGCAACACAACCAATGAAGGAGTCAGAATTGCTGAGCGGTTACCTCGAGCCTACCAACGAACCATATGCAATCGCAAAGATTGCCGGCATTAAGCTTTGCGAGACTTACCGTGATCAGTATGGCTGCAACTTCATTTCGGCAATGCCCACAAACCTGTATGGTCCGAACGACAACTTCGACCTTCAAACATCACACGTTTTGCCAGCACTGCTTCGAAAATTTAATGAAGCAAAAAGCAAAAAGACACCTGTTACAGTTTGGGGAAGTGGTAAGCCACTGCGCGAGTTCATGCATGTTGATGATGTAGCCGATGCTTGCTTGTTCCTAATGCTGAATTACAACGAGCATGAGTTCGTAAACATTGGAAGCGGGGAAGAAGTATCGATCATGCAATTGGCTGAGATTATCAAAGAAGTTACTCAATTTGACGGTGAAATTGTCTGGGATAAAACCAAACCGGACGGGACTCCGCGCAAACTGATGGACGTGTCCAAACTCAGATCGATGGGATGGACACATCAGATTAAGTTAAAAGACGGAATAAGAAAGGTATACCAGGCTGAACTTGCAGGAGCCCTTCGGTAACTCCGTGCAGGAGCTTATACGTTAACTTTTTCTTCCTGATATTTGGAAGGGCATTTCAGCAAGATTTTACTCGCATGGAACACTTCGCCCTCATAACTCCCGATTACAACAACCTTTTCTGACTTGGTGAAGTCTGCTGGCATCGGCTCGTTATACGTCACGGTTTGTTCTTTACCCTTGTCATCAACCATGATGAAGGAGAATGAGACGCGATCCGCACCCGGCTGAATGCCGATAACGTTTCCCTGGTTATCTTTTTTCAATACTCCAACAACATGAATGTCATTCTTCTTTCCATTCGAGGCGAGCTGATAGGCTTCAGAGAAACTCACGTAGCTGCTGGCGTCATCTGCTGTGCTGACTAATATGCCAACAGCCGAGGCGATTACAATCAAAATTAGAATGTGCGATTTCTTCATTGTTAGCTAATTACGTGACTAATGCGAAAACGAAATTATACCCGTTTTGGTTTAACGGTATCCTGGAGTTGTCGTTCGATGCGCGTTAGCTTTCGGTCCGTCAAGAAGAGATAAATGATAAGCCCGACAAGGACGATCAAGATAATGGCAACAACGACATAAATTTTTCCATTCGCGCGCATGCCATCGGCCATCTCAGCATCTTGCGCAAATGCAGCCTGCTGCGTTAAAAACGCAGTGAAGAAGGCGATGAGGCTAATTATTCTTTTCATATTCTAGTTCGGATAACTGGTCTTGGATTCTTCGGTGACGAATGCGTTGCGAGGCAATCCAGACTCCTACGAGTATCCACGCGAGTGCGGCACCGTAGAAGATAGGGCGCATGCGATTATCCAGGTCGTACATATTGAATCCTGGGTTCCCGCCACTGCCCGGATGCATTGAGCTTGTCATTCGCGGGATGATAAAAATCAGTGGGATCATGGCTGCAAAAGCGAATACATTATATACCGCACTAAGCCTTGCTCGTTGTTCGCCATTTTCCAGCGACCCACGCAGAACGAAATATGCCATATACACCAAGAGCGCAATAGCCGCTCCATTTTGCTTTGGGTCACCGTGCCACGGACTTCCCCAAGCGTAATTGGCCCAAACCATACCTGTAAGCATACCAAGAATTCCAAAGGCTAATCCCACGTTCGCGTGTTCTACAGCCAATCGGTCAGTGTCAACATTAGGTTTGCGCAGGTATACAATCGAATGGTAAACAGACACGCCAAATAATGCGCACATGCCAAACCACATAGGTACATGAAAATACAGGGCGCGAATGGTTTCGTTCAGGATGTGTAATCGAGGAACGTCACTTAGAATTCCGGCAACATGCACGTAGAATAAAAGCAAAACAGCAACTACTTTAAGCCAGGTTTTCATAATGCAAACGAGTGGGTAATCGAAAAAGTGATTCCTTAGCTGCGCCAAATATACGGGAACAACAGGTATGCGAGCCCTGAAAGGATACAATTTATTGCCACCAGGTTGAACAATTCATCATGGCTGACTGATGGGTCCAATCCATCGAGGACATTTTTGGTGATTCTTATTGCCATTAAAAGTATACTGATCATTAGCGGAAAGCTCAGTACGGCCATCAGAATATTGCTGTTGCTCGCCTTTGCGGCAATCCCTGAAATTAAGCTCAAGGACGAGGCGAAGCCAACTGAAGTGAGGCACAGTGTCAGCATGAAAGTAATCTGATCCTCAACCCGATTGTCAATAAAAAGTTCGAATAAAACATAGCCCGCAAATGACAGCGCGAAACACAATACGGTGTTGTACAAAATTTTCGAAACAATAATTGCCTGCGGTGAGGCGATGGTATAATAATATATCGATATGCCTTTGCTTTCACTGATAAAACTCTTGGCCGCAGAATTTATTACGCAGAAAAGCATCACGAGCCAGAACAATGCCGACCACGTTGCTTCTGATATCGAAGCATTCCTTAAGTTAAAGGTGATGTAGCAAATGAAAATCAGGCTCACTAAATACAACCCGATGCCGGAGATTACTGATTTCCTCCGAAGCTCTAGCTTAAATTCCTTGATGAATAATATTTTGACCGCTTGAAGCAAGGCTACGATTTGGTGTCGATTTTTGCCAGCAGCGCATCAAACTTCCAAGCACCAATTATCAGATAGCCGACAGCCATAGAAACAAAAAAAGCAATGATGACAATTTTGAATAATCCGGCACTTTCAGGCTCCCTAAAACTTGTAAAGCCATCGACAACTTCGAAATCCGGATGGATAAATAGTTTTTCATTGACTTCAAGGAGCTCCTTATTTAATTCCAGATCCTGCTGATAGACGTCAAGCGGATTGGCGAGTTGTTCATCGCTTAGAATGACATTGTTTGACCCCCTGCTCGTCTTCCCGATCGTCTGGTAGTTCTCGTACATAACTTTTTTTAAGCTGTCGAGCTTATTCGACTCTGCAACTAGTTTCGCCCTTCTGCTTGTGAGATTCTCCCTGGTAATTTGAATTCGTTTGCTGATGTAGGGATTGCTGTTGAAGTAGTTTACGAGTGCCTTTTCAAGGGGTTTAACAATCTCAGGGTCGTACACCTGAACAGAAATAGCGTATGCATTCTTGTTATCGATGGAGAGCTTCTCAAGCACTTTTTCAACAATATCTTTTTTTTCAGCTACCACTGTGTTAAGCTGTGTTCTAAGAACTTCCATTTCAACCACATCGTCTTCCGACACAAATGGCTCAAATTCGAAGCGTTGAATATTTTTGGCAGTAGCGATATCAATTCGTAAAAGGTCTGCCAGGCCATCGCGGCCCGGCTCCTGACAAAGCAGGTTCAGTTTTTCAACAGTGTTTCCGAGGATCTGTGTGTTAAGGTAATCACAGCTGAGCACCATTGTCGATTTGTAAAACTTTTTCTTCAGCAATTCAGAGTATACCACCCCCAGTACCAATCCGGTGATTATAACACCGGCAAAGAACAGGCGATTGGAAAAAAATGAGTTGCGCATGGAGGCAAGAAAATAAAGAATTCCGTTCCCCATTCGTGTAAAGAATCGCCCAATGGCGTTGAACACTTGCGATAAATCAAGATCGTCTGACGGGCGTGGGCTGTTCTTCGGGTTTTCCATTACTTTACAATAAACTGCAAATTAATACAGAATAAATTTAATCTTCATATTTTTGCGCCTTCTCATTAACCCCAAAATCACGTTTCTGCTGATTAAAAGGAGGTGGGATTGCAATTAGATATGTTAGAGCGAATGGAAAAAATAGGAATTATCGGTCTCGGCTATGTCGGGTTGCCGTTGGCCGTTGAATTTGGCAAAGTGATGGACGTGGTTGGATTTGACATTAATAGTGAACGTATTCATGAATTGAAGTCCGGATTTGATCACACCCTTGAAGTCGAGCCGGCTGAATTACTGAGCGCGAAAAATTTGACTTTCTCGTCTGATCCGGCCGAGCTTAAAGATGTCCGGATTTTTATTGTTACCGTTCCGACACCTGTCGATCAGTATAAGACCCCAGACTTAACTCCCCTTCGAAGCGCGAGCAAAACAGTGGGCGCTGTGCTTAAGCGCGGAGACATTGTCATTTACGAATCTACCGTCTATCCGGGATGCACCGAAGAAATTTGCGTGCCGGTGCTGGAAAAAGTCAGCGGACTTACGTTTAACCAGGATTTCTTCTGCGGGTATTCACCGGAGCGCATCAATCCAGGCGACAAGCTCCATCGCGTTTCAACTATTAAAAAGGTTACCAGTGGAAGTACTCCCGAGGTAGCCACACGAGTTGATCAACTCTATCAGCGAATTGTAAAGGCCGGTACGCATAAGGCTTCATCAATTAAGGTAGCGGAGGCGGCCAAAGTAATCGAAAATTCCCAGCGCGATGTGAACATTGCTTTTGTAAATGAACTGGCGTTGATTTTTGAACGAATCGGCATCGATACCCACGAGGTGCTCGAGGCTGCGGGGACGAAGTGGAATTTTTTGCCGTTCAAGCCAGGGCTCGTGGGCGGTCACTGTATTGGAGTTGATCCGTACTACCTGACGTATAAGGCGGAGAGCCTCGGCTATCATCCTGAAGTGATTCTGTCAGGTCGCAGGATAAACGACAATATGGGGATTCATATCGCCAATTCGGTCATCAAGCTTATGTCTAAGAACGAACTGTCCATTAACAAAGCAAACCTGCTTGTGCTTGGCATAACATTTAAAGAAAATTGCCCAGACATACGCAACAGCCGGGTGGTCGATGTGGTACGCGAGCTCCAGAGTTTCGGGACCAACGTAGAGATTTATGATCCCCATGCAGACCCGGATGAAGTAATGAGTGAGTACAATCTTCAAATGATTGCGTCACCATCTAAGACCTACGATGGCATTCTGCTGGCAGTCAGCCATAAGGAATTCCTGGAGATGAATTGGTCCGCGATCAGGCATGACAAAACTGTTGTATACGATGTCAAAGGAATACTTGATAAATCAATGGTAACAGCAAGACTGTAATGAAACAAAAGAAAGTATTGGTAACAGGCGCAGCCGGATACATCGGTGCACATACGGTGGTCGAGCTACATAACGCGGGTTATCAGGCGGTGTTAGTTGATAATTTTTCAAAGAGTGATAGAACGCTGCTTAAGGGCCTTGAAGAAATAACAGGTGTAGCACCTGACTTTTTTGAAGGCGATTGCAACAACCAATCTTTTCTTCAAAAAGTCTTCGCGGAGCAGGGTCCGTTCGAATGTGTACTTCACTTCGCTGCGTATAAATCCGTAGGCGAGTCGGTTGAGAATCCCCTGATGTACTACGAAAATAATGTGGGGTCGATGGTGACGTTGCTCAAGGTAATGGCAGAAAATCGAGTCGCCAATTTGATTTTTTCATCTTCGTGTACTGTGTATGGCCAGCCCGATGCCATCCCTGTTGCAGAAGATGCACCATTCAAACGGGCGGAATCTCCTTACGGTGCCACCAAACAAATGTGTGAACGAATTCTTGAAGACGTTTATCGCAAGGGCTATCGGATCATCTCGCTCCGGTACTTTAATCCAATCGGTGCGCATCCTTCGGGTAAGCTTGGTGAATTACCGGTGGGCCCGCCAAACAACCTTGTTCCTTACATAACACAAACAGCAGCTGGCGTACGGGAAAAACTTACCGTGTTCGGGAATGATTACAACACACCCGATGGCAGTTGTATTCGTGACTTTATTCATGTTGTCGACCTCGCAAAGGCACACGTGCAGGCAATGGAATTGCTTTCGCGGAGTAAGAATCAGTCAATGCTTGAAGTTTACAACCTTGGCACGGGTATCGGTGTTTCAGTGCTCGAACTGGTGAGGGAATTCATAAAGGTAACAGGTGTAAACCTTCCGTATACAATCGGTCCACGAAGGCCGGGAGACGTTGAAAAAGTGTTTGGCGATCCGACAAAAGCCAATCGCGAATTGGGCTGGAAAGCTGGCTTCTCCATCGGGGACTCATTACGTCACGCATGGCAATGGGAAAAGCGCCTGCGAAATCTTTCTTAAGACCTATTTTTGTAAATGGAAAAAATCAAGATGGTTGATCTCAGGCAACAATACCTTGCCATCAAGCCTGAGATTGATGAGGCGATCTTTGGGGTTCTCGATTCTACTGCATTCATCCAGGGTGAGCCTGTAGAGCAATTTGCTTCCGCGCTCTCTTCCTATACGGGAGGAAGCCAGGTAGTATCGTGTGCAAATGGTACAGATGCTCTTCAAATCGCTATGATGGCCCTTGACCTCGTGCCCGGTGATGAGATTATTCTGCCGGTTCATACCTACGTGGCAACCGCAGAAGTGATAGCACTTCTTAAACTCAAGCCGGTGTTCGTGGATGTCGACCCTGCGACATTTAATATTGATGTTTCCAGGATTGAAGAGAATATCACGCCTCGCACCAAGGCGATCGTGCCGGTACATCTCTATGGTCAATGTGCCGACATGGAACCAATACTTCGCATAGCAAAAAGACACAATCTCTATGTAATCGAGGACGCAGCGCAAGCACTCGGTGCCCTGTACACTTTTGCTGATGGATCACAACATCAGGCGGGTACCATGGGAGTTATCGGAACCACATCCTTTTTTCCGTCAAAGAATCTCGGATGCTATGGCGATGGAGGCGCGATGTTTACAGGGGATTCTGCACTCGCGGAAAAATTAAAAATGATTTCCAATCATGGTCAGCGCATTAAGTACCATCACGATATAATAGGAGTAAACAGTCGCCTCGACACGCTGCAGGCTGCGATCCTCAACGTTAAGCTGAAATATTTGGATCGCTATACGGAAAAAAGAAATGAGATAGCTTCGCTTTATGATTCACACCTTGCCGGAATCGATTTTCTTTCCGTCCCGTATCGTGCTCCTTTTTCCACGCATGTCTTTCATCAATACACCATTACCGTTCATGGTCGTGACCGGAATAAATTGCAGGAATTCCTTCGATCGAAAGGAGTGCCGACCATGATTTATTACCCGGTCCCACTTCACTTGCAGAAAGCTTATCGCAATGCGACCTATCCGCAAGGTACTTTTCCAATTACCGAGAGTTTGTCAGCATCCGTTTTGTCCTTACCCATTCACACCGAGATGAACGAAGCGGAAGTTGAGTATATTTCCCGCATAATTCGCAGCTTCTGATGGAAGGAAAAACCAACTACTTCGCTGATCGCACAGCTGTTATCGACTCCGGTACCACGATCGGTGCGGGGACAAAAATCTGGCACTTTTCCCATATCATGGCAGGAAGTGTCATTGGAGAGAATTGCAACATTGGACAGAATGTTGTCATTTCACCGCAGGTGATACTCGGTAAGAATGTTAAAGTACAAAACAACGTCTCCATCTATACCGGTGTGATATGCGAAGATGATGTATTCCTCGGGCCGTCCATGGTCTTTACTAATGTAGTTAATCCGCGCAGTGCCATTAATCGCAGAGGTCAATATGCCAAAACCCTGGTGCAGAAAGGCGCAACGATTGGAGCCAATGCAACAATTGTCTGCGGCAATAACATCGGCAAGTATGCTTTTATTGGAGCCGGAGCAGTTGTCACCAAAGATGTCCCTGACTACGCGCTCGTTGTTGGGAATCCTGCCCGGCACATCGGCTGGATGAGCGAATTTGGTCAGCGTCTGAATTTTAATTCCGAAGGCATTGCAGTCTGTGAGGAAAGCAATGAGTCCTACAGGCTACAAAACGGATCGGTTACTAAAGTCAGTTAACCAGTTTATACACCCGGAAGGTGTCGGAATCGTAGCTTATGGGGTAATGAAGGTTTACATCCCCATACAGTTTCTTTGCAACCACCAGGAATTTTGCTCCACGATTTATTTTGTCCGTGAGGTATTCAGAAGTGAAGTCGCTGTTCGGGCCAGTCCATCCGCGTCTGTGAGCGAAATACATGAACGTAGGGTTGCCAGGTTCTCCGTTTACAATAATCAAATCATTGCGTTTTGAAAGTGTGTCAAGTATTGCTTCGATGCCGGCCAGCGATGCAAATGGTTCTTTGATACGGAAGTCGGAGAACTGGTCGCCAACACTTTCAGCGCAAATGACTACGATTACTAACGTAGATGCTTTTCGGAAAGGGAGCTGATCCACACCGCAGGCAACAAGGAATGTGAAGGCCGGAATCATCGTTAGGATATAGTAGTGATCTCCAACCATGTAGGAACCGGTCCTTGCGATCATCGTCAGGTAAGATAGAAAAGGCAAGCTAAAAATTCCGAGTATAAGCCATTGTTTTCGGGCAACAAGAACCACGAGTGAAACCACGAACGCAACGGCTCCAACGTATTTTAATGGCGATACGAATAGGCGTCTCAGTACAGCCTTCCAGTCGCGAACGATATTTTCAAATCCTTGTTCATATGACATGCCCATAAAGAAGTGGGCACCGGAACCATGCATTGCATTCAGGTGGGGAACCCACCAGAAGTACCACGCCACAACCAGGCAAAAGATCAATGCCGAGGCAAGTGACAAGATCAATTTGCGCTGAAGAGCGATCGTCTTGTCTAAGAGCGGAAGTGCAAGTACCGTAAGCAATGATGCCGCGATAATTTTCGACAGACATCCCAATGAGCCAAGTAATACGAATAGCAGGAGGTGAACAATCTTTCCTTCGAAGAGATATCGAAGAGCGTAATACAACGCTATGATACAGAGCGAGGCTGCAAACACGTCCGGAATGATTTTACGGCTATAGGAAAACCAGAATGACGACATGAGTAAAATCGTTGAAGTCAACGCCAGGGTTTCACTGAAGCGCATGCGGATAACGTTGAAAAAATAGAACGCACCAATCGATGAGAAGAGCAATACGATAAGCCTGCCATACCAATGGTCGTAACCGAATAGTACGGAACACAGGTAAATCAAATAATTCAGCAAAGGAAATTCAGATCCGGCTATTCCGCTTTTGTCACCAGCAAGGTCGATCCTTGGATAGAAAATGTTTGCATCGATCTCATAGAAATTCCGTGCGATTGCTGCGCCATCGGTTTGTCTCCAGCTGTGAGCAAGTTCAAGGGGTGGAGACGTAATGGCGTACAGGCGCGCCACGAAGAAAAGTACAATCCAGAAACGTACATCTTTCAGCAGGGGCCAGCGTTCAGTCATATGCCAGGTTGAGGTTATGCGGTTCTCAGGTGACAAATATAAAAAGTGTAGATACTTAAAATCTATTTAGTGATTTTTGGATGCTCGAACACATAACTCGTCCGGCCGGGATGCATCGTCAATCCCTTCACCTCTGTGCAGGACAATAAGAGAGACGCGCCAATTTGTTCCATATCGGAAGATGAAAGTGCCAGTAGTTGCGTTTCTTTCGAGATGTCGCGGTAATTTGAAGTGAAGATATGGGTTAAGAATTTGCCAAGCGCCAGAAGTCGGAACCGCAGAAAGCTGTGAAGGAGCAGCGCTACACCATCGGACATTCGTGAGCCGGTTGGCTGAATTACATCGGCAACTACCATCTTCCCTTCGCATGACAAATAGCCTGCGAGTAGTTTAAGCAGGGTTTGAAGTTCGTGCACACTTGGAAAGTATTGCGATATGCTGAGCAGGATGATGTAGTCAAATTTTTTTTCGCCAACCAGTTCGGTGTCTAAGATGATGCGATTTTTTTCTACATCTTCTGTCACAACAATAAACTTTCCGGATGGAAATTTTTCCCTACACTCGCGGATAAACTCTTCGTTAATGTCTGCTCCAGTCAGTTTAATTTGTTTGTCAGCAAGGTACTCAGCCATAAACCCTGGCCCGCAACCATAATCGAAAATCGCGTCCGTGGATTTCAATGAATACTGGCGATCCATCTTCTTAATAAAATATGATGTGCTGAGCTTCATGATCTCGTGCGTAGATGAATCCTGTTTTTTCCAGAAGTTACTCCATACGGTTGCTGTCATGCCTCAATATATCTGTGAAAGGTATATGTTCATCTGAAAATGATCTGTTTTTTTGCTTTGCTTTTGATTTTTCGCTACTTGCGATTACATATTTATGACCGGGCGACTGCGGATCGGTATGCTCACCGCGAGCGCTATTATCTCTGATAATCAATGATTACTACTAACCGCTTTTTTAGTGTGAACCTGCTGAAGAAAGCCGAGTTCTGGATCATTCTGTTTTTCCTGCTTCGGCTTTACGGTATTATGCATCCTCCGCTGGAAGTGCTGCATAATATTCGGCAAACAGACACGCTCATGATCGCACGAAATTTTCATGAGCGCGACAACAGCATCTTTTTCCCGATGGCAGATGTTGCTGGCGAAAAATCAGGTATTGTAGGAAGTGAGTTCCCCATCTTTAATTATTTGATAGCGCTCGTTGCTGATCTCTTCGGTTTTGACGACTGGTACGGCAGGCTCATTAATCTGATTGTTTCTTCGCTCGGCATCTGGTTCTTTTATAAATTAATTCGGAAGTATTTTGGTGAGGCTGCCGGGTTCAATGCAGCTATCCTTCTCCTCGTTTCCCTTTGGCTCATCTATTCCCGTAAAACGATGCCTGATACGTTTGCTGCGTCTTTGTGCATTATCAGCGTTTATTATGCAATGGAATTTCTAGACCACGGGAAGTGGCATCAGTTCATACTGTATTTCCTGCTGGGCGCTGCGGGTGCGTTAAGCAAAGTGTCTGCTATTCCAATCCTCTCGGTACTGGCCGTGCCGGTCTTCTTCGGATCGTTTATCACGCAAAGGAAAGTCGGACTTGTTGCAGCAGGCCTTGTCATTTTGTCGGCTGTCATTGGATGGTACTATTACTGGGTTCCCTACCTCAATGAGACTTACGGATACACGATGTTTTTCATGGGGATGTCATTCGTTGACGGCATCAAGGACACATTCGTATACCTGCCTGACGTGCTTGCAAGGTTTTACGGCACAGCCTTAAAATACACCGGCTTCGGTGCCTGGTGTGTCGGCATCACGCTTCTCGTGGTAAATAAAAAATGGTTACCACTTGCAATTTTTGGTGTACTGTTCTGCGCCCATTGGTTAGTCATTTTTAAGGTAGGTGGTACATTTGGGTCGAATGAATATTATGTACTCGTAGTTATCCCCGCGATGGCGTTTATTGCAGGTGTTGGTCTTGCCGAAATCCGAAATCCGAAAATCGTAATGGCTATATTACTCGTGGTGGCGATTGAGGGCATCGCTAACCGCATTCACGACTTCCGGGTAAAAGAACCTATCCGCGTCATGCTGCAGCTTGAAGGCATCATGGATACAGTTTCAGACCGCACTGACCTTATCGCAATAAATGGACGAAAAGACGCCAACGGCACAGCGATGTTTTTTGCGCACAGACGTGGCTGGCTGGTGCATAATGATGACCTCCTCCTCGAGCATTACAGGAATGACCTGATTAATAAAGGCTGCAAATACTTCCTCATTGTAAAGTTAAGAGGCTGGGAAGGTGATTTGACACTGCCCTATGAAGAGGTTTATAATTCAGAAGCATTTAGGATTTACAAATGCAGATAAATTTGGAAACAACCGGCACCGTGGCACTTGCACAAAAAAATCGCATTGTTTCATTTGTTATTCCCGTATGGAATGAGGCCGACAATATCGAAAAGCTGTATGCGGAATTAAAGACTGTTCTTCCACGCGATCGCTATAACTACAATTTCATTTTTGTAGATGACGGAAGTACAGATCGGTCACTTGAGATTATCAAGCAACTTTCAACACGAGATCCCGCTGTTTTTTATATTGAACTTTCACGAAACTTCGGCCATCAGTACGCATTGAAAGCAGGGCTGGACCGATCAGCGGGAGATGCAGTTATTTCTATGGACTGCGATTTGCAGCACCCGCCTGAAGTAGTGCTGCAATTGATCACCAAATGGGAGCAAGGGTTTGACATCGTTTACACTACGCGCGCTGAGGACAAAAATCTTCCATGGTTGAAGCGAAAATCTTCATCTTTTTTTTACTCGTTGCTAAACTGGCTCTCGGATTTGAATTTAGAGCAAGGAACTGCGGACTTCCGGCTGATGAGTCGCAACGCCCTTGATGCGTTCATGCAGTTGAACGAAAGCGAATTGTTTATCAGAGGGCTGGTCAAGTGGTCAGGCTTTCGTCAAATCGCCATTGAATACATGCCACGAGGCCGCTATGCAGGAGAATCGAAGTATAGTATTAAGAAGATGCTTTCGCTTGCACTACGAGGTATCACTTCGTTTAGCGTGAAGCCCTTGCGCTTAATGGCATACCTCGGCATGATGTTGTTCCTTTTCTCATTAATCCTCATTCCTTATCCCATCATCAGCTATATGATGGGACGCGCAGTTTCCGGTTGGTCGTCACTAATGATCGTGACCATTTTCTTTGGAAGCCTGCAAATGTTAATGCTGGGAATTCTCGGGTTATACATTAGTAAAATCGCCATACAATCAAAGCAACGACCGTTGTACTTTATCAGGGATACGAATTACGCTGTGCAGAGGAGAGAAGCGTTTGAAAAGATGCCATGAACAGGATTTTGCTCTCATTTGACATCGAAGAATTTGATATGCCATTCGAATATGGCAAGCAGTTGCCGTTGAGTCAGCAAATTGAATGCTCACGGCTTGGTACCGCTGCAATTTTAGACTTGCTGGCCGAGCAAAATGTCAAAGCAACTTTTTTCAGCACGGTTGTTTATGCCCAACATGCACAGGACCAGATTGCGCGCATTATTAATTCCGGGCACGAACTTGCATCGCATAGCTATTATCATTCACGGTTTGCGGTTGAAGACCTTCATGCTTCCCGGCTCGAACTTGAAAAAATAAGTGGGACTCCTGTGGTTGGCTTTCGCATGCCTCGGATGCAGCCCGTGTCAAACGAATTGCTGTATACAGCGGGATACGAATACAACTCTTCGCTGAATCCAACATATCTGCCGGGGCGATACAATAATTTCTTTCAGCCGCGGCTGGTGCACCGCAAAAACAACCTCTTCATTGTGCCAGCATCTGTGACACCAATTCTGCGTATGCCGCTGTTTTGGCTTGCATTTCACAATTGTCCACTTAGCATCTACCAGGCAGCATGCGCCATAACCTTGAAAACTGACGGATATTTGAATTTATATTTCCACCCCTGGGAATTTATTGACCTTACCAATGCAGCATATGGATTGCCTTCGTATGTATCGAGGAATTCAGGAAGGCAGATGATCAATCGTTTTCGCGCCCTCTTGACCTGGCTTAAAAATAGAGATGCAGCGTTTAGTCGAATCAGTGAATTTGTCAGGGAATACAAAAACTGATTGCGCTATCGTTCGATGAACCTGAATAATTGGCATAAATTCGCCCTCAAAAATAGATTTGAAAGATGAAGAGATTTGCGTTGATCGGTGCAGCCGGATACATTGCACCACGCCACATGAAGGCTATCAAAGAAACCGGAAACATACTGGTGGCCGCCCTTGACAAAACTGACAATGTAGGTATCCTCGACTCCTATTTTCCAACAGCTGATTTCTTCACGGAGTTTGAGCGGTTTGACCGTCATCTGGATAAACTAAAAAGACAAGGCAGTAAAGTTGATTATGTGAGTATTTGCTCACCGAATTACCTTCACGACTCTCACATACGGTTTGGATTACGTCATGGCGCCCATGCAATTTGCGAGAAACCGCTGGTACTCAATCCGTGGAATGCGGATGCCTTGCAGGAGATCGAAGCTGAAACCGGCCAAAAGGTTTACACCATTCTTCAGTTGCGGCTTCATCCTTCTATCATCGCACTTAGGGAACAAATTAAAAATGGGCCGGCAGATAAAATATATGATGTAAACCTGCAGTATGTGACTTCGAGAGGAAACTGGTACCATGTAAGCTGGAAGGGCGATCAATCGAAGTCGGGCGGCATTGCAACCAATATTGGCATTCACTTCTTTGACATGTTGATTTGGATCTTCGGAGATGTTAAATCACATGAGGTAAGCTCGATGAGTCAGAATTCTGCGCGCGGCTTTCTGGAACTCGAGCGCGCCCGGGTGAGATGGATGTTGAGCATAGATGTGAATGACGTGCCTGAGGCGGTTCGGCAAAAAGGTGTCCGCACGTATCGATCATTGACGCTTGAGGAAAAGGAAATTGAGTTTTCCGAGGGATTCACCGATCTCCATACGAAAAGTTACCAGCAAATTCTTGCCGGCAATGGTTTTGGTATCCGGGAAGCGAGAAAATCGATTGATCTGGTTCACGCCATTCGCAATAGCAAAATTTAGCTATTTTTGCGTCCCAAATCGATTGGATGAAACGACCCCACACTCTCTGCCGTTCGCTGGTTAAAGCAGTTGACGGGAAAAATTTTGAAACGGTTTGCATACTTCAGGGTGTATGCACTGAGTTGGCTTCCTCATCCTTGCGTGATTTAGCGCAATCTCCATGACCGAAATTCCTCAACATACGAATCCCTCCCGCGCTGAAATCACTCTTCAAGCAGTGCTAAAGATTGCATTGGCAGCGTACATTATGTGTCTGCCGTTGTCACCGCGAATCAGCAATTACACGTTAATTGCATTGGGTGTGTTAGCCCTCGGATTGGCGATTGTTTCCCGACAAAAGGTTAAGCCTTTGTCACCTGCTTTTTATTTTTTGGCTGCCGCTTATGTCGTTCGTGTCATTTCAATTTTCCATGCTGAGAATTTTCCAAATGCTGCGCTCGCACTGGAAATTGAATCAACGATGGTAGCGATCCCCCTCGTGTTCAGTTTACTGCCGCAGACGCGCACGTTTGTGCGGATAAGTGTATGGGGTTTTGCCGCGATGTGTTTTTTGACGATGGTGTACGCTTTTGTGCAATTAGGCATTTACCTGAACACAACCTCACCCTGGTCATTTGCTGAGTATAGCTACTTTCACTTCCATCCTAAATGGTTCTGGATCAACACACGGTACTTTGCGCAGAACATGTTGACATGGGATTACGCCCACTACTCTTTCCTGAGCCTCATGGTCATTTATGGGATTCACCTCATTTACGCACTGGATGCGAAAACAAAGGTTGAAAAGATTTTTCTCGTTATCTATTCACTGATAACGTTCCTTTTTATCGTGTACACCGGCTCGCGTATTGGTATGATCGTGCTTATCTGCTTGGCGCTTACTTATGCCTTTTTAGCGAAATCAGATTTACTTTTTCGCTACTGGCGGGCAGGCCTGGTGCTAATAGTTGGCAGCATTGTGGGCGCCATTGTCTTATTCCTAAGCATAGGGAAAAGTCTCGATTACGTTCGTCATCATTTTCAATGGATGGCAGTGAAAGCGTTTCTTGAAAAACCTTTTTTCGGTTACGGAACGGCTTCGGGTAAGGAACTAATGAGGGATCCTGCTTTTGAAGAACAAATCGGGTATACCGTTAACCACCCGCATAACCAATTCCTCAGTGAGCTTTTGCAATTTGGTGTGCTCGGGTCAATACCATTTTTCCTATTCATTGCCGCCCTGTTCAAACAATCACTTCACCAACGAAACACAGCCCTTCTTGCGCTGATGATTTCCTGTGTTTTGCTAATGTTAACTGAAAGTCCGCTTGCCTCAAACAAGGGCAGCATGCCTATGTTTACGGCCCTTTGCATTACCTTTTCTATCAGCCTTGTTTCGCATAAACGCAAGCAGGTATGATTGGAAAAAAGTTAATCAGCCACAGTATCATTTATGGCGCTGCAAGCTTGTTAATCAATGGCAGTAACTTTTTTTTAATTCCTATTTATACGCATTACCTGACAACAGCCGAATACGGAATTATCAGTAGCGTTGCGGTATTCAGTGCAATTACTACATCGATTTTTACGTTAGGATTCAATGGTGCGGTGACACGGTTCTATGTCGAGTATTCAACGGAGCAGTTCAGAGAATTTCTTTTTTCGGTATTCGTTTTTCAAGTTGTCTTTGCAGCTCTTGTTTGTCTTCCGTTCGTACTGCTCAATGGATTATTCCTTGATTCCATTTTTAAAGGAGTTCCGTTCGAGCCCTACTTGCGTTATGGAATCTACATTGGGATTACTGGGATCTTTTCGACCGTACCGCTCGCCTTTCTCCAGGCACAATCCAAGGCATTGGGTTACCGCATTTTTACAACAGTGTCATTTTTAATTCTGACAGCATTAATGTTTGTCATGGTGGTGTTTAATCGGTCAGGAAGTATAGGTGGCGTTCAGGCCACCTTATATGCAAATTGTTTGATGGCATTGATTTACACCGGCTTCTTACTACGACAGAGTATCATTCGATTTCATTTTCCCTATGTTCGTGCTGCATTGACTTTTGGAGTGCCTGTCATGCTGTATGCTGTTTTCGGCTCGCTTATTGAGCTTTCATCCAAATACTTTATTGAGCGCTTTGTATCGCTGGATGACCTCGGAATTTACAACGCTGGCTACCAGATGGCATCCGTTATTTTGCTCGTCATTAATGCAGTTAATATGGCGTGGGTGCCCGTCTTTTTTGCAAAGGCTAAAGAAAACATCTCATCAACATTGTTTGGTGATTTTGGGAAGCTTCTTATCGTGTGCTTGACCGTGGGCGGGCTGGCCGTAGCGCTGCTCGCCAATGAAATCATAGGCTTGTTGGACAACGGCTATGCACAGGCAGCCAGTATAGTTCCGATCCTTGTCTTAACGCACGTAGTGGGAGGCGGGTATTGGGTACTTATGGTGAATCCGATCAGCTATGCCAGGAAGACCGTATATTTGCCGATCCTAACAACCATTTCAGGAGTTTTTTCTGTATTTTTGAGCCTTTTTCTAATTCCAAAAGCGGGAATGGTAGGAGCTGCGTTATCCACTTTGTTGAGTTATTTACTCCTCATTGCGATTTCATATGTGGTTTTCAAAAGATTTTCTCAGATCCGCTATGACTTTGCAAGGATGAATACGATGATTTTAATTGCTATTGTGATTTATCTGGTGTCCCTCGCTATTCCTGCCCAGGATTTAATTATTTCCATTGTCATTAAGCTAACACTGCTGGTATTGTATGTAGCCATTCTGCAGTTCGCGAGAGTGTATTCGATCCAAGACGCTATAGCTTTTGTTAAATCCACACATTAAAAGCATGCTCCCAAAGCTCTTACTTACCCATGGTTTGAAATTATGCAGCAGAGTACTGCAGTCATGCGCCCTCCGCTTGCATTTTCTCGCACGGGGCCTTGAAAGAATTTCTTTATTGACTCCGGAGGAGCGCGCAATACTGCAACGGAACGCCAAGTTTAAGGACAAGCATAAAGGAAAACGCGCATTTGTAATTGTTACTGGCCCTTCGCTTGCGAATCAGGATATAAGCTGGCTGGGAGATGAAGTCACATTTGTTGTGTCTGGCTTTTATAAACATGAGTCCGTGAAGGTTTGGCAACCAACTTATTATTGTATTGCAGACGCTTACTTCTTTAACGGAAAGCCAGACAGTTTGAAATTTTTTGATAACCTTAAAACGGTAATCACAAAAAGCATTTTTTTCATTCCGTTATTTCGGGGATATGCGGCAAACAAGCGACACGGGTTGTTGCCGCAGGATCAGACGTTTTACATCGCAAATGCTGGGCTTCCAAACCATAAGATTGACATGACGGGCGTTGTACAGTCATTTCAGTCCGTCAGCGCATTTGCTTTGGCTCAAGCTATTTATATGGGCTGTAGTCCGATTTACCTGATGGGTTTTGATCATGACTGGCTAGCAAACCGTGGGATGGATAAACACTTTTACAAAGACAGTATCGTTCAGGGAACACCGGGCAGCACCAAACCGCTTTCAGCACTAAAGAGCTATGACGAAGATGTAAGGACAGTCCTCACGCTTTGGAAAAATTACAGGGCGCTCGATTACATTGCGCGCAAACGGAATATCAAGATCTATAACGCCACAGGCGGAGGTTATCTTGATGTTTTTGAATACGCCAGGTTTGAGGACCTGAAAAAAAATAACGCTTACGAAGCGTCACATAAATCCGCTTAGCATTACGAAGGTTAGAAACATTATTAATAACGATTGCATGAGTACCTATTATCCTATTTCGCAACCCTTTATTTCCGACAAGGAACTTGAGTATGTAACCGATGCCGTGAAGTCAGGCTGGGTTTCATCGCTCGGTAAGTATATCGAACTTTTCGAAACATCATTTGCAAAGTTCTGCGATGTAAAGTATGCTCTCACAGTCAATAATGGTACAACGGGTTTGCACCTGGCGTTGGAAGTATTAGGCGTTACTGCCGGTGATGAGGTTATCATTCCGGACTTAACGTTTGTGGCCACAGCGAATGCTGTTGCTTATACCGGAGCAAAACCAGTCCTGGTTGATATTGACCCCGACACGTTATGTATCTCGTTAGAAGCGATAAAGAAAGCAATAACGCCACGCACAAAAGCCATAATTCCTGTACACCTGTATGGCCACCCGGCAAACATGTCGGAGATCAATACGTTGGCGAAACAACACAATTTGTTCGTCATTGAAGATGCTGCTGAGGCGCATGGCGCTGAATGCAATGGAAAGCGCGTTGGAAGTCTTTCGCATTTTGGGGTTTTTAGTTTCTATGGAAACAAAATCATTACAACTGGCGAAGGTGGCATGCTTACTACGAATGATGCCGCATTATTTCAGCGTGCAAAGCTGTTGCGTGATCATGCAATGAGTCCGACAAAGCGATACTGGCATCCGGAAAGGGGGTTCAATTACAGAATGACGAATCTTCAGGCGGCACTTGGATTGGCTCAGATGGAAAGAATAGACGAAGTGCTCGAGCATCGCCAACAATTGTTTCGTTGGTATTCGGAAGGCATTAACACAGACAAACACATCCGATTGAATTACCAGGCACCTTGGGCGAAAAATGTGTACTGGCTGATTTGTCTTGAAATTGATTGGCTCACAGAACAATTGCGCAATCAATTTATGGAAGCTTTAAAGAAGGCGGGGGTGGATTCAAGACCGTTCTTCTACACCATTTCGTCAATGCCTATGTATCAGGATAAGCCGGCTTCAACGGCTCTGGCTAAGTCAACGATAGGACTTAATCTGCCAACCTATTTTCAACTAACAAGGAAAGATGTTTTGGCCGTATCAAAAATTATAAACGATACGATTCAATCGATAAAAATTAAAGCTGATGAAAGACACGCTTCCATTATTTAACAGGATTACCAGCAAGGCTAAAATGGTGTTCATGTTCAGCAAGGCGAAGGCCTACATGGCTACCATGCGTGCTGATAATCCATTACGAGGCATTCCGGTTAAAGTAGTTGGTGACGTGTCAGCCGACCCGACCGAGTTCTTCAATCACTATGATGCATTTGCCTTTTGGACCGCCAGCAAACTCAACAAAGGTGGAAGAAAAAAAATTTTGGATGTGGGAAGTCCCAAGATGATGTGTGCGATGTTCTCTGCTGAGCATGACGTGACATCCTTGGTCTTAGCAGACTGCAAGGACTCAATATCTGCAGTGAAGTATATTAAGCACGATGTTTGCGACCCCTTACCGTTCGAGCCTTCGACATTTGATGTGTTTACGTCATCTGCGGCACTGCAACTGGTTGGATTGGGACGCTATGGTGATAAGGTTGATGCGAACTGCCTTCCCAACCTGGTCAGTCAGCTGGAACGAGTGGTCAAGCCGGATGGCGATTTGTTTATTAGTATTTGCCTGGGCCCGAACAGACTTGCTTATAACAATTCATGGTTCCTGGACATGCCCACCATTACGACCATATTCGGCAATTGGAGGGTTATAGATTCGCTGGTGGACGGATGGTCATCTCCCCGGACACAGCCCACAGGGCCGATATCTGAAAGGTTTTCAAAGAGCACGTCCGTTGATAACATTGCCTTGGGCGACTACCGTGTGGTGTTTCTCCACTTTAAAAGAAAATAGTTCGCAAAGGGAAATCACACTTTGCCACCCTTGCGCAGAAATTAAAACCGATAAAAATGAATCAAAAATTCCCTTACACCTGGGAAGAAGCTATCCAGATCCTGAGGAAAGACCCTGCCCATCAGGAGCTTATTTTTAACGCGTATCTGACAGATGATCTTGTCAGTAACTGCAAACGTTTCGCCTCTAGTGAAGAGTTTCAGGAGACGCTTAAACTAATTCGCAAGTACGCTGGTAATGTAAAAAAGGTTTTGGATGTTCCAGGCGGAAACGGCATCGCTACGTACGCATTTGCATCGTCTGGTTTTGATGTCACCGTTGTTGAGCCCGATGCCTCTGCTTCAGTCGGACGTGGAGCCATTCAGTTTGTGCTGGATCAGGCGTCTCTCAAGGCAACTATTGTCGAAGCGTTTGGTGAGAACCTTCCATTTCAGGACGGCACGTTTGATGTGGTTTACGTTCGTCAGGGGCTTCATCACGCGTACGATCTAAACAAAATGGTCTCCGAATACTTTCGTGTTCTTAAAAAGGGGGGAATACTTCTGGGTTGCCGTGAACATGTTGTCGATAACCATGGGTCTAGCAAGGAAGCGTTTTTGAAAGCGCAAGTGGATCACCAGCTTTACGGTGGAGAAAATGCCTTTACCTTGAAGGAATATAAGGCGGCATTCGAGCAAGCCGGGTTTGAACTCTGTGAAATAATCAGTCCGTATAGTTCGCCAATAAATTTGTTTCCCAAAACGCCCGAGTCGTTGCAGGAAAAGATTCTGGCAACTTCAGTAGGGAAAACCTTAAGCGCGATTTTGCCGCGCAAATGGGTTGTTAAAATTGGTATGGAAGCAATCAAATTCGCGAAACTTCCAGGGAGGATGTATTCATTTGTCGGAAAAAAAGCGTGACATGCTCAATCGCCTTATTCCTATCGTCCAGAAATTAAAGAAGTCCAATCCTGTTTTATATGCGAAACTAGTCGGGCTTGGCAAGAGATTTCTTGGCAAACGACTGGGTGTTTACCCCAGGCTTCTGGCCAATGAAAAGCAAGCTGTTGCAGATGTTCTTGATAGCTCACAATGGAACATGGCTTATGGAAAAGGACTGGCACACGAACGCCTGGAAGAAGCGTTCTCTGAGTATGTCGGAGTTCCTCACGCAGTTGCCGTTGGGAGCGGAGGGATGGCCATCCAAATGACCTTACGTGCTTTCGGATTTCAGCATGGAGATGAAGTAATCCATCAAGTTGACACATGTTCGGCCACCGCGATGGCAGTAATGAACGCTGGGGTTACACCGGTTTTCGCTGATATTAACGATCAAACATTTATGCTTGATGGTGCCAGTGTGCAGCGAGCTACCAATTCACAAACACGCGGAATTCTTGGCACACACATGTGGGGGAATCCCGAGAACATGAAGGAGCTGCGGACCCAGGCCGATGGAGCAGGGCTGAAGCTCATCGAAGACGCATGTCTTGCCCTTGGGACGAAGGTGCAAGGCAAGATGGCTGGAAGCTGGGGAGACGCCAGTGTCTTTTCGTTTGGATGCATTAAGCCAATCCAAGGTGGTGAAGGTGGGATGATTCTAACAGCAGATTCAGCACTGGCATCCGAATTACGGGCAATGCGCCACTGGGGCGACAGGACTTCCGAATTCGGAGTACGCGATGTTACTGAATTGAGTTGGAATGGCCGTATGTCTGAAATTGTTGCAGCCGTGGTGCGCGAGCAACTAAAAGGTTACCCCTCGCACCTGGCCGAAGTCCGCGAGCGTGTGCAGCGATTTACGGAGTTCTTAAACAAGTTTGAAGGCATCACCCTCATGACCGGCAAAGGTGGGAATATTTCGGAGGTCACCTTTACGCAGGCAGTATTAAAAATTGACGGTGAAAAAATTGCGAAAGAACAACTTTACCAGGCACTTGCTGAATCAGGAATTCCTGTGTGGCATGCCAACTTCGAGCTAATCAATAGTCTCTCCTTCTTCCGCAACGGGACCTGGCGCAAATGGATTGTAAAGGGAGACCTTGAAAGAATTGCAGGGAATTATGCTGAAAAATTTCCAGCCGCCCAACAGCTCTATGAATCCCGCGGAATAGGTTTAGCAAAAATGAATTTTTTATCAAACGGAAATCTTTCTCACCTGATGAAAGAATTTGAGCGTGCTGTCACATTGTCATCGAAATGAAAAAGCTTGGAGTACTCGTATTGTCTAGGCCTGAAAACGGAGGAACGTTTCAGTATACACTTTCGATGGTGGAGGCTCTCACCATGATGAAAGGCTGGTCGATAACCTTATACACCGAAGCTGATAACAGCAACTACAATTCCTTTGGGTTTCCTGTGAAATATGTTGGTGCTTCCCCTTCAACGTGGCCATTGCAGACATTGGCGGCCTATGCTGGAATAAAGTTTAGAGAGCCTTTTCCCCAAGAAGAACTGATTCTTGCTCCGATCTACTCGCCTGTGCTTTTGCATACACGCAAGCCCTTTGTTTATACGTTGCATGATGTGCAGGAGTATTACTTCCCGGAAAACTTTTCACGCGCACAAAAAATCTGGCGCAAGCAAATTCATTTGCTGTTGACAAAACGAGCAACAAGAATAATCTGCGAGTCGAATTTTGTGCGAAAGGATATCGAACGATTTCTGGGCGTGCCTTCGAAGAAGATCAGCGTTATCGTTGCGCCCCCGCTGCAGCAGCAAGAAACGCACTATGACCGTGCGCAGTTGGACGCGATTCGCAGAAAATATAATATTGAAGGTCGCTACTTTTTTTACCCAGCTCAATTCTGGCTACACAAGAATCACGCGCGGCTTGTTGAGGCGTTTGCAAAAATCGCGGAACGGTTTGACGATGTTTCACTTGTGCTGACGGGTAAAAAGCGCGATGAATTTGAAAACGTTTTTTCACTCGTTGCAAAACTGCAGCTTCAGAACCGTGTAATCCATACCGGTTACGTAGATAATGAGGACCTTCCGGGGCTATATCAGAATGCGTATGCCCTGGTGATGCCTAGTCTGTTCGAAAGTGTTAGTATTCCAGTCTATGAAGCTTTTCTCAATCGCACTGCGGTTTGCTGTTCTAATGTGGTCGCGCTTCCGGAGCAGGTGGGCGATGCAGGCTTGCTATTCGATCCTCGTTCGGTAGATTCAATTACCGATGCAATGACGCGAGTGATGGAGAACCCGGCACTCCGAGATCGATTGGTTGAGGCGGGCACGCTTCAAATCAGCAAGGTGACCACAGCCAGCTATGCTAAAGAGCTACACGAAATGCTCGGAAAGATTCTCGAATAGCGCTGCTTAAATAGTGCTTCTCAGTGCAGATAAAATTTTGTGGGCTGCTGTCCCATCGCCATAGACCGTAACGGGTGGCAATGTCTTCATCTCATTAAATTTTCCGATTGCGCTAAGGATCTCGCTTCTTACAATCGGAACTGTATTAATGTTAGGCGTTTCAATGCGTCCCTTCTGCCGATCACCGAGGTTAATTACATATTTTGGAAAGAACGATGCTTCGACAAATCCGCTGGAAGTATTGCCCAGCATGAAGCTACAATGTTTCATACAACTCAGGTAGCCAATCGTGCCGAAAGATTCCACGCCAATTGCATTACTTGCCCGCGCAATAAATGCGTTGAGGTGCTCGCGGATGACATTTCCCATCGTATCTGCGTTTGGCATAGTGATGATAAGCTGGTACTCCTTCACCTGGTCCAATGCAGCAATTAGTTCTTGGATGTAGTCCTCGTTTTTCTCAAACGAGACAGTTTCGGGGTGGAACGTGATCAGGATGCTTGGAATGCTCAGATCGATGTTAAACTTTGTCTTGAACTCGCTGACGGAGAGCAGGGGCATACGTTTGAGGTTGTCAATGCTGAGTGCTCCGACATTAAAGACGTTGTCGCGATGGCCAAGAATCTCAGCAACGCGGGTAGCATATTGTTCGGTGGAAGTGAAGTGATATTTGGACAGTACCGTTAATGCATCGCGGAATGAGTTGTCAATGGCACCAAGTGTTCGTTCTCCGCCCGAGATGTGCGCCACCGGTATGTTGAAGGGAAGCGTTGAATATGCCGCTGCAAACATTTCATACCGGTCGCCCAATGTCAGGCATAAATCGTAGCGTGAGGTTGCCCAGATCTGCGAGAATTTCATCATCGTCAAGCCCATGCTATCGGCCACAGCCTGCGGAGACTCGCCAAGAATGAGTGATTCGACTTTGTGCTTAATCGCGAATCCATCGTGCTCAATTTGCCGCGAGGTTTGTCCATAGAAAAGAGAGTTGTGGGTTCCAAACGCTATGATATCCACATCAAATGAATCATCATTTTTCATAGCGGTTAGCAGCGGGTAGTAAATGCTGTAATCCGCGCGGGAGCTTGTCAGTAGTGCTATTCTCATTTTCGCGGGCATTGCGTTTTGCTGCCTAGTCCAGATCAGTCCATTGTATTTTGTGATCGGCTGGAAGCGATTTCTTTACTTTTTTTCCGGCTACACTTCTCATGTCAATCGGGGAAATGCCATCGCCAGGGCGCTTCATAATCAAATCTTTTTCGGTAAGAACCGCCCCCTCCTTTACGTCATGCCTGAGGTGTATACTTCGTCTGGCAATCGTGATATTCTTCGACTCCGATGGTGTAGGCTGCTTGATGCCGTCACCCATGGCTTGCTCTATATTTCGGATTGCTTTCACTACGTCTTTCAATTCCTGTGGTGAAAGCGAAGCAATATGGTCGGGACCTTCCATGCTTTTGTCGAGGGTGAAATGTTTTTCAATTACTTCAGCGCCCATCGCCACAGCAGCAATCGAAACTTCTATACCTTGTGTGTGATCAGAGTATCCAACGCTGACTCCAAATGCATCGCCAATGGTTTTCATCGCCCGCAGGTTTACATCATGGTAAGGAGTGGGGTAGTCCGTATTGCAGTGTAATACCGTAATTCGATCCCTGGAAATTCCGTTTTTCGTGAGAACGTTCAAAGCGAATTCGATCTCCCCAAGGCGCGCCATTCCAGTAGAGAGGATCACCTCGCGGTTGAATTTCGCGACTTTTTCAAGGTAGGGCAAATTTGTTATCTCACCGGAAGGTATCTTAAAAATGTCCATCCCAAGTCCGTTGAGAAGATCCAGTGACACTTCGTCAAAGGCGGTAGAAAGGAACTTTATTCCAACCACAGCTTCACAGTAGTGCTTAAGGTCTTTGTAGGCTTCAAGCGGAAGATGAATTTTTCTTGACATCTCAAGCTGCGATTCATGAGAGCCGGTGTTTTTACTTTGATATTCGGCCTTTGGCGCTGCTGCGCTCATCACCAGTTCAGGTATAGCCGTTTGGAATTTCACGATGTCAGCGCCAGCTTCGAACGCAAGGTCTACCATCTTTTTTGCCAACTCAAAACTTCCGTTGTGATTCACCCCGGCCTCCGCAATGATCAATACTTTTTTCATTCGTTTACTTTCTTAGTTTTTTACTGATTTGATCGGGAACGTTATCCCAGCCATTAAAACTGATGGCTCGATCATCGATCCACAGATCGCCCACCGGCTTGCCCATTACAAGTTGGTGAAAGTGCACATCATGACGTTTTAGCCAGTCTGCCGTCATTTCGTATTCCATCCATGTTCGGGCAGAATAAATGATAATGATATGCCCTTCGCTGAACAATCGGTTAACATTTTCGATCGCACCGGGCAACGGTTTCGCGAGTGAGCGACTATAGGTTTTTTCTTCTGTACAAATCGTGCCGTCCAGGTCGATAATAATTTGCATTAGTTTAGGGATTATACTCTCTGTAAAATTCAGTAAAACGTCTCACCATCAAAATATTTGATTTCCAGATGGAGTTTTCCTCCGCGAGGTTTTCACCAATCCAGTCCCTGATTAGCATTCCCGGGATATCCGCGCCCGCCCCGATTGAACACATAACCGCTCCTCCGAAACGAGGATTTACCTCCATAAGATAATTCGTTTTCGTTAGTTTATCCTGAATGAATTGAATTGTTAACGGTCCAATCAGACCGCTTTTCTCGATGAGTTGTCGTGAAAGATCAATGATGTTTTCATCGCGAACCGTTACCGACTTAATGGATTCCCCGCCCAACACTTCGAGTCGTATGCGCGGAACAGCAACAATCATCTTACCGGTTCTCGCGCTGACATAGCAGTCCACGCTGTACTCGATGCCATCGATAAACTGCTGGAGATTGTATGCGCTTAGCGTATGCGTTGCCTTAAATTCTTCGAACGCCTTTTGATCGGGGAGCTTGCAAATGCCTACTGATGCCGAACCGTTCACCGGCTTTGCGATCATCGGAAAACGAATGTCCGCACCGGGAACCGGAATGTTATTTTTTAAAGCCCAATCGTAGGTGAGTTGTTTATGGAAGAAGATTGTGCAGAGATCAGTATCTGGCGTAGGTACAAAGCAGTTTGTTTTTGTGTACTTCTTAAAATTAGCGGCCACGACAGTGCCCGGATCAACGCTGGCCAACACGATATGGATGTTTTCTCGGATCACGGTTTCTTCAATGTGCTCCAGCACATCAGGTGCAGACCAGCGCTTGCCGATAATAATTTTTCCGATAAATGAAATCGGTACATTCTTATCCATCTCATAGGAAAAGATTGAAACATTAAAACCATGTTCACGGCCACTCTGAATAAAACTCTCTGCGAGCGATACACGCTTTGCCCCTCCGAGAAATAAAATATTTAATGGTTTCATCCTTTTCTATCACTTTGTTGGTACTTCGTGCTTATGCAGACCATTCTCGATTATGGTTTTTGCGATCAACCAATCAAATTCGGTGTCGATGTCGATGGATCGAATTTCATCCATAACATACTTCCTGATTTTTGTGAACTGGTTAAAATTACTGTTGCGTATTGATTGTGCGTTTATGACATATACGGACCCGTTGTAAGCGTACACCTTCGGACTATCTTGCCTGCGGGTGAATTGGCTTGGCTTCGACAGCGTGAGATACCCTTCACCGTTTTCTTCAAAGAGCGAGAAGTACGGATTCTTATCGGCTTCCTTAACGGATACAACCAGATCCAGCGCAGGTGAGAACAGGTGTTGCATTTCGAGGATGTCTTGCTTTCTTCGGAATGGCGATGTCGGCTGAAGAAGAACAAGGCGATCGTAGTCCATGCCCTTATTTTTGTAATGGTCTAGAGCGTGCAGGATAACTTCTCGCGTGCCAGCGGTATCGCTCGCTAATTCTGCCGGGCGATTAAAAGGAACATTCAGCCCATAGTCCCGAGCAACCTTTATGATCTCCTCGCTGTCAGTTGATAAACAAATATGGTCATCCGTTGTGCAGGCTCTGGCGATGTCAATCGAGTATTCGAGCAGGGGCTTGCCGCTCAGCTCCTTAATATTTTTCCCGGGTAAGCCTTTCGATCCACCACGGGCCGGGATTATGAATAGGGTAGACATTAAAATTTTATATGTTGAATGTCTTCTTGCGCTTTTTGAAAATCATCCGGCTTCCCAATATCGAGCCAATAACAATACAAGGGGTAGGTGATAACTTTTTTGCCTTTGGTGATCAGGTAATCCATCAGGTCCGTAGCGTTGTAATGCTTTCCTTTTGGAATGAAGTCGAGTACTTCTCGTTTAAAAAGATAGATCCCACCGTTCGAGTAATACGTGTAAGTGGGTTTCTCCTTAAATCCCACAATATTGTCCTGGCTGGTTTCCAAGACAGCATAGGGAATTTTTACCTGGTATGGGATGGTAGCAACGGCCATGTCTGCATTCTTGTTTTTGAACTCAAGAAAAAAATCTTCGTAATCGACATTCGTTAGAAGGTCTGAGTTCATGACGAGCACTTGATCATGTTTAAACGAACCAATCAATGACACAGAGCCGATCGTGCCGAGTGGCTCATCCTGCTCTTCGATGTAGTGAATGCGAATGTCTTTTTCGGCTCCGTTGCCCAATGTTGCTTTAATCTGCTCTGCCAGGTATTTGATGGTGATATAAAAGTTCTCTACACCAAAGAGTGCAAGCCGGTCGATGTTGTGATTAATAATTGCTTTATCTCCAATCTTCAACAGCGGCTTGGGTGTGGTTTGTGTCATTGGCCGCAAACGCGCGCCTTCTCCTCCTGCCATGATTACGGCATCGAGCGGAAGGTATGTCCTGACTTTCTGAAGGTTGATCAACTTTGTGATTTTTCCAGAATTGTCAAGCACGGGAACTAGCTTGATAAGCCGTTCACGGATCGCTTTCAATTCTTCGAACCGGAAATCACCCTTTAATGCCACGAAGTCAACATGCATTACGTTCTTCACGCGGTCTCCCAGTGTGATGCCCTTGAGCATCCCCCTGCGAATATCTCCGTCTGTGATCGTTCCTAAAAGCCTTCCGCTGTCGTCAATGACGAAGAGTGTCAAATCGCTTCCAAGGATATTCAGGCGTTCAAGCGCTGACTTGATGGAATCTTCGGGGTGAATAAAATGCTTACCAGCATTCATAGTGAGTTATTGTTCTATTTTTATGCTTGTGCTCGTACCATCGGGCTACTGGGGATGTTCACCAGCCGGTTTTCAATCTCCTCGGCAGTAGTTAAGTCACCAGCGAAACTAGCGGAAAACATTTCCAACTTGTGCATCAGCCTCCAACAAGGGCGTGTCATTACACCACGCTCATTGGTATAGGCAAGAAACTGATCGCGCTGTTCTTTGTTGTCCAGCAATATTGCGTTTAGCCAATAGTTTGATTCAGAACCGGATGGCTGTTCAATAAACCGGATCCCTGAGGTGCTGAAAAATGCTTTATAACGTGTTGCTAGTGTACGTTTGCTTTCAAGAAAGGCATTAAGCTGTTCCATTTGGGCACAGGCCATGGCAGCATTCAAATTCGGGAGACGGTAGTTGTATCCGACATGGTCGTGAACAAATTCCCATGCGTGGGGCTTTTTTGCTTGAGTTGTCAGGTGTTTTCCAAGTTTGCCCAGCGTTTCGTCATTCGTCACCACCATGCCACCGCCACCGCAGGTGATCGTTTTGTTTCCGTTAAAACTATAGACACCGAGCAAACCAAGAGTGCCTGTCATCTGGGAATGATATGTACTTCCCAGCGATTCGGCTGCATCCTCAACAACAGGTAACTGAAATTTTCCGCATACTTCCAACAACTCCTTCATTCGTGCAGGATGACCGAACGTATGCATCGGAACGCATGCTGTAATCTTTCGCCTGGATACCTTGTGAATCAACTGTCCTTTTTCAACATCGGCATGCACTTCAAGGAATGCCTGCAAATGCTTCGCAGACAAACTTAATGTGTCCTCGTCAACATCGACAAATAGAGGGTCAGCGTGACAATATCGAATCGCGTTGCATGTCGCAATAAACGTTAATGGCTGAGTGATCACAAGGTCGCCCGGTTTTACACCGGCTAGTTGCAAAGCAATATGCAGCGCAGCCGAACCGTTTACTGTTGCAACCGCGTACTTCGCGCCCGTATATTGTCTGATCGATGCTTCAAACTCGTCAACAAACTTCCCGACTGAGGAAACGTAGGTCGAATTAATTGCCTCCAGTACATATTTTCTTTCGTTCCCGACAAACAGTGGAGCATGGAGCGGAACAAAGCCCTCCTTTTCCCCATAGTACGATCGGACGAAGTCTATGAATTGATCAAACATTATAGATTGTTGATTTATAATTTGCCAGATTCTTCGGATTCTTAAACCACTCAATTGTTTTGTCGAGACCTGAATCTAGTGAGTGGCTCGGGGTCCAGCCCGTTAGTCGTTTTATCTTTTCATTTGAGCCGAACAATCGTTCAACTTCGCTTTTCTCCGGCCGAAGGCGCGCCTCATCTTCAATGATTTTTGCTGCCGGGTTAATTCGTTGAATAAGTTTTTGCGCAAGCTCCCCTATTGATATTTCAGAACAAGTTGCAATGTTAACCTCTTCGCCAATTGTGTTCTCTGATTTGGCGATAGCAATGAATCCTTCGGCTGTGTCCTTCACGAACAGGAGATCGCGTGTCGGGTGAGTTGCACCAAGCTTGATTTCGCGGTGATTGTTTAGTAGCTGGCTAATAATTGTTGGAATAACAGCGCGCGCAGACTGGCGTGGTCCATAGGTGTTAAACGGCCTTACGATCGTCAAAGGAAGATTGAAGCTTCTAAAAAAAGATTCTGCAATGTAGTCCGCACCAATCTTGGTTGCTGAATATGGCGACTGTCCTTGCTTTGGATGTTCTTCTGTTATGGGCACAAAGCGCGCAGTCCCGTAGACTTCCGAAGTCGAAGTAACGAGGATGCGGCCCACCTTATAATCTCTGGCAGCTTGAAGTATGTTTAAAGTTCCTTTTACGTTGGTATCAACATAACTTTCCGGGGAGTAATAACTGTAAGGAATTGCGATTAAGGCTGCGAGGTGAAATACGACTTCAGCGTCCTGCATGGCGGTCCGCACGCTACCGGCATCACGGATGTCGCCTGTTATGATTTTTAGTTTTGCTTTGAGATCCTCAGGGAAACTATCAATCCAGCCCCAGGAATTGAATGAGTTGTAATAGCAAAAGGCAGTAACGTCAGCGTTTTGATTGATTAATGCCTCAACCAGGTGGCTGCCGATGAAACCGTCAGCTCCGGTAACGAGGACCTTCTTTCCAGATAACTCCATGCTTTGTTATGGCTAATTTAAGGGGCAAAAGTATGATTATCTTGTTTATTCTCATAAGAGTGGCCGATCAATATCAGGTTGCAATGGCGGTTGAACCCGTCTCCTCTTGCGCTTGTCGAGACCTTATTTCAGTCTTGTTTAGGTAATAACCAAGTAAGAAGGCGAATAAGAAACTGCCGTGTCCTAATTTGAAAGTTTCATGGAAGAAGCCGTACACAATGATTCCGATCAGTCCGTAAAAAACACCACGGTTATACCGAGCATAAAAACGAGTCATTCTATACAACACGAACAAATACAGGCTAAAACCAATCAGTCCCGTGCGCAACAACACATCGTTATACTGGCTATGAGCTGAAGCCCCCGTGGCACTGTACTCATCGTAAAGCAGGTAGAGCCCGGCATAGCTGCTGCCAAAAAGTGGATGAGATTTGATGTAGGCAAGCACTTGTTTCAGAACATAAATCCGGTATCCTTCCGATGAGGATTTATTGCTGAGATCATACGTTTTTGTGTTCGCGGTGTACTGAGCAAAGAAATCTGCGATCTCGCCTATTACCGTGTCTTTAAAGACCACCAACATGGCGATTCCGAACAAGAACCCGAGTAATATATATTTCACTTTGATCCTTCGGAAATCGAGAATGAGCAGCACAAAGAAAGCAGCCCCGAACCCCACCAGTGTTGATCGGGAAAAGGTAAGGATGATGCCGATCCCTAGGATCGCCAGGTAGGTTAATCGCTTAAGTTGAAGGTAATCTTCCTCATAAAGCACCAGGAAAAACGCGAGAATAATGACGAAACCAAATCGTTGTGATCCAATTTCATTTTTCATCATAAAAAAGTCACCAGCATAACCCAGGGTTGCCAACTGGTAAATGCTCAATAGCGAGTAGGAGAGAGATACCAGGATGACCGCCTGTTTAAAGGTCTTGAAGTGAACATCTTCAAGTCGGACAAAAGCGAACAGCAGCGGGAAGATGAAAACCAGGTAACTGGCAAAGCTTCGGATAAAGTAGTAAAAATCGTGTGTGAAAAACTGGAAAATACCTGCGAGCAAAACGACTGTATAAACCGTAAGCAACATAAGCCCTCCCCGGCTTTGACGCAATTGTGTAAAAGGGAGAAGAAAGATGAGAATGTAAAAGTAGTTGCTGCTGATCCCAGACGCGCCAACTTCAATAGCAAACGGCACTACCGAAAAGACAAACAAAAGGAAAAGAGCAGCTTTTTTAAACAGGCGCACGGTATGCTAATTTCCCGGCAAGTTATGCCAAAGATGTGACATGAAGGCAGAAGTGTGCGGCCGGAAGCATGCTGAATTTCTTATTTGTTGTTTTTTATTTTTGATTATTTTTGCCGGTTATAAATTTTAAAGACCAGGCATTTTCGTTGATCGCAACATGCAATCTTTTGACTGCCGACTAATCTCTTGTAATGGAAAAAATCAGTCTTATTACTGTCTGTTATAATAGTTCGGCTACTATCCGCGAAACTTTAGACTCTGTTCTATCTCAGGACTATCCCAATATCGAATACATCGTGCTGGACGGAGGATCGAATGATGGCACGCAGGAAATCATAAAAGAATATGCTGACAGGATCTCCGTTTTCAAGTCTGAAAAAGATAAAGGGCTATACGATGCGATGAACAAAGCCATTGATTTAACAACGGGCTCGATCGTAGGTATACTTAATTCGGACGATCTGTATTTTGATTCAAGCATCATTAGCCGCGTTATGCGTGAATTCGAGGGAGCCGATGTAGCCTGTGTTTTTGGTGACCTTACTTACTTTAAGACCGGAGAAGAACATAAAGTTGTCCGTACCTATAATGGCAGTCACTTTAAGCCTCAGTGGCTTAAGTTCGGCATACTTCCTCCGCATCCGACTTTTTTTGTGAGGCGTACTGCATATGAAAAATATGGAAAATTCGATCTCCAGTTCAGATACGCAGCTGATTTCGACCTGATGGCCAGGTTTCTATACGTAAATTCTCTTCCCTATAAATACCTTCCGATCACCATGGTGAGAATGCGATTGGGCGGCATCAGCACCGGAAGCCTCTCACGCATTGTAGACATTAACAAAGAAGCACTTGCTTCGTGTCGAAAAAACGGTATCAAAACCAACTTCTTCCTCTTCCATTTTAAATATCTTTGGAAACTTTTGCAGGTAAAGAGTTTCTCCGCGCTGATTAATAAAAAGGAGAAGGAGAAACAGTAAATTAGAAGTTTAACTCATTAGCTATGCAGGATTTTTCCGCCCTGGCAGCAGGGCTTATCACCTTTGTTGGGATTGGTGCGCTTCCTGTTTACTGCTTGCTGCGTTTGTTAGGCATTAATGGCAGGGCTCTAGCCCTCATCACTGTTGGGTATGCTCCGGTTTCGCTGGCTGTATTCAACACGGTCAATGTACTGGCAGGCATTCAAAGCACTATTCTCCAGTACATTATTCCTGCATTGTTACTCGCACTACTCGGAGTAATGCTAAAGAGACGCTCAATCCAATTCTTTGAGAAGAATCAAGAGCGCGCTGTCGAGAAAACATTTTTATTTGGACTAATCTTTGGGTTCGCCTATTGGCTATTAGCATTTACCAGTACGTTTGGCGAGGGAGTTTCATTAAACTTTGATGTTGTCTGGAATCTTGGATTCGTTGCTGAATTAAAAAATCATTTTCCTCCAAAGGATCCACACTGGTATCAGGACAGTTACTTTATTTATCACTCGCTAACCAATATGTTTCAGGCTGGCCTCTCAAATTTTGCTGGCATCGATACGCTTGCAACGCTTAAGCTGGCAAACCTCCTGACTGCGTTGACACTCTTTATCTGCATTGCGCTGTTCATTACAAATGATTACGTTTTGCCGGGCTTATTAATTTTTGTCATCCTGCTCATAACCTCCTTTGCAGAAGAATGGACTGTGTTCCGGGCATTTCATTTTCACATCTCGAATCAGGCGGCATCTACGTTCTACTGGTCGTTGCCGATTTTTGTGACGAGCCTGTACGTCTGGCAGATCTCCGATCGTTTGCGACATACATTGCCCATGCATCATTTCGCTCTACTTGTTTTTGCGTACGCATTTACCAGTTACTTCGCGAAGGGCTCATTCATGAGCGTTTTTGTTGCACTAGAATTTTTCAGCTTCATCCGGTTTGTCGTGCAAAAAAAAGTTTGGCAACCCTCTTTCTTCAAATTGCACATTCGGGAGTTTATCTCGTTTGCTTTCTGCCCAGCCTTTTTTGCTCTTTTTGCTTTTTTAAGTCAGACCAATACAACTATTGCAGTGTTTTTCGGAATTGAAACGCGTGATTTTGCGAATTTTAATTCCTGGAATCCGCTTCTTCCGCTGGCAGCAGTGTATTTACCTGCTGCGCTTTTACTCACTATTAGCTTCAGGACCCTTCGGGCGATCCGATGGGACTTTCTGCTCTGCAGCTTGTTGAATTTTTTCGTGTTCTTTGTCATGAAGCACGAAGGCTATTCCGACCTGTATTTCGCGTTCAATGCTATTTTGCTGAACATCCTTTTCATTCTTTCAGCCGACATTCCGCGAAAGCTCGTTAATTTTTTTTCCGCGTATTTGCTTTGTGGCTTTTGTCTTTGGTACGGTGTTCAGGCTGACTGGATAAAAGGGTTTACACCCATGAAGATATCGTTTGAGAATGTCTATCACACCACTACTTCTAACGGCACGATTCCAACGGAAGAGCTTGAAGAGTACCAGACGCTATCCAACAAACTTCCGGCAAATGCGCTGATCGCTGCACCCGCGCAAAGTGCTGCGCGATTCTTTCTTTATTCTGCCTTCCTGCAGAGGCGAATCTGGAATGAATGCCCCATATATGCACAAAACGTTCTCAATGTTTATGTCCCGGAACGGCTCTTTATGGCGAGTGAAAAATTTTTACCGGATTCCCTTCCGCCACTACCAGACAATACGCGATACTATAACGCAACGTTGGTGGACCGCACGACACTCCAAATTGACAGTTCGCGCTATGAAAACCCGGCATTGCGTTACATGCAATATGACTCGTGCGTGTTCAGCCAGCTTTCTGCAGATCAGTGTGAACGCATAGCAAGAGGAAACCAATGGACCCATATTATTGTAAAGACGGAGGATCTCGTAAGGATTAATTCCTATATGAAGGGACTAAAACGCGATGGCGGAAAATTCATAACCGTGTTCGAATTATAAAAAGGAATAAACATGCTGAAGCTGTCATTGGTCGATCGTCTGAACAAAGTAGGATTTGGCGCGCAGGCAGTCCAGGAGGAACTGAAAAAGGCCGCTGTGCTGAGAATCATTCTGGGCATATTCATGTTCGTAAGGTTTGCTGAGGTATCACATACGGTATTTGTCCTTTACGGTCCAAATGAAACTTTTTGGACGTCTGTTTTTGTCTTGATGGCGATCACGCTTTTTACTGTTGGTCTGTTCACGCCAATTGTTACCCTCGTACTCATCTTTTGCATGCGGTGGTTTGAACTTCAGCTTCATATTACCAACCTCGGTTCAATTGTCGTCATTTTTGCACTTGTTGTTCTCGTTATTATCAATCAGGGTACTTATTATTCGCTTGACGCGCTGCTCATGCGGAAGCGAAATTGGGTGGGTCGAACCATGCAGCAACTTTACGGAATCATTGGTACCCCCTCGCGAGAGGACCTTACCAAAGCTTTTTTTCTCGGGTTTCTCTTCTACGCCCTGATTAGTCTGGGTGCTGCATTATTCCATTTCGAAGATGATTACTGGAAGTCTGGTGTGACCCTGAAGAGCCTGCTTACAAACTCGTTTTTGTGTAAACATTACACGTGGTTTCGTCATTTGGAGGATTCTAACCAGGCACTATTTTCGTTTATGTCGGCCAGCGGAGGATTGCTTCAGGGAATATTTCAGTTAGCAATGATCCCGTTAATATTTTTCCGATGGGGTCGGATTTTCATTGTTGTGTGGGGATTTATCTTTTTCATCATCTCGTTCTTTCTAATCAACCTATCGTATCTGCCCTCAATTGAAATTCTTTTTTGGATTCTGATTTTCTGGAGGTGTAAGTCGCGCGGGTCAATGACGGATCCTTTGCCAGACACGTATGCCAGACGGCCGATGTCCGTGTTGTATAGCCTGTATGGAATTCTATTTGTGCTTTTTATCGTTGTTGATTTTCCAATTGTCAACCGCGTTTTTAAGAATGTGTTGGGGGAAACTATTCCGGCTGCAACACGATTTGTGTTGTATAAGCATTACCTGATTATTCCCGATGTTTTTAACCGCACGGATTTGTCAATGGGCGACCATTGGGCCGTAGTAACACGATACTACAACAGTGAATGGCAAATTGTTCCGCTGGTCGATGAGCATGGTTCTCGCCTCAATTATCAGAATTTTGATATCCTTAACTTTACAAACCATAATTCCGATGTGTTGTACTTTGCAACAACACTATCCCATCGAAGAAGTGCGATTTACGCCACTGACTTTGTAGCTTTTTATGAAAATCCAAACAGCACCGGATTTCAATATATCAACACGGTAGCGAAATATGATCGCGAGTATCTTGGGCTTGATTCAACAGTTTGGTATCATGTCGCGGCTTACCGATCTAACAGTTCAAGTGTAAGGCTTTGGGAAAAGGATCTTGACCGTCATAAGCCGGGAATTGTTTATTCAAGAGCATTTCGATTCGAGGGTGACGAGTTGAAACCAATGTCTGTTTTACCAAAATGAAATTGTGATCGATGGTTAAATTCTCCGTAGTTAGTCCTGTGTACAAAGCTGAAACGACAGTAGAGGAACTTGTCAGGCAAGTCAAAGCTGCCGTGTCAAAAATTACTGAAGACTATGAAATAATTCTGGTCGATGACGGCAGTCCGGACCAGTCGTGGCTGCGGATTGAACAGATTTGCGCAACGGAACCTTCGGTAAAGGGGATCAAGCTAAGCCGGAACTTCGGCCAACACTACGCAGTAACGGCAGGGCTGTGTGAAGCATCGGGCGACCTGATCTTGATTTTAGATTGCGACCTGCAAGATGATCCTGCTAATCTTTCTTTGCTGATGAACGAACACATCAAGGGAAATGAAATTGTTTTTACTACACGAATAAAGCGCAGGCACACATTGCGAAAGAGAATTTACGCAGGGATCTATAATGCATTATTCGGCTTTTTTTCAGAGCGGAGTTACGATGTCAATGCCGGATCGATGGTCCTGTTCACGAAAAAAGTGAAGGATAATATCATTCGGCTTCAGGACCGCGACCGACTTTATCTGCAAATGTTGAAATGGGTTGGATTTACCAGTACATATGTTCCGGTTGAACACCGACCGCGTCATTCCGGCAAATCATCTTACAATATGGTGAAACTGCTGACGATGGCGCTACAAGGTTGGACTTCACACTCCGACAAACTTCTCAAATTCTCCATCTATGGAGGTTTTATTCTTTCGTTCTTAACGTTTCTTATCTCCATTGTGATTGTAATCCGATATTTCACAGAAGGTCTCCAACCAGGATGGCCGAGCTTGTTTATTGCAATCATGTTTTCGACCGGCCTGATTCTGATGAGCATTGGGATCACCGGGATCTACATTGGTAAGATCTTTGAACAGTCAAAAAATCGCCCGCTGTATATCGTTGAGAAACGGGTTAATTGACGATGAAGAAAATACTCATCACACAATCGAATTATATTCCCTGGAAGGGGTTCTTCGATTCGATAGCCCTCGTAGACGAAGTTGTGTTGTACGATGATATGCAGTTCACCCGCAGGGACTGGCGCAACCGGAATAAAATAAAAACTGCGCACGGTCTCCTGTGGCTGACAATTCCCGTGGAAAGCAAGGGTAAGTATCATCAGAAAATTAATGAGACGTATGCATCAAATGCGGAGTGGGCGGTGCAACATTGGAAAACGATAGTTCATAATTACCGGAAAACACCACATTTCGATACGGCTTCGTCTTTGCTGGAGCCCCTGTATACCAATATCACAACCAATAACTTGTCGGAAATTAATTATTGGTTTCTCTCATCCATCTGTCGTTGGATGGGCATCACTACACCAATCCGGTTTTCAACTGAGTATGTTCTCGAAGGCGATAAAACTGAGCGACTCGTTAATCTCTGTTTGCAATTGAACGCAACAGACTATTATTCTGGCCCGGCCGCCAAAGATTACCTGGACGAAAATGTTTTCACTCGATCATCCATTAATGTCCATTACTTCGACTATACCGGGTATCCCGAATATCCGCAGTTCCATGGTGCATTCGAGCATGGCGTGAGTATCGTTGATCTGTTAATGCATACCGGGAACAACTTCCGCTTATTCATGAAATATCTTTAATTTCGCTTATGGATAAGCTGTTGCTCGAGGTAGAACGCTACTACTCGGAAAAAATCCGAACTCATGGGAGTGTGCCCGCTGGTGTGGACTGGAATTCGGAAGACTCGCAGTTCACACGCTTCCTTCAGCTGCTGAAAATCGCGGATGGTGGTGAAAACTTTTCGTTGCTGGATTTTGGATGTGGTTATTGCGCCTTGTATTTCTACATGAAAAGCCGTTTTGAAAAATTTTCGTACACAGGGTACGATATCAGTACGGCAATGCTGCAGGAGGCAAAACGTCTTACAGCGAATGAACCGGTTCAGCTGGTTGACAACGCTTCGAACATAAGTGCACATGATTTTACGGTTGCCAGCGGAATCTTCAACGTCAGGCAAAACAGTTCTGAAACAGACTGGCAGAATTATGTACTAGAAACCCTTCAGCAGATAAATTCCGTTTCGCGAAAAGGGTTTTCTTTTAATATGCTTACTTCCTATTCCGATGACGAACGCAAGAAAAGCTACTTATACTATCCGGACCCCGCTTGGTTCTTTGATTACTGTAAAAAGAATTTTTCGAAACAGGTAGCACTCCTGCACGACTATAATCTATTCGAATTCACAATACTGGTGCGAAAGTGAACAAGCAAAAACTTATAATTTTCGGAGTTGGCGACATTGCACAGATTGCAAAATACTACTTCGATACCGACTCAACATTGCGAGTCGAAGGATTTACGGTCGATCAGGCATATGTCACGGAGAAGACATTTGAAGGGTTACCTGTAGTGCCCTTCGAACATGTGGAACGGATCTATCCGCCTGCTGAATTTCAGCTGTTCATTGCCGTGAGTTATAAGAAAATGAACAAGTTTCGTGAGCAGAAATATATAGAAGGCCGGCAAAAAGGGTATGCGCTGGCCTCCTATATCAGTTCGCGATGCACATACCTCTCTCAACACAAGCCGGGTGATAATTGCTTTATCTTCGAGAACAACACAATTCAACCCTTTGTAAAAATTGGATCTAACGTCACACTATGGAGTGGCAATCACATCGGCCATCACTCGACCATCGAAGATCATAACTTTATCAGCTCGCATGTTGTGGTCTCGGGGCACTGTCACATTGAACCCAATTGCTTCCTCGGTGTTAACGCTACGATTCATAACAACATAAGAATTGCTCGGGAAAATCTTATCGGAGCTGGGGCAATCATCAGTCAGAATACCCGCCCGCAGGAAGTGTACCTTCCGGCTAAAAGCACGTTGTATACAAAAAAAAGTAATGAACTTAAATTCTGATCTTGTTTCACTGGAAGAAAATTAAACTCATCGATATTCCACGCACCGGGTTTTCGTGGATGCACTCACATGCCGCGAATCCGTTTGCCGTTCCGTTGACGGACTCACTGCTTCGTATCTACTTTACCACCCGTGATGAATACAGCAGGTCACACGTTGTATGGGCAGATGTGGATATCAACTTTGATGTCACCCAAATTTCACAACGACCGGTAATTGAACCGGGCACGCCAGGTTGTTTTGATGATAGCGGTGCCGCAATGGGTTGTTACCTGGAGGTCATGCAACACCACTATATTTTCTATCTGGGCTGGAATCTTAAAATCACAGTGCCATGGCAGAATTCGATTGGGCTTGCGATGCTTGACAATTCTACCGGACTGTTCCACAAAACTTCACGAGCTCCTTTGTTGGACAGGAGTGATGAAGATCCCTTTTCCATCTCCTACCCGTCTGTGTTATTCGAAGATGGTATGTTTAGAATGTGGTACGGATCGAACCTGGCGTGGGGGAAAGATGAAACTACAATGGATCACGTCATCAAATACGCCTACTCACGGGACGGTAAGAATTGGACGAGAACAAACAAAATATGCATAGACCTTCACGGAGCCGAAGAGTATGCGATCGCAAGGCCGTGCGTGCTCAAGATTGACGGCCTATACCGCATGTGGTATTCTTATCGTGGATCACGCGCGACCAAAGGCTACCGAATCGGCTATGCCGAATCAATGGACGGACTCACCTGGAATCGGAAGGATGATAGAGCTGGCATCGATGTTTCCAAGGATGGGTGGGATAGCGAAATGATATGCTACGCTAATGTCTTTTTCTTTCGCAACAAATTTTACATGTTGTACAATGGTAACGGATACGGCAAAACAGGCTTTGGACTAGCAATTGAGGATGGAAGATTTTAGACCAATAGGATTCAACAAACCCTTTCTTACCGGCAACGAGATAGCGTACATTCAGGAGGCCGTGAACAGGCGCAAGCTATCAGGCAATGGCCACTTTACTCAAAAATGTCATTCGTTTTTTGAGAACCGCTATGGGTTCAAAAAGTGCCTGCTGACGACTTCATGCACGGATGCCCTGGAGATGGCTGCATTGTTGATGAATATTCAGCCCGGTGATGAAGTCATTATGCCCTCATACACTTTTGTGTCAACCGCGAATGCCTTTGTGCTGAGGGGTGCAAAAATTGTATTTGCCGATAGCCATGTTGAACACCCCGGTGTTGACGAAGATCGCATCGAGGATCTTGTGACCTCGAAAACGAGGGCAATCATCGTTGTTCATTATGCAGGTTTTTCATGCGACATGGATAAACTTGCTGCGGTGGCGTCACGTCACAACTTGTTTATCGTGGAAGATGCAGCGCAAGCGATTGATAGCTTCTATCATACAAAAGCACTCGGAAGCATTGGGCACATCGCTGCTTTTTCTTTCCATGAAACCAAAAACATTATTTCCGGTGAGGGCGGCATGCTCGTGATCAACGATGAGCGGCTCGTGGATCGGGCCGAGAAAATCTGGGAGAAGGGTACCAATCGACTTGCTTTTTTCCGAGGCGAGGTGGATAAGTATAATTGGGTTGATGTAGGGAGTTCATTCTTACCTTCAGAAATAATTGCTGCATTCTTGTTTTCACAGCTTGAGCATCTTGATGTGATTCAGCGAAGAAGAAAGCTCATTTGGGAAAACTATTGGCGTCAGCTGACTGCAGGCGAGAAAGCGGGGTACTTCAGACTTCCGTATCAACCTCCGTATGCGACAAACAATTATCATATGTTTTACCTCGTTTGTCATTCGCTAGAGCAACGAACCCGGCTAATAGAATATTTAAAAGATCAAGGCATAAATGCCGTATTCCACTATCAATCTCTTCATAAAAGCCCTTACTACGCTAGCCTGCATGATGGCCGGCAGTTAACATTCTCGGATATGTTCTCCGATTGCCTGGTAAGGTTGCCATTTTACTACGAAATCACTTCGGAGCAACAGACATATATCGTGCAGCGTGTTCTTGATTTCTTTAGATCTACCTTTCACTGATTTGAAGTATTGCATATCAACCAACAATCACGCGTACGCAGCCGTAATCCGTACAAAGGACCATTTGGTGCAATGACAGGACAATGACTTCGGTGAGTGTCATCTTCGATTGAATCAAAGAAGCCAAATTGTTCACATCCATTGGACGGCTTTTGCACATACTGCTAATGAATTACAGGCACGGAAAAATATAGCAAAGACTTTAGCTGAAACTCACCTTTTTTCATGAGATTCCTTAATTTTGCCGTCTTTAGACCCGTATCATGTCCATTCAGCTAGCGGCTTTAATTACATCTTTCGTAATCGCGTTTCTGATCCTGCCGGTCATTATTAAGTATTCCCATAAGAAAAATATTTTAGACATTCCGGGTAGAAGAAAGATTCATAAAAAAGTAACGCCTTCGATGGGAGGCATCGCCATATTCGGTGGCTTTTTTGTGGCCAGTCTCATCTGGCTTGATTTGGCAAGTCTTGGCTATATACGCTTCATCCTGGTAGCGCTTTTTATCATATTTTTTATTGGTGTTCGGGATGACCTTGTTCCGTTGAGGCCATACATTAAACTGCTCGGCCAGATCATGTCGGCTACTTTATTGGTTACGCTTTTTGACTTGAGGATCGACTCGTTCTATGGGCTTTTTGGTGTCTACAACCTGCCGGATGCGGCAAGCTATATCCTTACTGTTTTTACCATTATTGTCATCACCAATTCTTTTAATCTGATTGACGGCTTGGATGGCCTTGCGGGCTCGATTGCCAGCGTTTCGCTTTTGACGTTTGGGATCTGGTTCTTTCTGGTGGGCGACACAACCTTTGGCGTGATTGCCTTCTCTATGTTGGGAGCAATACTGGCTTTCCTGATTTTCAACTGGGAACCATCGGAAGTGTTTATGGGCGACACTGGCGCCTTAGTAATTGGCATGTTCCTCGCTATAATGGTTATTCATTTCATGAACGCAAACTACGCCCTGCCAAGTGATAACCCGTTTAAATTTAACGCCACTATCGGAGCAGGTGCCTGTATAATCATGATTCCCCTTGTCGATACGCTCCGCATCGTTATCCTGAGAGTTTCGAAAGGCCAATCACCTTTTCGTCCTGATAAAAGTCACGTGCATCACGCCATTATGCGTTTGGGGAAAACCCACAGTCAAACGACAATCATACTTGGGATAACCCAGCTTTTCTTTATCGCTGTTGCCGTGATTCTTAATTCGGTTGGCGATGTGTATTTCCTCAGTGGAGTGATTATCTGTTCGATCATCCTCAGCGTCATTCTTGATCGCCTGATCCTGAAAAAACGTGACGTTAAAGAAATCCCGGACTAATATATTTTCAATTCGTATTTTTACCTCTTGACGATTTTACGATGGACAAACAAATCAGCAGCCTGTTAGAGGAAGTAAGGGTTTTTACCGCGAAAACGAAAAGCGACCTGGAGGCTTTCCGCCTGAAATACATCAGTAAAAAAGGTGCGATTGCTGAGCTTTTTGATAATCTGAAGCAGGTGCCGGCAGAGCAGAAAAAAGAGTTTGGAAAAATTCTCAACGAACTCAAGCAGGCAGCAGAGGCAAGATTTTCTGAGTTGAATGAAAAATTGCAGTCAGCAACAGAAGTGAAGACTGATATTGACCTGACGTTGCCTCCAATCCCATATAAGGTAGGGAACCTTCATCCGCTCACGCTGACAAAAAATCGTATCATCGAAATCTTTGAGCGACTTGGTTTTAACGTGGCGGACGGTCCTGAGATTGAAGATGACTGGCATAATTTCTCTGCTCTAAATTTTCCTGCTAACCACCCTGCGCGCGAAATGCAGGATACATTTTTTATTGAGAAAAAAAATGAAGAAGGTGGTGATGTGTTGCTGCGTACACACACATCCAATGTGCAGATCAGGTTACTACAAAGCCAGAAGCCTCCCGTGCGTGCGATCATGCCCGGCCGAGTTTATCGCAACGAAGCCATTTCCGCGCGGGCACACTGTTTCTTTCATCAGGTGGAAGGGTTGTATGTTGATCGCAACGTAAGCTTCGCTGACCTGAAGCAAACACTCTTTCATTTTGCTAAGGAAATGTATGGCAAAGACATCAAGCTACGTCTCCGTCCATCGTTCTTTCCATTCACGGAGCCGAGCGCTGAAATTGACGTGACCTGTCTTATCTGCAAAGGGCAAGGCTGTGTCGTGTGCAAGCGTAGCGGCTGGGTGGAAATCGCGGGTGCTGGAATGGTTCATCCGAATGTGCTACGCAACTGCGGAGTTGACCCTGAAGAATTCACAGGATTCGCCTTCGGCATGGGTATCGAGCGTGTTACACAACTCCGCTTTCAGGTAAATGATCTTCGATTATATTCTGAAAATGACGTACGCTTCCTGCGTCAATTCCATTCCGAGGGAATTGCATGATGAAACAAATACGCTCAGTCGGAATTGTCGGTGCCGGCACCATGGGCCAGGGAATCGCTCAGGTGTGTGCCAGCGCGGGCTTCTCGGTTCTGTTATTTGATATTCAGCCTTCCCTGGTGGAAAGTGCGGTTACCAAAATATCGACATCCCTTCAATCGCTTGTTGAGAAAAATAAAATATCCTCCGAAGACCGGTCACAGACTATTGCGCGCATTTCCACCGTTGCCAGTCTTGATGCACTTCAATGTGACTTGATCATTGAAGCTGCGGTGGAGAATTTGAGCGTAAAACATAAAATATTTTCACAGCTTGAAGCTTCCGTTAAGGACGAGGCAATTCTTACATCAAACACATCGTCCATTCCGATAACGCAGATTGCATCAGTTTTAAAAGCAACTCACCGGTTTGCTGGTTTGCACTTCTTCAATCCGGCACCAGTAATGAAGCTTGTGGAAATTGTGAAAGGCGCGCAGACGTCTGAGGAGACAGTCGAAGTTCTTAAAACCTTCTGTCATGCAATTCAAAAGCAGCTCGTTATTGCATACGATTCGCCCGGCTTTATCGTTAACAGGGTGGCGAGACATTTTTATGTTGAATCGCTAAAGCTGATGGAAGAAAATGTGGCCAGTGTTCCAACGATCGATGCGCTGCTTCGGACTTCAGGTTTCAAGATGGGGCCCTTCGAACTGATGGATCTTATTGGCGTAGATGTAAATTTTGCTGTCACCTCATCGATGTACAACTCCTTTCATCAGGATCCGAAGTTCAGGCCGAGCAGGATTCAACAGCAGAAAGTAGATGCCGGCCATCACGGGCGAAAAACGGGAAAGGGATTTTATGACTATTCGAAATAAATCGATTCTTGCTACGGTTTCCCTGCTAATTCTTTTCATGATACAGGCAAGTTCGTGCAAGCCGGACCTGCGAGACGATGCAATTCCATATCTCACTTTCGGTTCGGTGTATATGAATCTAAATCTGCCGGAATACACTTCGCTGAAAACGGATGGAGGTTTTTATTATTATGATGATGCCGGGGTCAGAGGTCTGATCATCTACCGCCAGAATGCATCCACCTATCATGTTTATGAACGCAATTGCTCCTTTCAGCCAAACGAAGCGTGTGCTACCGTGAATGTGCATGTAACCAGGTTATTCATGGAAGATCCGTGTTGCCAGTCGCATTTCGATTTTATTACGGGAAATCCAACGCAGGGTGCAGCGTGGAGACCGCTGCGAAAATACTTCAGTGCAGTGAATGGTACTGATCTTACGATCACCGATGAAATAATTCAATAGTGTTAGCGCATCAGACGCTCAATAATTTCATCAACGGAAATGCCTTCCGCTTCTGCTTTAAAGTTCCTTACAATACGATGACGCAAAACAGGCTTTGCAATTGCTTCAACGTCTTCGATGTCAGGAGAATATTTTCCGTTTAGCAACGCATTACATTTCGCGCCTAGGACAAGATACTGTGAAGCTCGGGGCCCTGCTCCCCACTCCAGGTAATCGCGGGCGATAGCCGAAGCGTTAGGAACTCCCGCGCGTGTTTTGTTGGCAAGTGAAACAGCATACTCCACAACATTATCAGCGACAGGAACGCGTCTCACCAGGTGCTGGTAGGTAGTGATTTCCTCTCCCGTTAATATCTTATTTACAGTTTTGGGTTCATCGCTCGTGGTTGCTTTTACCACGTTCACTTCATCCTTAAAAGAAGGATAGGTGAGCATGATGTTGAACATGAAACGGTCAAGCTGTGCTTCCGGCAACGGATAAGTTCCCTCCTGCTCAATTGGGTTTTGAGTCGCCAACACAAAGAAAGGCCGCGGCAATTCATAACGCTGTCCTGCAATCGTCACAGCATATTCCTGCATCGATTCAAGCAAAGCTGCCTGCGTCTTAGGAGGCGTCCGGTTGATCTCGTCAGCCAGGATGATGTTAGCAAAAACAGGCCCACGCACAAACTTGAAGTTGCGTTCACGATCCATCGTTTCTGCTCCGACAATATCGGAGGGCATCAGATCGGGTGTAAACTGGATTCGCTTAAATTGAAGCTCAAGGGATGTGGCGATGGTTTGAACAAGCAAAGTTTTTGCAAGCCCAGGAACACCGACCAATAACGAATGGCCCTGGCAAAAGATCGCGGTGAGCACCTGCCGAACAACCTCATCCTGACCAATTACTACTTTCGATATCTCCGCTTTTAACTTCTGATAAGAGGAAGCCAGGCTGTTTGCTGCTTCTACGTCACTTGCAAATTTTGTCATGTACGGTAGTTTTCTTCAATTCAATGTCAACTGCTCTAGCGCGTGGTTCGCTCAACCTTTACGATAAAGTATTTCGTGTCGCCTCTCCAGGGGAAAGTGGTATAACGTTTTATGTAATGAAGGTTGACGCGTTCCCCCGTCAGCGCCACTTCCTGCAATTGTTTCAAAACTTCTTCCTGGGAAGTCTCAACAGAAAAATCGAACGCTTCCATTATCGGATTGGCACCTTTGAGTGCCCCGAACGTCTGGAGGTTGAGCTGGCCTTCATACGTCTTAAATAGCATGCCTTTCTTACTGATGCGCAAAATGGTTCCTGCTCTCACGCCTTCATCATACACACCCCAGTACATAAAGCTAACAAAGCCAAGGCCAATCACAAGGATGATCGTCAGGAGGATCTTCACCACTCGTTTTGCGGTAGATTTGATCCGTTGTCCCAGGGTCAGTGTTTCCATCGGATTCAGGTTAGGTAACGAAAATAAGAAACGTTAAAGATAAGTGACATACCACTTACCATAAAGTTTCGTCAAATCAGGCGGGGTTTACGTTGATGTCAGCGAGCTTATCGAAGGTGAAATAAATTGTTTGAAGGAGCTCGATTACACCGTCATGATCTCAGCTTCCTTCTTTTTCATAAGGGCATCGATTCGCGCGCTATAATCATCGGTAAGTTTTTGAACCTGCTCTTCGGCATTTTTTACATCGTCTTCAGAAACTCCTTTGATCTTTTTTAGCTGTTCGTTGATCTCTTTCCGGATGCTGCGGATACTCACCTTTCCATGCTCGCACTCACCACCAACTTGCTTCACCAGCTGGCGTCTGCGTTCCTCGGTGAGCATGGGAATGTTGATGATTACCTGTTGTCCGTCATTTTGTGGATTCAGCCCAAGGTTTGCATCACGTATTGCCTTTTCAATTTCATGGATAAGACCTTTTTCCCATGGCTTGATAAAAATGGTGCGCGCGTCTGGTGTTGTCATCGAAGAAACCTGGTTCAGCGGAGATTGTGCTCCATAATAAGGAACCATAATACCATCAAGCATTGAAGGGTTCGCTTTTCCTGCTCTGATCTTGGTTAGCTCAGCAGCAACGTGGTTGAGCGCCTTGTTCATCAGGTCTTTTGCTTCATCAAGGTATAATTCGAGTTCTTCCATAACGTAAAAAATATTCTAGCTGATTAATGTTCCGGCCTCTTCTCCGTTCACCACCTTCAACAAGTTTCCTTTTTTATTCATATCAAAAACAATGATCGGCAGCTTGTTCTCCTGGCATAGCGTGAAAGCCGTCATGTCCATGATGTTAAGATTTTTTTCGTACGCTTCCTGGAATGAAAGCCGTTGGTAGCGGGTAGCCGTTGGTACTTTCTCAGGATCAGCCGTGTAAACGCCATCAACACGTGTTCCTTTTAATACGACATTTGATTGTGTCTCAATCGCCCGCAATGCAGCAGTAGAATCAGTAGTAAAATAAGGATTTCCAATACCGGCTCCGAAAATCACAATCCTGCCTTTTTCAAGGTGGCGAATGGCTCTTCGTCTGATAAATGGCTCGCACACCTGCTCCATCTTTATTCCAGACATGAGGCGTGTGTACATGCCGTGTCTTTCGAGTGCACTTTGCAACGCCATTCCGTTTACTACCGTTGCAAGCATTCCCATGTAATCGCCCTGAACGCGGTCGATGCCGAGAGTTTCAGCCTGTCCGCCTCGGAAAATATTTCCACCACCGATAACAATAGCAATCTCAACACCTTTTTCGCGGATGGCTTTGATTTCTTCACTGTACTGCTCCAAAACAGCCGGATCAATGTTGGTCGATTTGTTTTTTCCCTGCAGGGCCTCGCCACTTAACTTGAGTAGAATGCGTTTATATTTCATTTTGTAGTATTCAGGCAGAATTTATCAAACCCAGCCGGGCAGGATAATTTTAAGCTGTGCAAATATAGGGAAGTAATAAAAATAGCGAGGTTCAAAATTCAATCAGAACCTGATTTTTTTCCACGCTATCGCCTTTTTTGGCCTTAACTGATTTAACAGTGCCTTCGCCCGGTGCCTTGATGATGTTCTCCATCTTCATGGCTTCAAGAATGAGCAGCGGATCACCCTGTTTAACAGCATCTCCTGCCTTCACCTTCAGGTCAATGATCAATCCAGGCATCGGTGCCTTGATCACAACCGTCTTGTTGGCAGAGGCTCCGCTCATCCCCATTTTTTCGAGCAGCAAATCAAAGCGATCCTTCACGCTCACGGGGATCACTTTCCCGTTGATCTTGATGGAAAACGTTTTCGTAGCATAGTCCGCTTTCACCAGCTCAGCCCGATAGCTTTCATTGTTGTAGATGATGTGAAAGTAGCCATCGGAAATCGTAACGAGGTTCCAGTCAACGGGCTGGTTGTTGATGCTGATTCCATTTTCGGATGAAGTAATTTCAAATTTCGATTGATTTGCAGCAGCGGTGAACATGAGGCAAATATGCAGATTATCATCGATCTGCACATCGTTCGCCTTGATTTTTAAGCATCACAAAAGGCGCGAACGAACCGGCTGATTTGCTGAATTCAAATTTTCCGCTATACCTTTGTAACACTGAAACCGGATTCCTTATTTCTTTGATTTTTGGAATTTGGTCCCGATAGCTATCGGGATGGTATTTATTACTGAGGGGTGCCTAAAAATAACGGGCTGAGATTATACCCATTGAACCTGATGCCGATAATGCGGCCGAAGGGAGGCAAGTTTCCCGCCAATGTCAGGCGGGAACAGGTTAAACATAAGCAATGCATTCCCCTGTGTGTTGCGGGTTTAAACCAAAACAAAAAAATGTTCAATTATCTTTTGTCAGCAGCATTCGTGTTGCTCGCGCTGACATCCGTGGCACAGCACCGGTTGAGTGGCGTTGTCCGTGATGCTCAAAATCAACGTGCGCTTGCGGGCGCAACCGTCATGATCACCGAAAACAAGTTGGGAACGGTCACTGATGCTTTCGGCTATTATGAATTTACGAATCTTCCTTCTGGGAAGTACACCGTCAAAGTCACGTTTGTCGGCTTTGGCGAAAAAACGGAGGCCGTTGATGTATCCTCCAATGTCCAGCTGAACGTGGCGCTGGATGAAATCGCCATTCTCACCGATGAAGTTGTTGTCAATGCCACGCGTGCGAACGAGAAAACACCAACGACTTTCTCATCAATCGACAAGGAGCAGCTCCAAAAACAAAACTTCGGTCAAGATCTTCCTTTCCTCTTGAACTGGACTCCTTCTGTGGTCACCACTTCGGACGCAGGAACGGGTGTGGGTTACACAGGCGTTCGCATCCGCGGAAGCGATGCCACACGGGTGAACGTGACCATCAATGGCATTCCTTACAACGACAGCGAATCCATGGGGACCTTTTGGGTAAACATTCCGGACATTGCTTCATCGACTCAGAGCGTTCAGATCCAGCGCGGTGTTGGAACTTCCACGAATGGAGCAGGAGCGTTTGGTGCTACCGTAAACCTACAGACAAACAAACGGAATGATGTTGCTTACGCGGAAGTGATCAACGCTTACGGGTCATTCAACACGAGAAGGCATTCACTGAATTTTGGAACAGGGTTGTTAAACGACAAGTGGGTGATCGATGGCCGACTCTCACGAATTGCTTCGGATGGATTTATCGATCGGGCGTTCGCGGACTTGAAATCCTACTACCTCGCTGGCGGATACTATGGTACCAACACCATGTTTAAGTTCATAACATTCGGTGGAAGCGAACGAACCTATCAGGCATGGTATGGTGTACCGGAGTCCCGACTGAATAATGATGTCGAAGCGATGGAGACAACTGCCATCAACGAAGGGTGGAATGACCAGCAACTTCAAAACCTGTTGACTTCGGATAGCAGAACGTTCAATCCATACACGTACAAAAACCAGGTTGATGATTATCGTCAGGATCACTACCAATTTCACTTCTCACAGAATTTGTCCACGGATGTAAATCTAAATGCAGCATTACATTACACGCCTGGTCGCGGCTTCTATGAGGAGTTTCGTTACGACAACGACTTCGAAGACTACGGTCTCGCTCCGGTCACGATTGGCGATTCGCTGATTGAATCGACTGACCTTATCCGCAGAAGATGGCTCGACAATGATTTTTATGGCTTTACCTACGCGTTGAATGTCGATAAATCAAATTGGAATCTTGTCGTTGGAGGAGGATGGAATCGATACGATGGCGATCATTTTGGCGAGATCATCTGGGCGAAGGTTTCGACCGTGCCCCAGGGACACCGTTACTACTTTAACGTTGGGGACAAAAGAGACTTCAATGCTTACTCAAAGTTGAACTTTGATTTTTCCGAAAGATTCAATGGATTCGTGGACCTGCAGGTGCGCACGATCGACTATACAGCAGCCGGTTTGGATAATCGTATGAATGATTTCAACATCGATGAGCAATACACATTCTTCAACCCAAAGGTTGGTTTAACGTATTCAGTGAATGACCGCAATCAACTCTACGCTTCTTATGCTATCGCGAATCGCGAGCCGGTCCGTGATGATTTTGTCGACAACCCGGGAAAGACTCCCGAGCATGAAACGATGGGTAACCTTGAAGCCGGATGGAGAACAAGTGGTGAAGGCCACCGACTTCAGGTGAATTACTACCTGATGAATTACAAAAATCAGCTTGTGCTCACGGGTGAGATCAATGACGTTGGGGCATCTGTTCGCACGAATGTTGACAAGAGTTACCGCATGGGTGTTGAAGTCGATGGTCTAGTGAAGCTTTCGCGTAAACTCACGTGGAATGCAAACGTGACGCTTAGCCAGAACAAGATTGCTAGCTTTACGGAAGTGCTGTACGATTATGGAGCCAACTTCGATGAATACAATGTGGTGGAGAACACATACGAGAACACCGATATTTCGTTTTCTCCATCCGTGATTGCAGGTTCCGCCTTGTCCTATAGTCCGTTCAGGAATTTTGAAGCCTCGTTGCTTTCAAAATTTGTAGGAAAGCAGTACATGGACAACACATCCAACGAAAACCGACAGATCGATTCATACTTCATCAATGATTTACGATTTGCGTACGCCTGGCGCCCGGCATTCGTTCGTGAAATTAATTTCAGTCTTCTTGTGAACAACATCCTCGATGAAGTTTACGAATCGAACGGATACACCTGGGGCTACCTGGCCGGCCCAACGGCCTACCGGGAAAATTATTACTTCCCACAGGCTGGTACGAACTGGATGGGAATGATTAGCATCAAGATATAAATCTGGCTGCAAGCTGCAAGCTACAAGCTTCAAGCCAGCGGGTTCTTCCTCAAGGCACGAAGCTTGTAGTGTGAAGCTTGCTACCCCTTATCCCAATTACCCCGCTGAATACGTACAAGCGCTTTGCCTTGCACGCACAGACTTGAAGCTTGAAGCTTGCAGCTTGCGGCTCTTCATCATCATTCTCTTTTTACCCACCGAGGATTGCCTTTCCCATCCGTCCGAGTAACTTAGCGCTTCGATTTCAATATGGGTCAGGCGTACAACGTAAAACGATTTGTAGTTTCCTTCCTTCGGCTGACGCGGGTTTGGAATCTGTTGATCCTTGCCCTCGCCCAGTACTTTACGGCTATCATGATTATTGATACCACTAACGTTTTCGATCTGCGTTTTTTTCTGCTAGTCGTGTCAACGGTGTCAATAGCGGCCGCGGGATACATCATAAACGACTACTATGATATCAAAATCGACCTGATCAATAAACCTGACCGAGTTATAATTGGAAAGGGTATAACAAGACGCTACGCGATTCTATACCATACGCTACTTTCACTTTTCGGAGTTGCTGTCGGCACGTACCTCAATTGGAAAATTGGCGTCCTGAACTTTGGTGCAGCTTTTTTATTGTGGTGGTATTCCAATAATTTAAAACGTCAGCCGCTGATCGGAAACCTTGTGGTGAGTCTTCTTACTGCGCTCGCTATCGTTATTGTTGATGCGCTGTATAAAACCGGAGACCCGCTTATTTTCATTTACGCAGCGTTTGCGTTTTTTATCACGCTCATCCGCGAGATCATCAAAGACATGGAAGACCTGAAAGGGGATGACACCTTTGGCTGCAAGACGTTGCCGATCATCTGGGGTATGCGGAAAACTAAGAATTTCATTTACGGTGTATTGCTCGCGTTTTCACTCACAGTAGTTCTGCTTGATGTGTTCATTGTTGACTTACCGGAGTACTATTTTCTCGCGTGTTTGTTTGCACCCTTGTTGATCATGTTTTATATGCTCGCCCGGGCAGACACCAAGAAAGATTACTCGAAGCTGAGCACTTTTTGTAAATTCATTCTGCTGCTAGGTGTTTTAAGTATGGCATTTTTATGAAACCTTTGAATTGAATCTACTTCGCCATAGCATGCCATCCCCACAGTATCGTGTTGCAATATTTGCTTCTGGTAGCGGCTCCAACGCTGAAGCAATTATTCAATATTTTAAGAACCATGCATCGATAAAAGTTTCTCTCGTCTTGTCAAATAATCCGGACGCGTTCGTGCTCGAGCGGGCTAAGAAGGCATCGATAAAAGCTGTGACATTCACACGTGAAGAGTACAAAATACCAGGCAAAGTAGTCCACGAGCTTGCTATGGAGAACATCACACACATTGTGTTGGCAGGATTCCTTTGGCTGGTGCCGGAATACCTGATCAAATTATATCCTGATCGTATTGTCAATATTCACCCGGCATTGCTGCCCAAGTTTGGTGGAAAAGGAATGTATGGCAATCGCGTCCATGAAGCGGTAAAACTGGCGGGGGAAAAAGAGACTGGGATCACAATCCACCTGGTGAATGAGCACTACGATGATGGAAAGGTGCTATTTCAGAAAAGTTGTCCGGTTGAAACTCATCACTCTGCTGCAGATATTGCGAAGTTTGTCTTAGCACTTGAGCATAAATACTATCCTCAAGTCATTGAAAATTGGGTTGTTAGCCACAAAGACACCACGAACACTAAGAAGCACTAAGAATGTGCAGGTAATTTCTTTGTGTCCCTTTGTGTTCTTAGAGTCTTGCCGAAGGTCCCGCGCCTCGCGGGAGTGGCTATGGATTTGGCACTTCTGCATACGCTCGCACCGGAAAAGTCCCCACACCTTTGAATTTCGGTGGGACTGCATTAAAAATAAATTTCTCCGGCAGCGCGTTCAGGTTGCACATGTGCTCACAGATAAGAATACCCGCTTTCAGCAAGACAGAGTGAACCGGTCTTCGTTTGGTGCGGGTGTCGTCAATATTGTGGGAGTCGATTCCAACCAGGGCAACTTTCTGGTCTCGCAAATAAATAGCGGCTTCCTCGGTTAGGAAAGGATGATTCTCAAAATACTTTTCTGTTCGCCAGTGCAGGCTCCAGTTCGTGTTGACAAGCACTGCTTTGCCTTTCAGCGATAAACCGTCAAAATATTTCTTTCCAACTTCGATCCCATTTTTGAAATCCGCATGAACAACTATGCCCTCAAGGTGAGCGAATCGCTTCAGCTCTACCTGGCTTAAATCATCGCCATCTTCATAGCGGTGAAAAGGGCAATCCACGTAAGTGCCCGTGTTCGCCACCATCTCGATCTTTCCGATCTGAAACTGTGTGCCTTCTTCGTAGAACTGTTTTGAATTCTCGCGACTGAGGTAGTCGCAGATCACCGGTGCGGGAAGTCCCTTGTATGTGATCATGCCATCTTCGATGGTGTGGCTCAGGTCGATCAGTTGTGTCATCAGCTTTTTTGAGTTGGGCTTATCATCTGGAAGTCCTGGCCCTTCGGGAAATTTTCGAAGATATGTCGGATGAATTCACCGGGAACAGCGAGTTTGCGTTTGGTGAGATCGATCCATGCGCCATCAACGTTGAGGATGGCCGCAAGTGTGTTATCTCCTTTCATAAACATATGGCGCAGGCTCCAGCGCCCATAGTCTTCCGTTGTTTTCACCAGCTCGACCGTAATGGTAATCTTGTCTTCAAGCAGAATTTCACGCTTGAAGATTGCTTCCTCGCGAAAAAGTATCGGCCCCATCATCAGTTCCTCGAGTTTCTTCGTAGTTAGTCCGCGCGCGCTAAGGAAGTTCATTCTCATCATCGCTGCGTAGTCGTAATATACGGAGTGACGCAAATGGCGATTGGCATCTATATCTGACCAGCGGATCTGGATTGTTTCTGAAAGACTATTCATGTGTGCAGTATTCTTTTAGTAATGGGTGACAGCAAGATCGCTTATAATTTATTTTGGCCATTCATCTCTTAAACATAATTAAATTTTTTGCGAGTTTGTATCTTACCCGAAACGCAATCCCATGACTTCAGGTTCTTCGAAACGTGTCGCAATTCTTGATACATTCAGTCATTATGTTACCTCGTTTGTCGTTTTGCTGAAGGGCATCGATAAGCTTCCTGTACCGGGAAAGACGGGATATGCAGTGGTATTGATCGTCATAGGCCTGATCATTCTTTTTGGTACTATCTTCCATCACCGCTTCGAACGAACACTCAAACATTTCAAGGGAATCATTTACGGGTTGGAGGCAATCACAATGACGATTGTCGGTTATCTCTTCGCTAAGGATGGCAAAGAAATGATCCAATACGTCTGCTACGCAGCCGCTGCCATGTTTCTCGTTGCCACTATCATTTATTTCACCAAGCGTAGAAAAGCGACTCCGCAGGAGCACTAGTCAACGTACGGTCGCGAAGTTCCCAAACGAAATTCTCTGCGAACTCCGCAACGCTGCGCCTCCCGATTCGAGGCGATCGGAATCTGCGATCCGCGTTGAAAAACCGTTACGGAGTATTTATTTCATTAAAGCCCTCCGGCTGCGGATCCGTCCAACTCATCGGATAGTTTTTGTCAACGAACTCCAGCGAATCCGTTGTCAGGTAAAGTGGACGGAACGTATCGATCATCACCGCGAGTTCATGCGTTTCTTTTGCACCGATACTTTTTTCCACCGTTCCGGGGTGCGGTCCGTGTGGCAGGCCACCCGGGTGCAACGTAAACGAACCCCGCTCGATGCCTCGTCTGCTCATAAAGTTTCCTTCAGCATAATAAAGAACTTCATCACTGTCGATGTTGCTGTGATTATACGGAGCAGGAATAGCCTGCGGATGGTAATCAAACAAGCGTGGTACGAATGAACAGATTACGAAATGGTGCGTCTGGAAAGTCTGATGTACTGGTGGTGGTTGGTGAATTCTGCCAGTGATCGGCTCGAAGTCATGAATGGAAAACGCATACGGCCAGAGAAAACCATCCCATCCGATCAAGTCAAGTGGACTGTAATCGTAAACGTACTGGTGAAGGTGACCTTGCTTCTTTATCTGCATCAGATACTCGCCCTTTGTCCGTTCGGTGATCAGTTCATGTGGCGGACGAATGTCGCGTTCGCAGTACGGTGAATGCTCAAGAAGCTGGCCAAGCTGATTGCGATAGCGCTTCACAGTTTCTACTGGCGAAGATGATTCAATGATCAGTAAGCGAAGTGGTCCTTCTTCGAATTCAAGTTTATAAATGACGGTTCGTGGAATAACGACATAATCCCCTTGGCGAATTTCAAGCTTTCCGAATTGCGAAATCAGCACGCCCTTTCCATCGTGGATGTAAAGCACTTCATCACCTTCTGCATTCTTGTAGAAGTAGTCCATCTTGCGCTTCGTTGGAGAGCAGATTGAAATAGAGCAATCGTTATTCATCAGCAATACTTTGCGTGCCGACAGATAATCATCGCCTGTTTTTTGGACCTTCGATGTGTTCAGATGCGTCTGACGCAAATCGTATTTTTCTATTTTCTCCGGACCATAAGGTATCGCTTCCTTCACCGCCTTGATGCGTGTTGGCGGGTTGATGTGATAAAGGTTTGAATAGATCCCAGAGAACCCTTCCGAACTTACTAACTCCTCTTTATATAATGATCCATCCGGCTGTCGGAACTGAGTGTGCCGCTTCGGGGGAATATTTCCTAATCGATAATAGTACATACACGATTCGCTTTAGTCTTCAAAAATAGTCAATTCGCATGTGGCTTGTACGACCTCCAAATGCTGTTCTGTAAATCCGCTTTTGCCGAAATAAAAAATCCCGGCCGTTGCTTATAGGCCGGGATTAGTAAATTTTATTTCACATCAGGTTACATCTTGCTGCGGTCAAGTTCCGGGATCTTGTCGAATACTTTTAGCGCCTGTTGGAATACTTCATTCGTCTGATTGTATACCGGATAGAAGCCTTCGTTACCCCAGATCTTTCGTGCAATTTGTGCCTTCACATGAATCTTGAATAAGTCTTTCTTCTTGTTCAGTTCTTTCAGATCGGGTTTGACCTTGTTTCGCTCGCCCACACGCACAAGCTCATTCAACATTTGCTCGGTCACCGTGAACTTCGTCAGGTAGTTTTCGAAACCTCGTTCTTCCAGTTCCTTTTTGTGATCTTCCGCATACTTGAAGGTATACTCCTGGATGGCCGTTGAAACGAACAGCTCGTTGAGGTAATGGCTGTTCAGTGTGGTATCAAGAGGCACAAAATAATCAGGCATGATACCACCACCACCGTACACGGTGCGACCGTTGGCCGTTGAATATTTGAGCGAATCATTGAATTGAATACTATCGGCATGGAAGAATTCACCGTGATTGTAACGGCTGATGATATCGCGTGAATATTCATCTTCATCTTCGTACGGTTTCTGAATCGAACGTCCGCTTGGCGTGTAGTAGCGCGAGATGGTCAGGCGCAATTCGGAGCCATCGGTAAGGTCGAACGGTGACTGCACGAGGCCCTTACCAAAACTCCTACGACCTACGAGTAATGCGCGGTCATTATCCTGAAGTGCGCCCGCGAGAATTTCCGATGCTGACGCGCTGCCTTCATTGACGAGAACGATCAGATCACCGGTTTCGAAACTTCCTTTGTTTGTAGAAACAGCCTCTGCATTATATTTTCTCTCCTTGCCTTTCTGAGACACGATCACTTTTCCGGAAGACAAAAATTCGTCAGCCATTTCGATTGCCATGTTCATGTAACCACCACCGTTGCCCTGCAGATCAAGAACGAGTTTCTTCATTCCCTTGTCGCGAAGCTTTTTAAGTGATTCCTGGAATTCATCATATGTAGTAGCCGAGAAACGGTTCACTTTAATGTAGCCGGTTTCATTGTCAACCATATACGCCACGTCAACCGAGTATTGGGGAATCTTGTCCCGCACAATTTTGTATTCGATCTCCTTCTCACCGCGCTCGATGGTCACTTTCACTTCCGTGCCGCGAGGACCCTTCAATGCCTTCATTACATCAGCTGTGCTGACGCCAATGCCGGCCATATTCTTATCATCTACTTTAATGATCTTGTCACCGGATTGGATTCCCAGCATTTCCGATGGTCCACCACTTAATGGTGTCACGACAACAATCGTGTCATTGAAGATGTTGAACTCAACACCAATACCATCAAAATTTCCGCGGAGATCCTCGTTCGCGGCAACCTTGTCAGTTGCGGGTATATACGCGGAGTGCGGGTCGAGCTTTTGTAAAATATGTGCTATCGCATCGTCTACCAGCCGCCCGGTGTTAACGGTATCAACATATTCTTCCTTGATTTGAGTGAGGATTTCACGAAATTTTTGAACGTCTTTATTTACGTCAGCTGATGGCTTGCCCGTATTAAGCGTTGCCCCCACGAAAACCCCGGCCGCCAGCCCAAGACACAATACGATCGGCAAACGGATTTGATATTTTGAATTTTGACTCATATTCGGATACGACTATAACAGTTAATACTAACGGAGTGCTAAAATAATTGTTGGCTCCTAAACAAACTCGTTTTTTATAAAGCCGGTTAAACGGAGTTGCGGTGCTGTTTTAATGACAACACATAAGTTTAAGCTGACGGTTTCCTTTGAATCCGGCTTTTTTTATATTTACTGGTTGCCATGAGTAAAATAGCATTAAAAGACAGGCGTATTGCGGATCTCGTAGACCAAAACTACGTCCATGCGTACGTGTTATTTTATTTTGGAATCAAATTTTATGAGTATTCCGAACTCACACTTGAGCAGGTTTGTCAGAAGCGCGGACTGAGAACCGACCAGGTTGTACGCGAGCTTGAATCGCCAAGCTACACGCAGGAAGCAGAATTGCCACTGGTGAGTTACCCGATTGATCTGATCATCGAGTACCTTAAACATTCACACTTCATTTTCATCAAGCACAAGCTGCCCTACATCGCCCGTCTTGTTGAAACGTTTCGTGCACATAATGAAAATTTTGCCAGCATCGAGAAGGATCTTAAGATTGTATTTCCACTTTTTGTTGAAGATTTCATCGAGCACATTTACGAAGAAGAAGATACACTCTTTCATTTTATTCTTGCCTTGGAAAAGGCTTCGAAGTCATCGTACCCTCCGGGAAAACTTTATTATCTACTCGAGAAAAATTCAGTGCATAAGTTTGCCATGGAGCACGAAGCGCACGATGACGAAATGGAAGGAATCCGCAAGATCACACGCAACTACAGCCTTGATGCGAATGCCCCTTTACACGTGAAGGTTATTTACAATGAATTAAAGGCATTCGAGAAAAGTCTCATCACACACGCCCGAATTGAAAACGAAATTTTGTTTCCGAAAGCAATGGCGATCGAAAACAAAGTGCGCAAGTCGTTTTTCGAAAAAGCTGCCTTCAATTAATGGGCAGAATCCTGGCAATCGATTATGGCAAGAAACGAACAGGATTGGCAGTAACCGATCCGTTGCGAATCATTGCCACTGCGCTTGACACCGTTGATACATCTGTGCTTCTGGAATTCCTGAAAAAATACTGTGCGAAAGAACCAGTCGATGAGTTCGTTGTCGGCATGCCAAAGACTTTAAAAAACGAAGATTCCGAAATTGCTCCGCTGGTCCGCTCTTTTGTAGAAGTGCTAAAAAAAGAATTTCCTGAAAAGCCACTCCACCTCGCTGATGAACGCTTCACAAGCCGCATTGCCCAGCGCGCGATGATCACAGGAGGAATGAAGAAGAAAGACCGCCAAGTCAAGGCGAACGTGGATAAGATCAGCGCGACTATTATTCTGCAGGATTTTATGAGTTCGAAGCGAAGTTAGGGAATGGGTAATGGGTGATGGATAATGGGAATAGGTAATGGGTAATGGGTAATGGGTAGGTAATGGGTGATGGGGACCTTCAACAGCGAACGCACACCTAATTGCAGGTCAAATAAAATCAAAATTTGCACACCACTGTATTACCCATAACCCATAACCCATCGCCCATCACCCATCGCCCCTCGCCCATTACCCAGATGCTTTACGCATTCAAATTCCCTTACTAACTTTGCACCCATGATTTATCCTATAGTAATGTACGGTGACCCGGTTCTACGACAGCGTGCGAAAGAAATTCCACAGGGTTCCGATGTAAAGCAACTGATCGCGGACATGTTTGAGACGATGGATGCCGCCAATGGTATCGGTTTGGCCGCTCCGCAGATCGGGAAAGCTATTCGTCTTTTCATTGTAGATGGTACCGGCCTCGAAGATGAACCGGACATGGAGAATTTTAAGAAGGCGTTTCTCAATCCGCAGGTAGTGGAAGAAACCGGAACGCCATGGGACTTTGAAGAAGGGTGTCTTAGTATACCGAACATTCGCGAAAAGATTTCCCGCAAGGAGAAAGTGAAGATCAAATACTACGATGAAGAGTGGAATCTCAAGGAGGAAGAGTACGATGGCATGAAGGCCCGAATCATCCAGCATGAGTACGACCACATTGAAGGCAAAATGTTTGTTGATTACCTCTCATCCCTGAAGAAAAAACTTTTGAAAGGAAAACTCTCCGATATTTCAAAGGGAAAGGTTGATACGGAATATCGAATTCTTGCTCCGTCAAAAAAGTAATGGATGAAAATTCGGTCACGCCTTCCTGATATAGGGACGTCTATTTTTTCCGTCATGTCGAAGATGGCGCTCGAACACGGGGCCATTAATCTTTCACAAGGGTTTCCGGATTTTTCCATTGACAAAACCATCATCGATCTCGTTCATAAATTCATGCTGGAAGGAAACAACCAGTATGCACCGATGCCGGGTGTGCCGGCCTTGCGACAGCAGATTTCTCACGTCATTGAACAAACGTATAACCACAGCGTTGACCCTGAGACGGAGATCACCATCACATCAGGCGCTACTGAAGGGATTTTTGCTGTTATATCGGCCTTCATCAATCCAGGTGACGAAGTAATCCTGTTCGATCCGGCTTACGATAGTTACGATCCAGCGATACGCCTGAATGGCGGAGTACCGGTGCAGATCAATCTCCGATACCCTGATTTTTCAATCGACTGGGATCTCGTAAAAAAGAAAATCACTAAACGAACGCGGATGATCATGGTGAACACGCCACACAATCCAAGTGGGGCGGTCTTGAAGGCGAATGACATTCTTGAACTGGAGAAAATTGCCCTGACCAACAACATCCTGGTGTTGAGTGACGAAGTATACGAACGGTTGATCTTCGATGGCCATAAACATCAAAGTGCCCTGACATCCCCGGGCCTTGCGTCCCAAAGCATTTGCATTTACTCTTTCGGAAAAACCTTCCATGCAACGGGCTGGAAGGCTGGCTACGTTGTGGCCCCCCAGCACCTCACAGCCGAAATCAGGAAGACGCACCAATTCATCGTTTTCGCGGTGAATACACCCGTACAGTTTGCCCTGGCTGAGTATCTGAAAAATCCCGACCACTACCTCGGTCTTGGAAAGTTCTACGAAGCCAAGCGGAATTTTTTCCTCCAGCACATCACAGGTTCTTCGCTGGAGCCATTGGCCTGCCATGGATCATATTTCCAGGTGATGTCGTACCGCTCAATCTCCGACAAGCCAGACGTTCAAATGGCCGAAGAACTGACTAAAAAGTTTAAAGTTGCCGCTATACCCGTGTCAGTTTTCTACAAAGACAAGACAGACAATCGTTTGCTGAGATTTTGTTTCGCCAAAAAGGAAGAGACGCTTTTGGAAGCGTGTACGATCCTTCGCGGCCTGTAGCGGGGGAGAGTAGGCAGTAGGCAATGGGCAGTAGGCAAGCCGTGTTTTGACTATTCTCAAACCGTTGAATAAATTCAAATCTCAAGCGTTTGCCTACTGCAATTTTGTCTACTGCCTACTCGCGAGCCAGTTGCATCAAGATCGAGACACTTTCTTTTCCGACCTACTCATTGTCTACTGGAGACTTTTTGGCTTTCTTTGCGGTCCCATTCATCCTTTGGGACAAACCACTACGTCTTATGCAGGATTTAAAGATAACCTTGGTACAGTCAGATTTGCATTGGGAAGATATCGAGGCCAATCTGGCGATGTTTGAAGAGAAAATCTGGCAAATCGGGAACACCACGGACGTAATCATCCTTCCGGAGATGTTCACGACCGGCTTTACCATGAACTCCCATAAGTATGCCGAGCATATGAATATGCGGACTTTCAAGTGGATGAAGCAAATGGCCGATCAAACCGGGGCGTTGATTCTGGGTTCTTACATTGTTACCGTGCACGAGCGTTATTACAACCGGCTGCTTTGGATGGAGCCGGGTGGACATTACAAAACTTATGACAAGCGCCACCTCTTCAGGATGGCCAATGAACATAAGAATTACTCAGCGGGCGAAAGCCTCCTGATTTCGACCTGGAAAGGTTGGAGGATTTGTCCGTTGGTGTGTTACGATCTGCGATTCCCGGTTTGGAGCCGCAATCGCTGGGACAACGTTGCCAAGCGACCTTCATACGATCTTGCTGTGTATGTCGCCAACTGGCCAACTACACGCATCGATGCATGGGACACTCTCCTTAAAGCTAGAGCGATTGAAAATCTGAGCTACGTGGCTGGAGTCAACCGCATCGGCCAAGATGGGCATGGTATTGAACACAATGGTCATTCTGCAATCATTAGTCCGAAGGGTGACGCCATCTGGTTCAATGAAGGGGATGAGACGAACCGCACACTGGAGTTGAGCGCTAACTCGCTCCTTTCATTCAGAGACCGCTTTCCCGCTTACCTCGATGCCGATGACTTCAGCATTGAATTTGAAGAGTACGAGGAACGCGACCTCGAAGGCATCATCTAACGCTTCCTCCCTTCACCCTTGCAACCTGTAACCTGCGACACAATACTACAACGAATCAGTCCGACATTACCCATAACCCATAACCCATTACCCATCGCCCATCACCCATCACCCATAACCTCTAACTATAACCATCACCATGTCTCATCGGAAAATCACCCGTGCCCTCATTTCAGTTTTTTACAAAGACAACCTCGAACCAATCATCCACACCCTGGCGAAGTCAGGAGTCGAGTTTGTTTCAACAGGAGGAACACAGGAGTTCATCGAAAAGCTGGGCTACAAGGTTACCGCGGTCGAAACGCTGACAGGCTATCCATCAATCTTCGGTGGCCGTGTGAAGACACTGCATCCTGCTGTGTTCGGTGGCATCTTATATAGAAGAGATCATAAGGGAGACTTGGGCGAAGCCAGTCAGTTCAACATCGGCCCGCTTGATCTTGTAATCGTGGACCTTTACCCATTCGAAGAGACTGTAGCCAAGGGAGGGACGGAAGAAGAAGTCATCGAAAAGATCGACATCGGAGGAATTTCTCTGATTCGTGCTGCCGCTAAGAATTTTAACGATGTAATAATTGTGTCGTCTCGTGAACAATATCAGGAATTGCAGCAGCTGCTTGAGTCGAAAGCGTGCTCTTCGGAGTTGGCCGACCGGAAGCGTTTTGCAGGTCTTGCGTTCAATGTGACGTCACACTATGACACAGCTATCTTCAATTACTTCAACGGAGACCTCAACATCCCGGTTTACAAAAAGAGCCTGCAGAACGGACGGGTGCTGCGTTATGGCGAAAATCCACATCAACAAGGAATCTATTATGGTGATTTGGACGGTTTGTTCGAACAGCTCAACGGAAAAGAGCTTTCTTACAACAATCTCGTTGACGTTGATGCGGCCGTTAACCTGGTTAAAGAGTTCGAAGGCGAGACCGCTTTCGTCATTATCAAGCACACCAATGCATGTGGCGTGGCTACGGGCGCGAGCGTGAAGGAAGCCTACCTCAAGGCATTTCAGGCTGATACGATCTCTGCATTCGGTGGCGTGTTAGCCGTAAACAAGGAGATTGATGCCGCTGCCGCGGAAGAAATCAATAAACTGTTTTTTGAGATACTGATTGCCCCATCCTATAGCAAAGACGCGCTTGACCTTCTGAAGTCTAAGAAGAACCGCATGCTCCTTCGCCAAAAGCAGGCACTGACAGAGAAGCGTCAGGTAAAAAGCATCCTTAACGGAATTATCGAACAAGATCTTGACCTGAAGACAGACTCAAAGACAGACCTTAAAGTGGTTACGAAGAAAGCACCGACTGCCTCTGAGATTGATGCGTTGCTCTTCGCTAGCAAGATCTGTAAGCATACTAAGTCGAATACAATCATCCTTGCCGTAAACGGTCAGCTTCTGGCAAGCGGGGTCGGTCAGACGTCACGGGTTGACGCCCTGAAGCAAGCCATCGAAAAGGCGGGTGCTTTCGGTTTTAACCTAAAGGGCGCAGTGATGGCTTCAGACGCATTCTTCCCTTTCCCGGATTGTGTGGAGATCGCGCATCAGGCCGGCATTACCGCGGTGATCCAACCGGGTGGTTCGGTGAAAGATCAGGATTCGATTGCATTCTGCGATAACCACGGGATGGGAATGGTGTTTACGGGAACGCGACATTTCAAGCACTGAAAAAGTACGCGGTAGGCCAGTACAAGTAGGCAGTAGGCAATTGGCAGTAGGCAAAGCCTATTCCGACTATTGTTGTTGATATTGGAATTCTTCATGCAGAAGCAAAATCATGTTATGCTTGCTATTGGATGTTGCATACTGCCCAGTTATTCCCATCAGCTTGCCTACTGCATTTTGCCTACTGCCTATTGGTCATCACACGCAACCCATGCGCGACTGTTGACCAAACTACTCGATGACTTACCTACTGAAACTGTGTTGTAACGGTTATGGCGTTAAGTTTATCCTTGTAAGTTTTTTCGCTCCTTTTTACTACAGAATCAAGGCAATTATTATGTAATTTCGCCTCATCAAATTTTTTACCAACTCACAAAGCCTCTTTTAACTCAATGGGATTTCTCGACTTCTTCACCAGCGACATTGCAATCGATCTGGGTACAGCGAACACACTAATCAT